>JAAAPE010000100.1 GCA_009908385.1 Gammaproteobacteria bacterium
GGTTCTCGATGGTCCTCGCGCAGGAAAAAAGTTACCCGGCGCAAGAGCCTGCGAAGCAGGCCGGCCGGAACGCCTTTGACTTGTCGAGGACGCCACCGCACACGGCGTCCCGTTCCGCGCTAGAGACCACGTCTTCGACGAACCACCGCAAGACCCCGCGAAGCGGGCCCGGGCGAAACAGATTTTGACTTGTCGAGACCCGCACAATGACCGGTGTCGCCAAACCCCTGAGCTACGGCTGAGAACAGCCAGGCGCCGTGCCATCCGGCAAGAAGGTCCCGGATCTACGCTTCGCTCCGTCCGGGACTACGGTCCAGTAAGCGCAGCAGGACGCGCGGCGATTCGGCGAGAAGGTCCCGGATCTCCGCTGCGCTCCGTCCGGGACTACAGTGCCGAGTGCCGAAAGCGCCATAGGCCCCGCGGCGCAGCCGCCCCGCAACGCCCAGCGGATGCCGAACCAAAAAACCAAAAAACCAAAGAACGAAAAAACCACAAACCGCCGCCCCGGCGCCCTCAACCCACCGCTTCGAACCGGTTGGCCGAACGGTTCTTGCGCACCGTCTTCGGATCCCAGATGCGCCCGTTCATCGCGATCCACACCCCCGGGGGCAGGGCCTGGACCGCGCCGACGGCGCAGCCGATGTTGAACACGGCATCGGAGTCGATGAAGCGCGCCGGGTTGAGCGCGCCGGTCATCACGATCACCCGTTCGCCCACGTCGCCGAGCGCGGCGGCGGTTTCGACCATCGTGTCGGTGCCGTGGGTGATCAGGAAGTGGCTGTCGTTGCTGGTCATGAGCGCCTGGCGGATCAGTTCGCGATCGTCGGCGTTCATGTTGAGCGAGTCCTTTCGCAGGAGCGCGCGGATCTCCCAGTCGAACGCCACGTTCATGGCCTTCAGGATGCGCCCGATCTCCGGCTCGCCGATCTGGTAGTCAGACTTGTCGTCGTAGTAGATCTTGTCGATCGTGCCGCCGGTCGTGAGGATATTGAGCTTTTTCAAGGCGAATCCCTGATGCGTTTCGGGTGGGTGGTGCTTGCGCGGAAAGCGCAGGCCTTCAGGTAGTATAGCGGCCATGAAACGCGGCCTGAAATGCATCGCTGGGTCATTGCTCCTGTGCTTTTCGTTCACCGGGGCGCACGGCCAGTCCCTGCCCGACGATGTCCTCGCGCTGCACTGGCATCCCGCGACCGCCGAAGCCGCTCGAACACGAACGCTCGCTGCCGCCGCCTGGCTGGAGCGCGAAGGGGAGCCGGAAGAGTGGGCCCAGGCGGTCGATGCGATCGTGTTGCGGCTCACCGACTCCCTGCAGCGCATCGGTCCGGTCGAGGTGTCGCTGATGGACGGCGTGCTGCCCTGGCTGGTGCACGAGCGGCAGGTCAACCTGCGACAGTCCGACAACGGGTTTCCCGAGCCCGTGATCGCCGGCATCGATTCGCTGCTCGCGCGCGACCATGCCGCCGGCCAGCTCGCCAGGATGCACCGCATCGTCGCCTGGCGTGCGCCCGGGGTGTGGCGTCGCGTCGGCGAGCGCCTGGGCGAATCCCGGGAAGAGGCGCTGGCCGCGTTCTGGGCGCCCCTGCTCGAAACCCTGGCGGCGGCTTCCGGGCCGCAGGGCGGGAGCGAGCGGCTGGCCCGAGCGCGCGAGCAGGCCGAGCGGGTGCGTGCCCTGTCCGTGTCCGAAGACCGCGTCGAGCAATCGCTGCAGTTCGACCGGATTCTGATGGCCGAAGCCGACGCGGCCTGGCAGGCTGGTCGCCCGCTCGAGATGACCTGGGTCGTGCTGGAAGCGCTGGCCAGGCTGACCCAGCTGAGCGACCCGGTGGACGAACGCGCCCGGGAATGGTCGAGCTTCCTGCAATCACTCGACGAGGAGCGCCTGCGTGGCCTGCGCAGCCTCGATGTCGACCTACCTGTCATGATCGCCATGCTCAGCGACGCGGCGGCCTACATGGCGGCCCCCGAGCAGTCGACGCAGCCGGCCATCGGCGAGCTGGCCGACGTCTATGCGCGACTGGTCCTGTTCGCGCCCGAGCTGGCCTTTTACCTGGAGCAGCCGGTCAGGGAGCCGGTTAGAAGGGCCGTGGCCAGCTGCAACCCAGATCCGCTCCTGGTCGGCCCCCTTCCCCGCGAGACCTTCGAGCGTTGTGCGCTCACCCTGTCGGACCTGCTGGAGGACGGCCTCGACAGCGAAGAAATGGTGGGTGGGGCACTGGGGCCGTTCGCGGTGGAATTCCTGCGGCGGGAGCTTGGCCTGGTCAGCTGGCAGCGGGCGGCCTACATCGACGGACACCTCGACTGGCTTCTGGAAACCCAGTGCCAGCCCCCGCAATGGCGCAACGTGCTCGAGTGGTCGATGGTGGTCGATCACCTCGTCCGCTGGGTATCTCAGCGGCCCGTGTTTTTCAGCGGGGGCGATGCGCAGGCCCGGATCGACCGGCTGCGCGCGCAGATGACGCGCCACGCCGACGGCCTCGAGGAGTGGATCGACTGCATCACGGGACAGGGCAGCCGTCGACTCGACCCGGTCATGCGCCTGCTGGCTCGCCACGGCCGGGCGCTGGGCGAAGTCGAACGCCTGCTGGCCGAAGCCAGCGAAGCTTTCTACGCGGTCGTGACCCGGCCCGGTGCCGACATCGACCTCGACGGCCCCGCTGACCAGGTCACGGCCTATCGGCCGCAGGAGCTGACGGTGGGCCCATGCGACGAGTCGAGCGCCTGCGGCGCCCGCGTGGAGCTGCCGGTCAGTCGTGCCCTGCTCGGGCTGTTCCCGAACGCCTACCTGCTGGCCGACCAGCTCGGCATGGGGCAGCTCGATCTGTGCTACGAGCGCGTTCGCTGGGTCGAGCGCGCGGCGACGCCCCGGCGCAATCCCGCCAGCCGGGTGGCGGACTATCGGGGAAGGCTGAGCTTCGACCTGGTCGGACAGTTCTCCGATGGTGGTTCGGTCGGATCAGTGTTCCGCTACCGCTTGACCGACACCGAAACGAGCCACTACCTGTTCGCCGCCGACGATCCGGAGATCCTGGCGCTCGAGTGTCCGCAGGAGCTCGTCGGCGGGGCGATCTCGAGCCGCCTGCCGGAGGAGCACCCCGGCCTCGTGCCGAACCGGCTGACCTATTTCGCCAGTTCGCCGACCACGCCCGAAGCGCGGCTCCTGGCCAACTGGGATCAGGGCGCCGAATGGCGCGACTGGTTTCTCACCGGGGACCGCGTCGACCGGATCGAAGCGGTTCCGGGCGATACGATACTGACGGCCGTGCAGGCCCAGCTGGCTGCGCTGTCGGGGCAGCGAGAACGGCAGCTGTCGGCGCCGCTGATCAACCCGTCGCGCAGCGATGAAGCCGATCCGCTCGCCCTGGCCATGGCGCGGGTGGCCGACACCGCCGCGCTGCTGCGGCGCGTCCTGGAACTGCACTATCCGCGCATCATCCGGCAGCACGCGCCGGTTCGAAGCCTGCTCAACGGCGATGCGGGCCTGGTCACGCGCGATCGCGTCCGTCAGATGCGCGACGGGGGCGTGCCCGTCGGGCAGATACCGGAACTCGGACTCGAACGCAGCGAGCGCCTGCGCGAGGCCTGGCTGGAATTGCCGCGCGCGCTGCGCGAGCGTGGCCAGCGCGCACCGGAAGTCGACTACGGCTTCGAGCGCCTGTCCTCGCTCGGCCGGCTCGGGGACTGATCCGGACCGCGTCCGAAGCGAATCGAACTCAGCGCGGTAAAGTACAGCGCGACCAGGACGGCCTGGACGACGGCGGGACCGCGAGCTTGCGGGCTGACCCAGGCTTCGGACACCGCCAGGCAGAAGTGCACCAGCAGGATGCAGCCGGTGATCACCAGCGCGCGCTTGCCCAGCCGCCACGCGAAGGGCAGGGCGATCAGCAGAGGGCCGGCCATGATCACCACCGCCGCCAGCGGTTCGAGCAGCAACGGCGGGGCCAGCCAAAGGAACCACAGCGGCTGCAGCACGATCAGCGCGATCAGGATCCAGCGACACGCCCCCTTGCCCATCATCGCTCCCGACCCAGCTTGAGCGCTGTTTCGGCCAGGCGCTTGCCCAGTGCGCGGCACAGGCGTCGCTCGTCGTCGTCTAGGGCGCGCTCGGAGTCCGTGCCCGCGACGTGGCTGGGCCCGTACGGGGTGCCCCCGCTGTTCGTGCGCGAGAGTTCCGGCAGGGTGTAGGGCAGTCCGACCAGCACCATGCCGTGGTGCAGGAGCGGCACCATCATGCTCAGCAGCGTTGACTCCTGGCCGCCGTGCAGGGTCGCGGTCGACGTGAATACGCCGGCGGGCTTGCCCGCCAGTGTCCCGGAGAACCATTCGCCGGCCGTGCCGTCGAGAAAGTACTTCAGCGCCGCGGCCATGTTGCCGAAGCGCGTCGGACTGCCCAGGGCGAGGCCGTCGCACTCGGCGAGGTCGTCCCGGCTCACGCGAGCGGGGCCTTCCTCGTCGAGCCGGCGCGCCGGTTCGTCGGCCGGCGCCACGGCCGGCACCGTGCGCAGCCTGGCCTGGCATCCGTCGACCGCTTCGACGCCGCGCGCGACTTCGCGCGCCATGGTCTGCGTGTTGCCGTGCAGGGAGTAGAAAAGGACGAGGATTTCAGTCACGTCAGGAGGTCTTCGACGGCTTCGGGCGGTCGGCCGATGCGGGCGCGCTCGCCGCGCAGCACGATCGGGCGCTGCAGCAGTCTCGGGTGCTCGCAGGCGGCCTCGATCAGGACCGAATCGTCGAGCGAGGCATCGTCGAGGCCCAGGCTGCGGTACTCGGGCTCACTGCTGCGGATGACGTCCCTGGCCGCGATCCCGAGGCAGTCGATGATACGCTTGAGTTCCTGTCGCGTGGGCGGCTGGCGGAGATACTCGACGACTCGTGGCTCGAACCCCCGATCGCGGATCAGGGCCAGCGTCTGTCGGCTCTTGGAACAACGCGGATTGTGATAGATCGTGATGGACATGAAGTCATCCGAAACCGGAACCGGCAAAGAGGGTAGCGTACCTTCTCGCGACCCGCTGTCAACGCCGGCGCAGTCGGCACCCACCTGGATCGACGCCCTGGTCGATCCGGGCTGGCTGCGCGCTTTCGGCGCCCACCTCTGGCGCCACTTCCGGGAAGACCGCTGTTTCGAAGCCGCCGCTGCGCTGAGCTACACCAGCCTGCTGGCCCTGGTTCCCCTGATGGCGGTCATGCTGGGCGTGATTTCGGCCTTTCCCGTGTTCGACCAGTGGGCCACGGAGCTGGAAAGCTACATCTTCGCCAATTTCGTGCCGGCCGCGGGCGATGCGGTGCAGGAGCACCTCAATCAGTTCGTCGACCGCACGGCCGGTCTGACCAGTGCCGGCACCGTGTTCCTGATCATCACCGCCCTGCTGCTGATGTCGACCATCGAGCGCAGCCTCAACCGCATCTGGCGCGTCGCCAAGCCGCGCGGCATCACCGGGCGGCTGCTGACCTACTGGTCGGTCCTCACCCTGGGCCCGCTGCTGATGGGCGCGTCCCTGGCGCTGACCTCCTACCTGGCGGCGCTGCCCCTGCTCGCCCCGGAGGCGGTGCGCGGCATGCTGCAGGCCTTCTTCCTCAATCTCACGCCCTTCTTCGTCGCCCTCATCGGCTTCGCGCTGGTCTTTCTCGTGGTGCCCAACCGGCGCGTCCGTCTGCGGCATGCCCTGGCCGGCGCCTTCCTGTCGGCGGTGCTCTTCGAGCTGGCCAAGCGCGGCTTCGTGCTCTACGTGACCCACTTCCCCACCTACGAAAAGCTCTACGGCGCCCTCGCCGCGGTGCCGATCTTCCTGGTTTGGATCTACGTATCCTGGGTGGTCGTCCTGCTCGGCGCCAGCGTCGCCGCCGCCCTGACCACTTTCAATTACCGCAAGAGCGACTGGCGCTGGTCGAGCCGCCACGAACTGCTGCTGGCGCTTCGCCTGCTCGGGCATTTCTGGCACGCCCAGCGGCAGGGCAGGGCGCTGTCCCAGCAGGCGCTGCTCTCGCGCGAGCCAGCCGCCAGCGACGCCCAGATCGGTCGGATTCTCGAGTGGTTTCACCGGGCCGGCTTCATTCATGCAGACGACCGGGGTGACTGGATCTTGTCGACCGATCTCGAGGACATCACCCTGGCGGAACTCTATCGCGCCGGGCCGTTCATATTGCCTGTCGGGGAACTCGATCGGCTGCCGGTCGAGAGTTTCTGGGATCGCGCGTTGATCGAATCCCTGGGCGGTCTCGACGAGTCGGGCCGCCAGGCCATGCACCGCTCGATCAAGTCGCTGTTGAAGTTCGAACGTGGAGGTTGACCGATGAAGTACCTGTTCGCCGTGCTCGTGCTGGTTGCCGGTTGTGCCAGCGCCGAGGTGGATTTCGAACTGCCCGGGCTCGGCAGCGAAGTGCACCGACTGGCCGACTATCGCGGGCAGTGGGTCGTGGTCAACTACTGGGCGACCTGGTGCAAGCCCTGTCGCAAGGAAATTCCCGACCTGTCGGAACTGCACGACAGCCGCGAGGACATCACCGTCCTCGGGCTCGCCTTCGAGGATACCGCCGTGGCGGATTTCGAACTGTTCCTCGAAGACTACCCGGCCAGCTACCCGATCCTCCTGGTCGACGTCTACGATCCGCCGGCCGACCTGGGTGCGCCGCGGGTGCTGCCGACGACCCACCTGGTCGACGGGACGGGACGCCTGGTCCAGACCTGGCTGGGGCCGGTCACCTCGCAAATGATCACGGAGTGGATCGATGAGCAACCGTGAACGACGCAAATGGCTGATCTCCGGTCGTGTGCAGGGCGTGTTCTTCCGTGAATCAACCCGGCGACAGGCCGAACCGCTGGGCCTGACCGGGCACGCCGTCAACCTCAGCGACGGACGAGTCGAGGTGCTGGCCGCCGGTGATCCGGAGTCGCTCGACCGGCTCGAGGCCTGGCTGAGCGAAGGCCCGCCGGGTGCGCGGGTCGACGAGCTTCAACGCGTCGACGCGCCGGATCGCGCGCCCGATCGTTTCGAGACCGCCTGAGACCTCGTCCGCGCCGGCCCGAACGGCAAGCGGCCGGCGCTGGGGCCGGCCGCTCGTTCGGCTGCGATTCGATCCGCGGCGGGATCAGTACTCGATCGTGGATCCCGGGCCCTGTTGCGGCCGTTCCTGGCCGATCTTCAGTCCGCCGATCCGGCGTTCGAGCAAGGTCATGCGACCCTGGTCGAGCAGTTCGAGCCGGCGAACCTCGAAGGGTGCGCTCAGGCCCGATTCGCTCACCAGCCCGGCCGGTACCTTCAGGCCGATGCGTCCCTGACCCGGATCGAGCAGGGCAGCCGACTGGGCCATTGCCAGGGGCTGGAGTTCGCCGTCGGCATCCGTGCCCCAGACCTGTCCACTGATCTGGTAGCGCCCGGCGGTCGCCACCTCGACGGCGACGTCCACGCTCACGCCTTCGCCGAGGCTGGCGTCCGCGTTGCCCGCCAGGCGCGCGGTGGGCGTGGCGATACTCAAGGCCAGCTTGAGATCCCGGCGAACCTGGGTGCCGTCCCGGCGGCCCTGCACGTAGGCGTAGACCTCGTAGAGGCCCTGACCCGCATCCGGCAGCGCCTGCGGTGCGGCGCCGACCAGGCCGAAACCGTCGTCGGTCACTTCCAGCGGCCAGGAATGCGCGGCGTCGGGACTGACCAGGACGGCCTGGACCGAGTCGGGCGCGATGCGGCGCTCACCGTCGTTCAGGGCGAGGTCGAGCTGGAGAGATTGCCCTGCCAGCCAATTGTGGCTTGGTGCGGAAATCGAACCGGTCCAGGCGCTTTTCGGTTCGAAGACGTGCACGACCAGCGGTTGTTCGGCCGGTGCGCCGGCCAGTCGCAGGTTGAGCGTGCGGGGGTCGCCCTCGTCGGGCAGTTGAAAGGCCAGGGTGTCGGCCGGCACGGGCATGCCCTGCGCCTGGAGATCGGCGCCGGTCACCAGGCGGATGCCGCCGGCGCCCTGGGTCACGCGCAGTTCACGACCGTCGATGTCGACCTGCAGCTGGCCGGCATCCAGGAGAACGCCGCTGTCCTGGTGCAGGGCCGAAATGCGGACGACCGCGGCGGGGGCGCTCAGCGGTAGCTTGACCCCGTTTTCCAGGGCGGCGCCATCGGTGTCGACCCAGTAGGAGCGGCTCTCGGTGGCGGGGCCGTCCGGCGCCGGACCGGCGCGATCGAACGACAGAGGCCAGGCGAACTGCACCGGTTCGGACTCGGCATGCCGGCTCGGCGGTGCCGCCGGCTCGGACGAAGGCAGGTTGTCGATGCGCTGGTCGCCCGGCTGGCTGGCAGCCCACTCGACCGGCGCGGCGGAGACGCTGCCTGCGATCAGCAGGCATGCGGAAATGATGGTCAACTTGTTCATGTCGGCTCCCATTCGATTCACAGGTCGTTGCGCAGGATGACGTCGAGATTGAAGCAGTCGCGACGACTCTGGTGATGAGACAGGACGCGACCACTCGAGGTCGCCCAGGTGTCGTAGAACCACAGGCTGCCGGCGCCGTTCTGGCTGCTGCACTCGAGAAAGCCGTCGGAGCAGCTGTCGAGCCAGTTCTGGGTAATTTCGAGGCCGACCTGGTATTGGTAGCCGCCGCAATAGGCGTTGCCGCTCCAGAATCCGGAGACGACGTCGCTGCCTACCACGTTCCAGAATCCGACGGGTAGCGAGGGGCGCCCGGCCGTACCCAGCAGCCAGTTGGCGTTATAGCTCTGCATCCAGCTTTCCTGCTGCATGCGTACCGCGTCGTTCTGGTAACCGAGCAGCCAGCCCAGCGAAGCCTCGAAGATGTTGCCCTGCATGACCGCGTCGGCGAGCGGCGTCCCCAGGCTCGAGGGTGCCAGGGCGTTGACCCAGCGGATGCTGTTGATGATGGTGGGGTAGCGGCTGTCCCAGGTCGGGTTCGACAGGATCCAGCGCATCACGTTGCCGCCGTTGGAGTGCGTGAGCACGACCAGGTCGTCGATTCCCCGGCTGGTGATGAAGTCGTGCAGCTGTCCGGCCAGGCAGCCGGCCGCGCCAGAGGTCCACATGTACTCCTCGAACTGGCAGTTGATGACGACGTAGTTGGCGCCGTTGGGTAGCCCCTGGCGCACCGAGTTGATCATGCCCCCGGTCCAGTAATCGTTGAAGGCGTCGCTCTGGTTGCCGGTTCCGTGCACGAAGGCGACGCCGGTGGCGCTCCATACGGAACCGAATGTCAGTAGCGCGACGAGCGCCACGACGATTCGCGTCTTTCGGATCATGCGGGTTCTCCTCTCTCTATTTTGGTTACAGTCCCCGCGGAGGACTATAGCCCAGGGTTGTGACGCGATTCAAATCGCCTCCCCGCGGCTGCGGGTCGATTCCCCCTTTTTCGGTAACGCCGGGGGATCAGAACAGCGTCGTCTGGCGCACCGGCCGGAAACTCCGGCGATGGGCCGGGCAGGGGCCGTGGCGGTCGAGTGCGGCCAGGTGCGCGGTGGTGGGGTAACCCTTGTGGCGGTCGAAGCCGTACTCGGGCCACGCGGCGTGCGCTTCGAGCATGAGCTCGTCGCGCCAGACCTTGGCCAGGATGCTCGCGGCGGAAATCGCCCGGTCGAGGCGGTCGCCGCCGACCAGGGTCTGAACGGCCCAGGGCAGGACCGGCGCGCGATTGCCGTCGATGCGTACCAGGACGGGTTCGAGTTCGAGCCCGTCGAGCGCTCGGCGCATGGCCAGGAAGGTCGCCTGGAGGATGTTGAGGCGGTCGATTTCGACCGCATCGGCCACCCCGACGGCACAGGCCAGGGCCCGTTCGCGGATCAGCAGGTCCAGGGCCTCGCGTCGCCGGGCGCTGAGCTGCTTGGAGTCGGCCAGGCCGGGGATCGGACGATTGGGATGGAGCACCACGGCGGCGGCCACCACGGGTCCCGCCAGGGGGCCGCGGCCGGCTTCGTCGACGCCCGCGACCGGTCCCTGGCAGCAGTCAGTGGCCATCGACGCCGATCAGCCGGGAAATGGCGCGGCAGGCATTCTCGCTGGCTCCGGCGGCGAGCTCCCTGCGGCAGGATTCGGCGGCTCGACGGTAGTCGGCCAGCCGCCGACGGTCGTCGATCCAGGCCAGGGCCTCGCGGCCGAGCGTTTCCGGCCGGGCCTCGCGCTGTACGAACTCCGGTACGACGGAACGCCCCTGGAGGATGTTGGGCAGGGCGATGAAGCGCGACCGCACCAGGCGAAGCCCACGCAGCAGCCAGTAGGTGGCCGGCGCGAGACGGTAATAAACGACCAGCGGGCAGGCGAGCAGGAAGGCCTCGAGCGTGGCGGTGCCGGATGCGCTGATCGCGGCATCGGCGCTGCCGAGCCCCTCGCGGGTGGCGCCGCAGACCACACCGACCCCGGCCTGGCGAAGCTTCTCGCCGACCAGGGATTCGAGCAGTTCGCCGTGGGCCCGGCGGGCGAGGAGCACGCGCAGCTCGAGTTCGGGCCGTCGCTGTCGCAACCAGGCCGCCGTGTCGGCCAGCAGCGAGGCGTGTCGCTCGATCTCCCCGCGCCGGCTGCCGGGCAGGAGCACGATGCGCGGCGGGCGCTTGCCATGGCTGTCGGGCTCGCCGACGCGTGCCAGGCCGGTGGCGGCGATCTCGTCCGCCAGGGGGTGGCCGACGAAACGGCTGGCCAGCCCGTGGGCGCGAAAGAGCGCCGGTTCGAAGGGAAAGAGGGTGAGCAGCAGGTCGACCGACCGCGCAACGCCGGCCGCCCGCCCGGCGCGCCAGGCCCAGACGGTGGGCGCCACGTACTGCACGGTCGTGATCCCGCGGGCGCGCAGCCGACGGGCCAGGCCGAGGTTGAAGTCCGGCGCATCGATGCCGACGAAGACATCGGGTTGCCACGCGACGATGCGCTCGATCAGCGATCTTCTCAGGCGGACCAGGCGGGGCAGGTGGCGCAGGACCTCGGTCAGGCCCATGACGTTGAGTTCGTCGAGATCGAACCAGGGCTCGACGCCCGCCGATCGCATCGATTCGCCGGTGACGCCGGCCAGTTCGATACCCGGGACGCTGTTCCTGAGCTGCCGGGCCAGTCCGGCTGCGAGCGCATCGCCGGAGGCCTCGCCGGCAACCAGTACGACCCGCAACTTCGCGTCACGCATCCGCGGCGCTCAGCGCAGGATGCCGCGCTTGCTGTGCTCGATGGAATCGACCATCAGCGCCAGCTCGGGCTGCTCGTCGAGCCGGGCGCGCAGCTCGGCGACGGCCTCGGCGCGCTGCATGCCCTTGCGGTAGAGCAGGCGATAGGCTTCCCGGATGTTGCGAATCTGGTCGGCGTTGAAGCCCCGCCGCTTCAGGCCTTCGCTGTTGACGCCGCGCGGGCGGGGCGGCTGCCCCGAGACCATCAC
Organism: Gammaproteobacteria bacterium; assembly: GCA_009908385.1. Taxonomy (GTDB): domain Bacteria; phylum Pseudomonadota; class Gammaproteobacteria; order Xanthomonadales; family Wenzhouxiangellaceae; genus Wenzhouxiangella. Next base: position 11,342 of record JAAAPE010000100.1, read on the forward strand.
GTAGGCCGGCACGTCCTGGTTGACGCCGCCGTACATGCCCAGGAAGGCGTGGGCACCGATGTTGCAGAACTGGTGCGCGCCGGAGTAGCCGGCGAAGATGACCCAGTCGCCGACGGTGACGTGGCCGGCGAGGGTGGCGCCGTTGGCGAAGATCGTGTGGGAACCGACCTGGCAGTCGTGGGCGACGTGGCTGTAGGCCATCAGCCAGTTGTCGTCGCCGATGCGGGTCACGCCGATGTCGTCGGAGGTGCCGCGGTTGATGGTCACGAACTCGCGTATGGTGTTGTCCCGGCCGATTTCCACCGCCGTATCCTCGCCGGCGTACTTCTTGTCCTGCGGCGCCTCGCCGAGGGAGGCGAACTGGTAGATGCGGCAGTTCGGCCCGATGCGGGTCCGGCCGGTGATGACCACGTGCGGGCCGATCCAGCAGCCGTCGCCGATCTCGACTTCGGGGCCGATCAGGCTGTACGCGCCGACGCTGACGTCATTGCCGAGACGCGCGCCGTCTTCGATGATGGCAGTGCGGTGGATCATGGGGTCGGATCGGGTCGCGCCGCGCACAGCAGTTCGGCGCTCGCGACCGGCTTGTCGTCGACCAGCGTGACCGCCTCGTAGAGGCCCATGTTGCGCATCAGCCGCTTCTGCTTGACCTCGAACACGAGCTGGTCACCCGGCACGACCACGCGATTGAAGCGCGCCTTGTCGATCTTGACGAGGTAGAAGAGGCGCTTGTGTTCGCCGCTGGCCTCGCGGGCGAGGTGGGCGAGACAGCCGGCCGCCTGGGCCATCGCCTCCAGGAGCAGCACGCCGGGCATCACGGGGTGCCCGG
>JAAAPE010000124.1 GCA_009908385.1 Gammaproteobacteria bacterium
GGCGGAGGAAGGCGGTCAGTACCAGATCTGGCTGGCGAAACTGTCTTCCGTTGACTCCGTAGCCGTGTTCGACGTGCCCATGAACGATGGCGATTCGCTGAGCCTCTACGGTTTCGGGCACGCCGGACGGATCATCCTGCACCACTCGGCTGGCTGGCCCGACGGGAGCTACTTCTCCGCGCTCGATCCCGACTCTGCGCAAATCGTGGAGACGGCCCAATTGGATTGGGGGCCGTTACGTGACGAGTACAGCCTTCTTTCCGAGGGGGTGCTGGTGCACGGAGAAGGCGAGCTCGCTTTCCTCGATTTCCAGGGTGGGACCGAGATACTGGACGTCCAGGCGACGGACTGGCCGAATTTTCGGGCGGACGTCGCCGCATCGGGCCGCTACGCCGCCGTGCATTTTGCCGACGACGTGGAAGAGGGCGTTTTCCTGTTCAGACAGGACGACAGGACCCTCGAGGAACTGAGCCGTGTCGAGAGCATTCCGCACTTCTTCGGCACCGAGATTCATGGTCCGGAAGGAGCCCCGATCCAGATCGATGCGTTCGTGCTCGGAATGTCGTGGTCGCCGACGCAGGACGTTCTTGCAGTTGCGAATGCCGCTTCCGGTGAAATCAGTATCGTTCTGGCCCAGCAGCAGGAGGCGCTGAATGTCGCGATTCCGCTGATCCAGCCTGAATATTCTGAAACCATGACGATTGAGGGCGAGGACAGCCTCGAGCGGCAGTGGCAGTTCCGGGCGATTCAGGATATCGCCACCAAACTCGGTCCGCCCGAGGACTGTTGTGGCACGCCGTCCTTCGGTGATACTCCTGGTTCGCCTTCCCCCGGTGGGCTGGAAATGCGCGAAGGTCGGTCCCTCCGGTGGGACGACCGGGGCGAGCGGTTGATGTTCGCGCTCAGCGACGTGATCCAGGCCGAAAGCGAGGACTACCAGGTCCGAGTGCCCGGCCGGAGTACGCTCTTCACTTTCGAGCGACTGAGCGGCGAAATCGAAGCGGTGCGCTCCGATTCGCTCTGGCCTTTCGAAGGGCAGAGTGGTCATTCGCTGATGCCGGACTCGTCGCATTACGGCTTCGGTCTCCACCTGGTCGATCCATTCCGGATTCCCCGGTTCTACTGGTGGAGTGGGGGGCAGGTACAGGAGTGGCTCGAGCCGCTGGGGCCATATTATGTCGAGGGTTTCTGGTCCGGTGAAGCGGGCTACGCACTGATGGATGAAGCTTGTCCGACGCCCGACGGAGCAGGGGGGACCGAATGTCTGCCCACGCCGGTGTTGAACCTCGACCGGCCCACTGCCTGGCTGTCGGCCGTGCTCGCAGTCGAGGATCTCGACCTGGGTGGCTTCGCAACCGACCGTAACTTGAAGTCATGGCGCATCGATGTGTCTCCCAACGACGGCCAGGCCGCCTGGCAGGAAGTCGCCGGATGGACGTCTTCGGAAATCGTCGACTCGCGTTTTCTGCGGTGGCCGCCCCCGATTTCCGGGCCGGTGCTGCTGCGTCTCGAGTTGACGGATAAGGCGGGCAACCACCACGAGGCGACGCGTCGGGTCATCCTGCCGGTCGATCCACAGGAGCCCGTCATCGAGCTCTCGTCAGCCGAACCACGCCTGATTTCTCCCAACGGCGATGGCGTCAGGGATGCCGTCGTTCTCGAGTACGAGGCACTCCTGGCCAATCCGTTTTTCCTGCGAGTTCTCGATCTGGCCGGCACGGAAGTCTTCAATGAAGTCGTTTCGCACCTGCCGGGCGAACTCGGACTCCATACGCTCCCGTGGGCCGGCGATTCGAATGCCGGCACGATCGTGCCGGATGGTGATTACAACCTCGAGCTCTGGCGCTACCTTGTGCCGGTCGGAGTGGACAACACGCCACCGGCCGTCGAAGTGGCCCCGATGCTGCCACCTTACATGGAAAAACCCCCGCGGCCCAGCGGGCTCGGCGATTCCAGGCCGGCAATGATCAGCGCGGACATTTCGGATGCGTCGATATCCGAGGTGTTTCTGGAGTCGAGACTGCGCAGCGGATCCTTCGAGTGGTCCGAGTTCCGGTCCGTCGGCGACTGGAGCTGGATCGGCGTATCGCATGGTGATTACACGTCGCGGGAATTCCGCATCCGTGCCGGGGACGAGGCGGGTAACGTGACCTACGGGCCGATCCAGTGGCCTGGCGACTATCTCATGCTCATGGGGGCAAAAGACGATGCCGGCGAGCTGTTTCCTGACTCGAACAGAGCGTGGGCGGCGTTCGATCCCGCCATCTTCAATGACGAGGGCAGCGACAGTATCTCCTGGCGCGCTGATGTCTCCCTGACCGAGGCCGATTCGCTGAAGCTGGACGTTCTCGATCTCAGCCTGGACCGTATTGACGATCTTCAGATCGAGTTTCGTGCGGCCGACGAGGAGCAATGGCACCCCAGTTATGAGGTAACGCCTGATGAACCTCGGGATGGATGGGCTTCGCTGCCCATCGAGCAGATCCCTTCTGCCAGTATGGATGTCAGGGTCAGGAGTGAGTCTCCGAGCCTGGTTTCCAATACCGCTTCGCTGCGGCTCAATTACGTTGGCAGGGCAGAGTGCCTGGCCCTAAAGCACGAGCCGTTTTTCGACGACACGACTATCGTCGCCGATGGGGACGATATGCTGCTGTTCTGGCAGGCCTTCTCATCGCCGGCGTTTCAGTCCCGAGAGCTACGCAGAATCCGGCCGGGTCAGTCCCCCGAAATTCTCGAGCCCGTTCTGATTGGCGGCAGGGGCGCTCGAGCTTACAGGATCCCGAACGCAGGCGACTCGTCGGAGACGCTCGTATCGCGTGTTCGATATCAGGACGGGACCGAAGAAACCCGGTCGGTCACGCTGAGCTGCAGCGATCAAACGGTCGCGCAGCCCATGCCCACCTGCTTCAAGGACCTCTTCCACGCCGATTGGTTCGCGACGCCGGTGCCGGATGTTGACCTGACAAGCCACGCTCTGATTTTCTGGCGACCCTACCCAGCATCGAATTTTCCGGTCGCCGACCTCCTGGTCGCAACGCCTGAGGGCGGCATGGAAGTAGTCGAGCCGGACATGCTCGGATCACAGGGCGCGCGCCTGTACTTGCTTGACAGGCAAGACACTTATACCGCTCGCCTGAAAGTGGCCGAGAGCAGTGAAACCCTGGAGGGTGAGGTCATTACGGAATGCGGCCTACACGACCCAACCGTGCAGGTGCATACCCTGCCTGCGCAGGAATGCGGATCGAACGCCGGCGCTGTTCGCATCACGGTCATGCCGCCCGACGATCCGGATTATCCGGTTACCTACGCCCATGTCCGCTCGGAGCTGCAAACTGCGGGCGGTCAGCTGATCGACGTCCTGTTTGACCAGAGCGCCCCGGAACCGTTCTATCCGGGTGATTCGAGTTGCCCCCGCGCCGAGGTGATTGCGCAGGGTGTCGCCCAGCTCCAGGGGCTGCCCCCGGGCCTTTATCGAACCGTTACGACGATGACTGCCGAGTCCGGCCAGGTATGGGACCAATCAGATCCCATCATTGTTCGTGCCCAATCGCCTTTCCAGCAGATCGAGTCACCGCAGGATCAGGCACTAGTGTGCCTATCTCAGTCTTATCCGGTGATCGGGATAGACTACGAGCTCGGGCATGACCGGGCGGCATCGGTGGCACTGGAGGCCTGGGGCCATCCGTCCCTTGTCGGCGAGAGCGGATATCGACTTCAGTATGCGCCTGCACTGACACCGGATGTAGCCTCCTTCGTTGAGGGGCCGATCGGCGAGTGTGGACCAGAGGTAGAGACGCCGGTGTCCTTCCCCGATCTGTTGCCGCCACTCTCGGATCCGTTCGACCCGAGAAAGGCGACACCTCTGCCGCTCGACATGCCGCCGCCTTCCCCCCAATTCGTGAACGGCATCCTTGATCTGAAATCCAATCGAATCAGTCGGTCCGGTGGACGTTCGTGCGAAACGCGACGGATCCGAATCGATTCGAGAATCGAGACCGCCGAGCTCGGGGCCACGCCTGTTCAATCCTGGTCTCAGCGGCAATCGCCGATGCTGACGCTAGACGGTGCCGCCAGCCTGAGAGAAATCCTGTTTCGCGGCCGGACGCACGAGCCCTTGACGATGCAGATGTCGGTTTACCCGGCAAACGTCGTCAACGGAACACCGTATCCGGCGGAGGAGCCGGTACGCACATTTGACCCGATGGGCATCGATGGTCCCGCGAGCGCGGAACTCTCTCCAGCCGAGTTCGAACTTGAATGGAACGGTCAGCTCGACGATGGATGGGCGGATGATGGATTCTACTTCCTCGTCCCGTCCTTTCAGGATGAATGCCGTGTGGTAGAGGCCGACGCCGAACTAGTGGAGGTCGACTCCTCGGCACCGCTGATTCAGATCGATTCGCCGCAGCCAGCTCAGACCATCGAGACCAACCTTCTGGAAGTCGTCGGCAGTGTTTCGGATAAGTACTTCGATACCTATGAAGTCAGCTTCGGCGTCGGCGCAAGTCCAACGACCTGGAGTGTGCTCGCTCAGTCGGAAGTCGCTGTGCCAGAGACCGGGACCGTGGCCCTGGGTGATGTCTCGGGCATGACGGGTCCCGGCGTGATTCGCATCGAGGCGCAGGATCTGCTGGGTAACGAGTCCGAGCTACTGATTCCGATTACCTTCGATACGCCGCCACCCTTGATCAATGCGTTCACCGTGGCCCCGCCGCTGTTCGGACCGACGGGCAATGGTGACCTGGATTCAACCGCGATCGGCTTTTCTCTGGCCGAGTCGGCCTACGTGGATCTGATCGTCGCAGACGAGGAAGACAATCCTCTGTTCCACCTGATCGCCGATGAATCGCACGGGGCAGGCTCACATACGATCGAATGGGCAGGTGAAAACACGGACGATATCGTCCTGGCTGACGGCCGCTATCGCGTCCTTATCAGCGGGCAGGCGGTCGACGACGTCGACCATGTCGGTGAGGCCGGTCGTGATGTCGTGATCGATACAACGGTCCCGGAACTGACGTTCATCTATCCGGATGCGCCGCATATCAAGGGTGAGGGGCTTGCCGAGATCGGGATCGATGAATTGCACCCCTACCTGTTGTCGTTCGAACTCCTCGACGAGGACGACAACCCGATCGACTCGGGCGAAATCGACCAGGCGAGCGATCTGGAGCAGTACGGATTGCTCGCGCTCGACGAACTCGACGAAGGCGAATATCGCCTGGATGTCGAGGCCGTGGATCGGGCCCGGAATCGCAGCGAGGAGAGCCTCGCTTTCGTCATCGATCGGACGCCGCCGCAGATCGAGCTCGACGTTCCCGCAATAGACAGTCACCTGATGCCCGGTAAGGTCTATGAGATCACCGGCGCCGTGGATGATGACTACCTGCTCGGGTGGAGCCTTGCCGTTTCCGTCGATTCGGAAGAGCCCGACTGGCAGCTCGTACACGAGTCCGACGCCTTGCCGGAAGATCCCGTGCTATACGAGTGGTTCCCGGACCTGGCTGACGGGAATTACCTGTTCAGGCTGCGGGCCGTGGATCGGGCCGGCAACGAGTCGGAGATCACGCGCACCATTGTCGTCGACGGGACGCCGCCCCAGGCGCAGATCCTGACGCCGGAGCCCCTGGTCTGGGCGGGTCCCTCCCTCGAGGTGACGGGTACCGCTGCTGACCTGAATCTGGGGGCGTACCGGATCCGCATGGCGCCGCTCGAAGCGGGCCAGCTGAGCGGGGGATGGGTCGAAATCGGCTTTTCGGAACAGGGCGTTTTCGACGGCGTGCTGGTCGAGACCACGCCAGCGGCAACGAGTGGTTCCTATCGACTTCACCTGGAGGCCTGGGACCGGGCCGGCAATGTCGGAGAAACCACGCGCGATTTCAACTATGCAAGCGCGCCACCGCCCCCACCAGGCGGACTGATCGCGCAGGTCGAGAATCAGCAGGACGCCCACCTGTCCTGGCAGGCGCCGGCCCACGACATTCCGCTGGCCGGTTTCCATGTCTTCCGTAACGGTCAGCCGGTCACGGCGACGCCCGTGACCTCCACGGCCATGATTGACCCGGCACTGCTCGAGGGCAGCTATCAGTATACGGTCACCGCCCTGGACGAGGCCGGCAACGAAAGCCTGCCGTCCGCGCCTGCGAACATCGTGGTCAACCTGACTGCGCCGACAGTGCATATCGCCAGGCCGGAAGCCGAAAGTCGGGTTCGCGGGTTGGTGGACGTTTCCGGCACCGCGCACAGCGCCGAGGGCTTCGCTTCCTACGAACTTTGGGTCCAGGCGGCCACCGGCCCGGCACAACTGGTCCAGCAGTCTTCGACGCCCGTCCTGGCCGGGACGCTGGCGCTGTGGAACACGACCGGGCTGCCCGATGAAAGCTCGGTCAGCCTGCTGCTCGAAGCCGAAGATGCCTTCGGTAATGCAGCCTCCGCGTCCGTCGAAGTCGTCGTCGACAACCTCGCTCCGCAGGCGCCGACCGGCCTGAGCGCCCAGATCGTCGATGGCGAAAACGTGCAACTGAACTGGAACGCCGGAAGCGAGCCCGACCTGCTCGGCTACCTGCTCTATCGCAACGGCGATCCGGTCAACTGGTCGGGCAATCTGCCCGAGGATCTGCGCCTGCTGGCCATTCCGGAAACCGACTTCCTCGACGAGGCCGTGCCGGACGGGCTTCACGCCTACCGCGTGTTTGCCATCGACGCGGCCGGCAATGTCAGTCCGCCATCCGAGCCGGCCGAGGCCGAGCTGGACCGGCGGCCGCCCGCCGTCAGCATTGTCGAGCCCCTGTCCGGTCTTGCTTTCGACGAGTCGGTGCGGGTGACCGCCGCCAGCGAGGATCTGGACATCGCCGAGATTCAGTTCGCCTGGCGTGCCGAGGGAGACACCGACTGGACAAACCTCGGCGACCCGGTCTCGCAGCGACCCTATCGTCGCGTCTGGACGCCGGGCGAATTGCCCTGGGGCGAGTATGAAATTCGCGCACTCGCCAGCGATACCGGCGGACTGACGGATCCCGAGCCACCGGTGGTCGTCGTTGAGTACACCGATCTCACGCCGCCACAGATTCCGCTAGCGCTCTCTGCGGTGGTCGACGGCACCGAAGTGTCCTTGAGCTGGCAGTCGGTACCCGATGACGATCTCCAGGGATATCGCATCTACAGGAGAGACTTTGGCTTCGGGTTCATTGACGGGCCCATTGACGCGACCGAGTATGTCGATATCGTCGATTGGAACGACTGGGATGAGGTCAGGGAACTCGGTTACCGCGTCACCGCAATCGACGAGGCCGGTAACGAGTCCGAGCCCTCGGCGACTGTCGAAGTCACCGTCCACGAAATCGAACTGTCACAGCCCTACACACCGACACCTTTCCCGGTGACCGATCTGACGGGTCGAACCCATGTGGCTGGGATCACCCTGGGTAGCGTGAGCGCAGGCGGTGACGCCCAGCCCCTCCCGGAAGTTTCCGTCCCGGCAGACGTGGCGTTCTCGTTGGAAGCCGTCGACCTGTTCCTTGGTGATAACCAGATCGAGATGCAGGTCGAGGACTCACAAGGCGATCGCAGCATTCCTGCCAGCGTCCAGGTGACGCACGGCCTGCCGCCTGCGGCGCCCCAGGGCCTTGCGCTGGAAGACAGCGGTGACGTCCTGATCGCCGACTGGGACGATCATTCCGATCCGGATGTCATTGGCTACCGCGTCTTCCGGAACGGCAACGCCATCCCGGCTGACGAAGAGGCACCCGCGCCGATCGATGCTTCGTCGAATTACGGTGACCCCTGGCGCGCGCTGGATGACGATGCGGCCACGGCCTGGGGCGACACTTACTACCACTATCAGAGCCGGCGCCCCTATATCGAGATCGAGCTCGCCGAGCCGTCGATGGTGACCGCAATCGATCTCGCCTGGCTTCCCGATCGCCAGGGGGTGGATTTCGACATTCTGGGCTGGAGCGGAGACGTCTGGTCGCCGCTGGAGCGAGTGCGTGGCAACGAGGCGGTCGAAAACGCGATTCACCTCCCGATGCCCTATCGCACCGATCGCCTGCGTGTCCAGGTTCTTTCGCTCGAAGAGACGGGTTCGAACGCGCTCGGCCTGCAGGAACTCGACGTGCTCGTCCGGCCGCTGCTCGGCGCGTCCGAGTGGCAGTCCGAGGCGCTGATGGACGGTCTCTACGAAGTCGAAGTGACCGCGATCAACGGATTCGGCTTCGAGAGCGAGCGAAGCGAGCCGGCCGAGGCGGGCATCGGTGACGTGCAGCCACCCGAGCCCGTCGTGCTCAGCGCTACCGTCAGCGGCTCGGATGTCCTGCTCGCCTGGGACGAGAGCGCGTCCGGGAACGTCGCTTACTACAGCCTGCACCGCGATGGCGAAGAGCTTGCGCAGGTCGCGGCCGGAGAGCCGACGAGCTACACGGATCAGGGCCTGCTCAACGGCGATTATTCCTACGTGGTTTATGCCGTCAGCGAAGCCGGTGTTTCAAGCGCTCCGTCGAATACGCAATCGGTGCAGGTCGATATCCAGCCGCCAGCAGTGCCGATTGGCCTGGTCGTGACCGCGCCCGCCGAAGGCGGCGCGCTTGAGGTCGAGTGGGCGCCAGGGTCGGGACCGGCAGCCGCTTCGTATCGGCTCAGCCGCGCGTTGGCCGAGGAAGGGCCCTATGAACTTGTCGTCGAGCAAACGGCGACGGAGCATCTCGATGAACCGCTCGACAACGGCGTGACCTACTACTACGTCGTCGAAGCGCTGGACGAGATCGGCAACTCGAGCGGTCCGAGCGATGTCGCGAGCGGAACGCCGGCCAACGTGGTTGCGCCGGAACCGCCGGTCTTCCTGAACCCGGGCATGATCGGTGACACCGTCACGGTCACGGAGCCGCTGCAGTCCATCTCCGGTGTGGCGCAGGCTGGAAGCACGGTCGAGCTCTGGCGCGGGGCGCATCTCGAAGCCATGGCGCTGGCGATCCCTGCGCCGGAAGCGTACTGGTTCGGCGCGCCGGATGACGAAGTTGGCATCGAGAGCACCGTGGTGTCGCAAGGTGATTGGGTCTGGGCGCCCATGCAGGGCCAGGATCGCCTCTTCAACACGGTCGATGGCAGCGTCCTCGGTCCCTGGGCGGAAAGCGCCAACCGGGCAGTCTTCGACCCCGCCATGGGTGATCTGTGGCGCCGCCTGTCCGGCCCCGACGTCTACCAGCGAGTCGATCTCCAAAGCGGCGAGACCGACATCGTCGATACGCCACTCGATACGATCGAGTTCGCGTCGCCGGCGCCTGCCGGAAACTGGGTCCTGCTGGCCGGCTACCTCGAGCAGGGCCAGCCCTTCGGGATGTTCCGCTGGCACCGCCATGACGGTGATATCGAGGAGCTCGAAGCGACCGAGTACTCGGATTTCCACGTGAATACCCATGCCTGGTCGCCCGATTCGACGCAGGTGGCCTGGGTGCGTTCAGACCGGCTGCGGGTGATGGACCTGATGGCCGGAACCTTCGATGAGTACGGCATCGACGTTCGCCGCGTGCGCCCGGCCTGGTCGCCGGACGGTCGCTACCTCGCGGTCGTCACGGGCCCTGTCGCCGACACCGTCGTGCAGGTATTCGACACCGAAACGGACTCGATCTGGGAGACGCCCGCGTCACCGGACTCGCAGACCCTGCCCGCTTGGAATCACGATGGATCGCGCCTGTTGCTGCTCGAGGGTGGTCAGGGCCGGATCGTGGGCTTCCCGTCCGGAGCGGTGATCGAACAGCTGGACTTCGGTCCGCTCGAGAGCGAGTTCGATGCCATCAGCTGGCAGCGGTTCTCGGAACTCCTGGGCGTATCCAACTCGAACGGCCGGCTCGCGCTCTCGCGACCGAACGGCTGGTTCCGCATGGACGAGATCGAGCTGCAGGCCGGTGAGAACGTGTTCCACGGCTTCGCGGTCGACAGCGACGGAAATGCCAGCGTGCCTTCGTCCGACCTGACCGTGGTGCTGGAGGAAGAGGCGCTACCGGACCTGGCCGTCGCGGCTGAATCGTTCACCGTCGAACCGCCCGCGGGTCCGCCCGGCGAAGCATTCCTGGCCGCGGCCGTCGTCCGCAATCTGGGCAGTACGGCCAGTGTGCCCACCCAGGCGCTGGTGGTCCTGACGCCGCCGGAGGGTGCCGCCCAGAGCGTACTCCTGGACATTCCGTCCCTGCAGGCCGGTGGGCAGGCGACCATCGAATGGGATCTCGGCGAGCTCGGAACCGAGGGCGTCCACGAACTGCTGCTGGATATCGACCCGCTGGGCGAGCTCAATGAAATCACTCGCGACAACAACGTCGCCGAAAGGAGTTTCGTGGTCGGTGAATCCGGCGAGCCGGCCTTCGATGTTCTGCTGGCGTCCGGCTTCCTCGCGCCGGGGCAGCCGCTCGATGGCGAGCTGAAACTCGTCAATCCGGGGCCGGCATTTTCCGGCTTGGTGGAGATCCGGATTCGCGACGCCGACGGCGTCCTGGTCGACGAACTGGAAGAGCGCGCCATCGAGGCATTGCCGGCCGGCGATACCTGGTACGCCCCCCTGAGCTGGAATACGGAAGACGTGCTCGCGGGTCAGTACGCCCTGCATGCCACCTTGTACACATCCTACGGAGTAGTGCTCGAACAGGTCGTCCGCGACTTCAGCGTGCAGCTCGACGCACAGGTCGACATGACCCTCGAGCCCGAGCATGCCGTCGTGGCCGTGGACGAAACGGCGAGGATCCTGACCGGTGTCGAGATACTGAACAGCAACGGGGTGGTGACCGATGCGCGGCTCGATCTGATAGCGACCGACACAGACGGAAACGAGTTGCAGCGCTGGCAGCGCAATCTCGGCACGCTGCTGGCCGGATACCAGTCCAGCGAGACGATCAGCTGGCCGCTCGACGGCGTGTCGACCGGCACGCACGATCTGCGCCTCGAACTGTCCGGGCCCACGATCCTGCGAACGGCCATCAGCAGCCTGACCGTGGTCGACAGCGCCGGCTCGGACGAGCTGACGGGTTCCGTGGCCTTCACGCAGGCACCGCTCGCGCTCGGGCAGGCGCCCCTGGTTGCCTGGCAGGTACAGGCCCCGGTCGGCACCGCGTATCCGGAGCTGCCGCTGCGCCTGACCCTGGCCACGCTGCCGGACGGATCCCCGCTGGAAGTCGTCGAGGTCGAGCAGGAGGTCGCGGTCGACGCCGGCGGCAACAGCTCGGGTGCAGTCTCGTTCGACAGCGTGTTGAATGCGCAGGGCGATTACGCCGTCGTCCTCGAAGCCTGGTCGGACGAATCGGGCACGTGGGTCCAGATGGGCAGTGACAGCGCCAGCGCGCTGGACTCGACCGCCCCCGACGTCCAGATCACCGATCCCGCGGCGGGCGAGATCGTTCGCAATCCCGTGGGCCTGGCCGCCGTGGTGACCGACAGCCATTCCCCCATCGACCAGGTCGCGTACCGTCTCGGCGAAGACGGTCCCTGGACGGGGATGCTGGAAAGCGGGCTTGGCGACTACGTAGCCTCGATCGAGGCGCTGGAGGAAGGTCCGCACGAAGTACGTGTGCGCGCCAGCGACACGGCGGGGAACCTGTCCGTTTCGGCGCCCCGCGCCTTCACCGTCGACGACACGCCGCCCGAGATCCTCGTATCCGGCCTCAGCGACGGTTCACTACACAACGTGCCCGTCGCGCCGGAGATCGGCGTGACCGATGCTCATCTCGACCAGGTCACGATCACGCTCAACGGTGAAGCCTTCACCTCTGGGACGACGATCGACGAGGAAGGTGCCCACCTGCTTCAGGTCGTCGCGTCCGATCTCGCCGGCAATGCCTCCCAGCTCACGCTGCAGTTCGAGCTCGACTTCACGGCGCCGGAGATCGCGTTCATCGAACCCGAAGCGGGTGCCGTTCTGCTCAACGGCACGG
>JAAAPE010000091.1 GCA_009908385.1 Gammaproteobacteria bacterium
AAGCTCGGCAACAACAACGAATACGGGCCGCCCACCGGGCGGTCCTGCCTTCCGGGCCGGCGAGCGATCGCCGGCCCTTTTTTTGTCGAAGGGTCGGAAGAAAGCGACCGTCGCAAAATCCCCTCGAGCCATGCCGGCTCGGCCCTCGACCGCGTCTATTCTCCGGCCCGGTTTCGGTGGTCTTCGGGCCCCCTCCCTTCCTGCAAAGGGCTGCTCTTGCTTCAGGGGCGCCGCCGCCCAAAGGCAATGCGAATGGCAGTGGCCCTGACATGAGCAATCTCAGGAACTGCCGGGGCGGAGGCATGGGGACCGGCGGTGCGGACGCCTGTTCGGAGGGATCAGGCCTGGCCTGGCTTGGAAACTGCCGAGGGGGCCGTCATGCCGGGTGCGGCAGCCATGTCGGCCGGGCGGATCAGGCCCGGCGGGCAGGCGCGATAATCGGGGGGATCAGCTCGAAGCGAGCCGGCGCCAGCCGAGCAGGCCGGTGGCCAGGATCAGCAGGGTGATCGACCAGGGTGCGCGAGTGGGAACGGCGATCGGTCGGCCGGCGCCGCCCTGCGGCTCGGCGAACAGGGCAAAGGCCGCTTCGAGCGCTTCCCGGCCCACGTCGTGGCCCATGATGCGCCCGGGCAGGTCGTCGAAGGAGGGGTGAATGCCGCCGTAGATTCGCGACAGGCCGGCCTCGTCGGAGGCATCGAAATACGTCGCCCACTGCAGGGTCACGGGTTCGCTTGGCCCGTACTCGAAATCCAGTTCGAATTCGCCGCCCACCTCGACGGTGAACTCCCCGAGCCCGCCCGGAAAGTACTCGCTGCCGGTAAAGCCTGCGAGCACTTCGGCCGCGGAGCGGCTGAATGTGCTGTGCCCCGAGACGTAGCCGCCGAAAGGCGGCGTGACGAAGTTGCGTGCCTGGTAGGGCAGCCACTCGACCGCCCGCACCCAGCCGACGCCGCCGACCTGCGTTTCGGGATCGGCCGGGTGGCCGCGCCACCCGCGCACCGCCACCTCGCCGACGTGGCCGGCGAGATGCTCGTGGCGTTCGCCCGGCGCGGTCGATTCGACCGTGACAAGTTCGATCAGGCCCTCGAGCAGCGGCAGGCCATCGGGGTGCCAGGAAGCAAGCGTGTCGTCCGATGACTGGCCGAACTCGGCCATGCCGCGGATCAGGGTGATCGGTCGGGCGCTCTCATAGACGTACTTGACTTCCCAGCCGGCGATGGCCGCGTCGTGAACGGCGCCGTTAAGGGCCAGGTAGAGCTTGATGTCCCACTCGAGGTCGGATACCGGCGGGCCGTCTCCGCCCACGCGCTTGACCGCAATGGCGTCCGTGACGCTGTTGGCGATTTCGTTCCAGTGGCCCGGAGGCGTCGAGGACTTCGGGCCGTCGGCCCAGAACTCCGCCAGCACGCGGCTCCAGTCCCCCAGCAGCACGGGATTGGTCGCATAGGGCGCTCCCGTAGCGGGGTTGAGCGCGTGGCCGTCGCCGTCGTTGCTGCCGAGCGTATTGTTGCCCCGGGCGCCAGGCGAGATGTCGATCGTCGCGCCGTCCTGCGGGTCGAGCGTGGCGCCGAACTCGATCAACTCGATCACGTTGGCACGGAGTTCAGCGTCTCCCGGCCCCCCCAGCAGCGGCTGGGTTCCGGGATCCAGGTAGAGGCCGCCATCGGGCGGGCGCTCGATCGCGAACGGCTCCACGCCGTACCAGTGCGGCGTCAGAAAGGTCTGCGGACCGGGCGCGCCGGGTGGAATCAGCGGCTGCCAGCGGTTGATGTCGGCAAGCCCGCCCGTGCCCGGAAGCTGCACCAGCATGGGCACGTTGATCGGGTTGTAGCCGAGGGTGTCGCTGTAGTTGCCGGGCTCGTTGGAACCGTCGCCCAGCCCGAACTGGATGTAGGTCTCCGCGACGCGGTTGCCCAGCGCGGCCGGCGAATCGCCCGATGTGCCGGTCTCGGCGGAGTCGAAGCCCAGCCCGGCCATGACCGAGTCGAGCTGCGCCTGTATGGCGGGGTGGGCCGGCGAGCCCTCGAAGCGATGGCCGATCAGCCGGTAGGCGGCGTAGGACAGCGCCTCACGGCGCGCAGCCTGAGGGGCGGGCGGCATGGACTCATCGTGAAGCCAGGCCAGGTCGGGGGAGTAGGCCGCCCAGGCGTCGTACATGGCCGCGGACACGTGAAACAGGTTGCGCGCGTGCACGCTGGGTCGGGGCGTGTCCTGGCGGATGGCGCCGAGCAGGGCCTCGTTCCACACCCGAGCGGCGGAATGCGCGGCAGGATCGATTTGCGTGACGCCGGCACCGGACTGTCGGGACGCCGGCGGCAGCTGCACGCCCTGCGCGGCGTTAGCCACAGGCGGCGCGAGGCCCGCGGCCATGCCGATCAGCGAGGCGCTGATGGCGCAGGCCAGCGTGCCCGGGCGCGCTATCGAAGAGGACGTTCGGCCGCAAGGGCCCCTACTCGCACTCGGTTTCAAATCGATCTCCGTGGATCCGGCCGGACGAGCCCCCGGCGCGTGGGTGCACGAGATGGTGGTAGGCGCCCTGGGGCATGCTGCCCAGTCGCTGTACGCAGCCGTCGGGCCAGCGAACGGTGACCGAGGCCGAGGTGGCCTCGCCCAGCCCGAAGTGGAGCAATCGGTCGTGGCTGGACCCACGTGACTGTCCGGCCCGGAGTTCGCGGCGCTGCGCCGCGCCGTCGGGCATCTTGAGCGTGATCAGGGTGCCGACCGCGTCCCGGTTCACGCCCGGCGCGCCGCCTTCGAGAGTGAAACCGATCCAGTGGCCGGTCTCGAAAGTCGTATTGCGGTAGAGCCGGTAGCCGGGCGACTGGTTCCAGTGGTGGAGGACGAGGTCGAGCACGCCGTTGCGGTCGAAGTCGATCAGGGCCGCGGCCTGCGTGGGGATGTCGGCGTCCAGTCCGCTCCCTTCGGTGACTCGCGTGAAGCTGCCGTCTCCGTCGTTGCGAAAGACCTGGTCGATCAGGTCGGTGGGGGCGAAAGCCTCCGGCCCGACCGCCAGGTAGGCATCCTCGAACCCGTCGTTGTCGAAATCCGCCAGGATCGTGCCCCAGCCGATGCCGTCGTAGTTCAGCGGGCTGGCGGTGTCCTCGGAGAAGAGCAGGGGGTCTCGGCTGACGCCGCGCAGCAGGTGCTGCTCCTCGATGCTCGAAAAGTACATGTCCCACAAGCCGTCGCGATCGACATCGCCGATGGCGATCCCCATGCCGTAGGCTCTCGTGTCGGTGGCACTGGCCTCCGAAATGTCGCTGAAGCACCAGCTCCCGCAGCCGGGCCCTTCGTTGCGCCACAGCTGGTTGCCGGCCTTCTTGTCGTTGATCACGTAGATGTCGGGCCGGCCGTCGCCGTCTAGGTCCGACATGGTGACCGCCAGGGCGGGCTTGACCAGCGCGTCGGGGTCGAGCGCGTCGGCGGCGTTGGTCCAGGTGCCGTCGCCGTTGTTGAGCATGATGCGGTCGAGGTTGCCCGGCACCGTGTCCGGTTCGCCGGTGAAGATTCCGATGTAGAGGTCCAGGAAGCCGTTGCCGGTCAGGTCGCCCCAGGCGACCGCGTCGGTGCGGGTGCTGCTGCAGCAGGGCACGTTGTGCTGGAGCGCTTCGGGGGTGACGTCGGCGAATCCCTCGCCGCCGATGTTTCGGAACAGGTGGTTTTCCGACCAGCGGCACCCGACGTAGAGGTCGGGCCAGCCGTCGTTGTCGTAGTCGGCGGCCGCCGTGACCGAGCAGCGTTCCCCGGCCAGCTGCGCGTTGATCGCCGGGTCGTCCTGGAACGTGTTGTCGCCCTGGTTGAAATAGAGACGGTTCGGCGTGCCCAGCCCGCCTGTGACGAAGATGTCGGGGTATCCGTTGCCGTTGAAATCCGCCACCGAGATCCCGCCGGCCGGGGTCTGGTCGGTGTGGTCGGGGGTGAATCCCGCCGAATCCGAAATGTCGAGAAAATTCAGCGCGCTCGCCGGAGCGGCGAGCACGAGGCATAGGGCTGGCAGGGCACGAACCGTGCAGATCGACATGCCGAGGATAGGGTGGCACAAGTGTCCGCCTAGTCTACCCCGGCCCCGCGCGTGGTTCCAAGCAGCAACAGGACCGCAATCACTGCCCTGCCGGCGCCCGGCTAGAACTTGATCCCGCCCCCGGGCACGCCGCCCTGGCCGCCGGGCATCCCGCCGGAGCCACCCATGCCGCCTTCCTGGCCGGGCACCATGATCGAGGACTGGTGTTCGCGCTGCAGTCGCTTGAGCTCCTCGACGGTTTCCTCCACCGCCTTCTCGGCCGCTTCCGGGAAACCCGCGATGGCATCCGAGAGGGAGTCGACTTCGAGCTCGAAGCTGATGGGCAGCGCGCCGGCCGGGCTCATTACCTGCGTCTGGCCGATGTAGCGCACCTGGCGAGCCTCGTCGCGCTCACCGTCGGCGGTCACCGGCGTCAGCCGCTGGATGCTGCCGATCCTGCGGTCGGTGAAGGACTCCTCCTGGTACATCTCCTCACCGTCGAAGGTGAGCTGCTCGCGCATGCTCTGTTCGTTCATCGTTCGCTCCGCGTTGTCTTGTCGCCAGATACAGGAGCTTGGGGCGAGGCGGCGCCGATTCAAAGCGAACATACACGTTGCGATCGCGCCCGGCAGGTTCTAATGTAGGGGTGATGCAGACACGCCAGCGACATCCGTTTCGCCGGTACCTTCGTCGCGCAAACGCGGCGCTGCTGTTGGCGCTCGGCCTGTTGAGCCTGGCGGTCACCGGCCAGGAGCCGGGCGGCGAGCGGGGAAATCTGGTCCGGGTCCTCAGCGTCGAGGGCGCCATCGGCCCGGCCACGCGCGACTACGTCGTTCGCGGCATCGAAGCGGCCGAAGCCGACGGCGCCGCGCTGGTCGTCCTGCGGCTGGACACGCCCGGCGGGCTCGACGCCTCGATGCGCGACATGATCAAGAAGATGCTCAATGCCGAAGTGCCGGTGGCCAGCTGGGTCGGCCCGCCGGGCGCGCGCGCCGCCAGCGCCGGCACCTACATGCTCTACGCCAGCCACGTCGCGGCGATGGCGCCGTCGACCAATCTCGGGGCGGCCACGCCCGTGCAGATCGGCGGTGGCGGTGGCGGCGGCGAGCCCCAGTCGCCCGCGGAACGCGTGCGCGACGCCATGGAGGAGGATCCTTCGCAATCCGGCGAACCCGCCGAAGAAGGGTCCGGACGGGACGCCGCGGCGGACTCCGGGCAGGACCCCGAGCCCGCCGCCGGAGACACGGCCGAGCCGGAACCCGCCGCGCCCGGCAACGCCTCGAGCCGGAAGGCGATCGAGGACGCGGTCGCCTACATCCGCGGACTGGCCAATCGCTACGGCCGAAACGCCGACTGGGCCGAGCGCGCGGTGCGCGAGTCGGTCAGTCTCACGGCCAGCGCGGCGCTGGAAATGAACGTCATCGACCTGATGGCCGAGGACATCCCGGGCCTGCTCGCGGCCATCGACGGCCGCGAGGTCGAACTGGCGTCCGGCACGATCACGCTCGAGATCGGCAACGCGGTCATCGAGGAAACCGAACCGGACTGGCGCAACCGCTTCCTGAGCGTGCTGACCAATCCGACCGTGGCCTACCTGCTGATGATGATCGGCATCTACGGCCTGATCCTGGAGGGCTACAATCCGGGCGCCCTGGTGCCGGGCGTGATCGGCGGCATCTGCCTGCTGCTGGCGCTCTACGCGTTCCAGATTCTTCCGGTCAACTACGCCGGCCTGGCGCTGATGCTGCTCGGCTTCGCGCTCATCGCGGTCGAGTTGTTCGTGCCGTCGGTGGGCATCCTCGGGATCGGTGGGGTCATCGCCGTGGTGGTCGGCTCGATCATCCTGATGGATTCCGACGTGCCGGGCATGGCCATCAATCCCGGCCTCATCGCCGTCATGGGCCTGGCCTCGGCCCTGGTCTTCTTCGCCATCATCTACCTGGCTGCCAAGTCGCACCGCAAGCCGCAGGTGGCGGGCCGCGAGGCCCTCGTCGGGCACCGGGCCGAGGCGATCAGCGACTTCACCGACGGGCGCGGCCGGGTCCACCTCGAAGGCGAGGACTGGAGCGCCCGTTCGGAACGGCCGATCGAGCGCGGCCAACTCGTGGAAATCGAAGCCATCGACGGCCTGATTCTCGACGTCAAGCCCCTCGAGCCATCGGGCAAGGAGTGAACCCATGAATATCGACTATCTATCGTTTCTCGGCGTCGGACTGGTCCTGCTGGTCCTGCTGGTCGCCAATACCATCAAGATCCTGCGCGAATACGAGCGCGGCGTGATCTTCACGCTCGGTCGCTTCTACAAGGTGAAGGGGCCGGGCCTGATCATCGTGATCCCCTTCATCCAGCAGATCGTGCGCGTCGATCTGCGAACCGTCGTCATGGACGTGCCCACCCAGGACGTGATTTCCCAGGACAACGTCTCGGTCAAGGTCAACGCCGTGGTCTACTACCGCGTCATCGACCCGCAGAAGGCGGTCATCAACGTCGAGCGTTTCATGGACGCCACGAGCCAGCTGGCCCAGACCACCCTCAGATCGGTGCTGGGCAAGCACGAGCTCGACGAGATGCTGGCCGAGCGCGACAAGCTCAACGAGGACATCCAGCAGATCCTCGACCGCCAGACCGACGGCTGGGGCGTGAAGGTCTCCAACGTCGAGATCAAGCACGTCGACCTCGACGAATCCATGATCCGCGCGATCGCCAAGCAGGCCGAGGCCGAGCGCCAACGCCGGGCCAAGGTGATCCACGCCGAAGGCGAACAGCAGGCGTCGGAGAAGCTGGTCGAGGCGGCGCACAAGCTCGCCGAGGCGCCGGGCGCCCTGCAGCTGCGCTACATGCAGACGCTGGTGGAAATCGGCGGAGAGCAGAACACGACGGTGGTCTTCCCGCTGCCGATGGACTTCATCAAGCCCTTCATCGGCGACGCGCCCGGGAACGACCGGGACAAGGCCTGAGCGGCGCGCCTCGGTCGATTCAGGCCGCGGGACCGAGCCAGGCGATCAGCCCGGTCGCGATGAGCGCGGCCGCGGCCGCCACCAGGCCGGCGACGGCCGGCGCCCCGCGGCGTTCGACGGCGCCCGCCAGTCGGCCGTGCAGGAAGATCGCGGCGATCCGCCCGTCGTGCTTCCACCACTGGTGGTAGAGGCCGGCGGCGACGTGCAGCAGCACCACCAGCAGCAGCGGCCACCGGAGCACGTCGTGCAGGTCGCCCATCGCCAGCGCGATGTCTCGGCTCACGCGCTCGGCCAGGGGGCCGCGCACATCGCCCCAGGTCTCGACGAACAGGCCCGTGATCGACTGCACCAGCAGTAGCGCGAGCATCAAGAAAACCGACACGACGCCGAGCGGATTGTGCCCGCGCCAGCGCCCGGGACGGCGCCGGCCGAGGCTGCGAAACGCATCCCCGATTTCGGCCAGGAGGCCGAGCATTTGCCCGAAACGAGCGCTTTCGGCACCGAACAGGCCCCACTGCAGGCGGAACAGCACGACGGCCAGCAGCAGGTAGCCGGTCCAAAGGTGCAGGGCGGGCAGCCAGCCGAAGTGGCCGGAGAGGAACTGCCAGGCGAACAACACGGCCATGAACCAGTGGCTTGCTCGGGTCCACCGGTCCCAGACCCGGCCGCCGCGCTCATCCGTGCTCGTATCCGTCACCGTCGCGCTTCCCTATAATCGAGGCTGAAATGATACCCGCCCGCCCGAAGCCGCGATGTCCCGTTCCCGCCTGCTCCTGATCGCGGCCGCATGCCTGCCGGCCTTGCTCGTCGCCGCTGCCGCGTGGGGCCTGATGCTCGCGCGCGCCGGGCTGCAGGACCCCTTCGACGCCGAGCGCGCGCGCTACGTCGGTTCCGAGACCTGCATGTCCTGCCACGGTGACCGCCACGAGAGTTGGTATTCGACCTATCACCGCACGATGACCCAGCGCGCCGATGCCGAAAGCGTTCAGGGACGCTTCGACGGCCGGAACCTGGATTACTGGGGCTGGCGGGTCCGCCCGGTGCGCGAGGGCGATCGCTTCTTCTTCGAGTACCGCGATCCCGACGACGACGCGCTGCTCTCGCGCCTGGAGATCCAGCGCACGGTCGGCTCGCATCGCTACCAGCAGTACCTGGCCCGCCTGCCCGACGAGGGCACCTTCGTTCGCCTGCACTACCTTTGGCACAACGACGACGAGCGCTGGATTCACATGAACGCGGCGTTTCTCGGACCCGACGACATGCCCTTCGACCAGCATGCGGCGATCTGGAACCAGAACTGCATCTTCTGCCACAACACCGGCCCGGTGCCCAACATCAGCAATTACGAGGCGCTGCAGGCTCGGGCCGGGCGCGGCGAGGCGGTCGACGTCGGCCGCGACACGCGCTTCGACTCGAGCGTGGCCGAGCTGGGCATCGCCTGCGAGAGCTGCCATGGCCCGGGCGGCACCCACGCCGCGCGCGCCGACGCCTTCGCCACCCGCACGGCCATGCGCCTGTGGCCCGGCCGCGACAACAGCATCGTCAACCCGGTGCGGCTCGGGCACGAGCGCGGCAGCCAGGTCTGTGGCCAGTGCCACGCCCAGCGCACGCCTGCCGAGCCCGAACGCATCGTCGAGTGGATGCGCGACGGCCCGAGCTACCGCCCCGGTGACGACCTGCACGAGCACGTCGCCCCGATCTGGCGCGACACGAATGCCCCCGTCGACGGCCGGGAGGATCTCTTCCGGGCCCGTTTCTGGGACGATGGCACGCCCCGGCTGACCGCCTACGAATACCAGGGGCTGCTGCAGTCGGCCTGTCACGACGAAGGCGAACTGTCCTGCATGGATTGTCACAGCATGCACGCCGGCGACCCGGCCGGGCAGCTGACCGACCGCAACCGGGGCAATGCGCCCTGCCTGCGCTGCCACCAGGCGCTGCGCGACGAGACCGCGCTGGCCGGGCACACCCGCCATCCGGCCGATTCGCCCGCGTCGGTCTGCTACGAGTGCCACATGCCGCGCATCGTCTACGGCGTGATGGACATCCACCGTTCCCACCGAATCGAGGTGCCGGACGCCGCCCGGGATGCCGCAAACGGTCGCCCGAACGCCTGCCTCAACTGCCACCTCGACGCCGGCGCGGAGTGGGCCGCCGAACGCCTGGGCGAATGGCCCGGCGCGGCCCCAGCGGGGGCGACCGCGCGCAGCGACGAGCTCGATGCCGGCATCGCGCAGCTGGCCGCGGTCGTCGCCGGCGACCCGGTCCAGAAGGCGGTGGCCGCCTGGCACGCGTCGTATCGGCGGGGCGCCGGATCGGCCTCGCAGCGGGCCTGGATGCTGCCCTACCTGATGCTCGCCATGGAGGACGTCTACCCGGCCGTGCGCCGTTTCGCCCGGCGCTCGGCGATGCGCATCGTGTCGGAATGGTCGGCCGACTGGCAGGCCGGGGCCCTGCAAGACGCGCTGGAGGCGTGGGATTTCATGGCCTCGGCCGAAGACAGGGGCCCGGGGTTGATGCGCATCCGGACCGCCTGGGAGGCGATCGACAAGCGCCGCTGGCCCGAGCCGCCGCCGGCCGCCCGCCTGACCCATGACTGGGCCCTGCCCGAAGCGCTCCGGCAGGAGCTCGTTCGTCTCGGACGGCGCAGCGACAAGCAGATCGCGATCGGGGAGTGAGCGCCTCGATCAGTTAGAATCCGCGCCGTATCGTCCATCCTTTGTTCAATCCGGAGAGAAGCCATGACCGTCCGATCATTCCTGTTCGCCCTAGGGCTCGCATTCGCGCCGGTCGCTCCGGCCCTGGCCGGTTCATGGTTCGGCCAGGCGCCGGATGCCGCCGGTGAGCCGATCGACGTGGCCGAAATCGTCGCCGACCCCGAACGCTGGAGCGGCGAGTCGGTGCTGGTCGCGGGTCGCATCACCGACGTCTGCACCAACCGCGGCTGCTGGGCGGTGTTCGAAAGCGGCGGTGAAATGCTGCGCATCGTGGCGCGCGATCACGGATTTGCCATCCCCGAAGACGCGCGCGGCGCGGCCGTCGCCCATGGCGTGGTCGAGCGTCGCGAGCTGTCGGCCGAAGCCGCCCGCCACATGGTCGAAGACGACGGCGCCGACCAGCGCCTGCTCGAGAATCCGGTCGAGTACCGGCTGGTGGCCGACGGGGTGAACGTGGTCGACGCCGCTTCGGACTGAACCCGAGCCGCTGTCAGGGCTGATCCCCTCGCCCCCGGCGAGCGCCGGCCCCTGATCAATCGCAAGCCGCGTGGCCGGCGCGTTTCCCGGACGGCCGGTCGCGCTCAGTCATCCCACTGCGGCGACAGGGCCTCGGGCTTGCAGATGCGCCGCTTCTTGTCGAGATCGGCGATGCGGGCCTGGTCGTCCTCGCTGAGCTGGAAATCGAAGATATCGACATTGGTCGCCGCGTGATGCGGATTGGAGGTCGCGGGGATGGCCGCGACGCGGTCCTGCTCGACCAGCCAGCGCAGCGCGACCTGGGCGGCGGTCTTGCCGTATTGCTCGCCGATGTCCCACAGCACGGGGTCGTTGACGGTGCGCGCCTTGGCCAGCGGCATGTAGGCGGTCAGGATCAGGTTGTGCCGCGCCAGCACTCGACGCAGCCGGTCCTGCCCGAGATAGACGTGGTATTCGACCTGGTTGGTCGCCAGCTGTCCCTCGCCGCAGAAGGCGACCGCCTGCTCGGTCTGGTCGATCGTGAAATTGCTGATCCCGATGTGCCGGGCCAGGCCGTCGCGCCTGGCGCGCATCAGGGCTTCCAGCGTCGGGTTCATGCCATTGCCGCCGAACACCGGCCAGTGCAGCAGCAATAGGTCGACGTAGTCGGTCTGGAGGCGCTTGAGGCTGCCCTCGACCGAACGCATGAACGAGCGCGGCTCGTACTGGTCGACCCAGACCTTGGTCGTGATGAACAGGTCCTCGCGCCGGACGCCCACCCGCCGGATCGCACGCCCCACGGCCGCCTCGTTACGGTAGATCTGCGCCGTGTCGATGTGACGATAGCCCAGCTCCAGCGCGTGCGGCAGGATCTCCTCGACCGTCTGTTCGCCGAGTTCGAAGGTGCCGAAGCCCAGGGCCGGCATGTTGACGCCGTTGGCGGCAATGATCGGCACGTCGTTCATGGATGGTCCCCCTGTTCGAGATAGCTGTCCTTGAGGCGCACGTAATGCGCCGCGGAATAATGCAGCATTTCTATCTCTTTGTCACTGAGTGGGCGCACCGCCGTGGCCGGCCGTCCGCGGTAGAGCTGGCCGGCGGTGAGGCGCTTGCCCGGGCTGACCAGGCTGCCGGCGGCCAGCATGACGTCGTCCTCGAGCACGGCGCCGTCGAGAATGACCGCGCCCATGCCGACAAGGCAGCGGTCGCCGATGGTGCAGGCGTGCAGGATCGCGCCGTGGCCGACGGTAATGTCGGCGCCGAGGATCAGCGGCAGGCCGCCGGGCGTGTACGGACCGTCATGGGTGACGTGCCCGATCGAGCCGTCCTGGATGTTGCTGCGCGCGCCGATACGGATCTCGTTGACGTCGCCGCGCAGCACCGCGCCCGGCCAGACCGAGGCGTCGTCACCCAGCTCGACCCGCCCTATGACGGTCGCGGCGGGGTCGATCCAGACGCGTTCGCCGAGCGTCGGAAGCTGCGATTGAAAGGGCCTTGTCCGGCTGTCCACTGCTGTTGTTCCTTGGAATTATGCACATTGTCACCGCCTCGTAACAGAAACAGAGGTTTAACCGGGCGGTTTTCAGCCCGAATTCGGGACTGCGCTGCAAACGGTTGATTTTAATGCAATTGGTTGAGTGAGTAAACTTTGGTCAATTCGGAGCGATCGTGTCTGTCGCGGGCCTCGGCCGGCCGGGTCCCGTACTTGTTCACATAGTTGTCCACAGGCTCTGT
>JAAAPE010000006.1 GCA_009908385.1 Gammaproteobacteria bacterium
GCCGCCGCAGGCGATCAGCGAGCAGGCCGTGGCCGAGCACACCGAAGCGGTGGACACCTCGTCATGAACGCCGAAAGGCCCGCTGAATGAGTCCTTGCTTATGACTGTCTCGGTAATCCGTCTTGCCACCCGCCGCCGGGTGACTATCGCGATGTTCACGCTCGCGGTGATGCTGTTCGGACTGGTCTCCCTGTCCAGGCTCGACGTCAGCCTGCTGCCGGACCTCGCCTATCCGACGCTGACCGTGCGCACCGAATTCGCCGGCGCCGCACCCGGCGAGATCGAGAATCTCGTCACCCGGCCGATCGAGGAAGTGGTCGGCGTCGTCCAGGGCGTCCAGCGCGTGCGCTCGATCTCCCGGACCGGCCAGTCGGACGTCACCCTGGAATTCGCCTGGGGTAGCGACATGGACAGCGCGGCCATCGACGTGCGCGAACGCATCGAGCGCCTGACCCTGCCGCTGCAGTCCGAGCGCCCGCTGCTGCTGCGCTTCGATCCCTCGACCGAGCCGGTGATGCGCTTCGCGCTCTCCCGCGACACGTCCGAGGCCGCGCGCGAAGCCGATGCCGCCAGCCGCATCCTGCCGGCCGACGAGTCGGCCGAGTTCGCCACCCTGCGAATTCTCAGGCGGCACGCCGAGGAACGGCTCAAGAAGGACATGGAGTCCATCGAGGGCGTGGCGGCCATCACGGTTTCCGGGGGTCTCGAGGACGAAATCCAGGTCCTGCTCGACCAGTACCGCCTGGCTCAGCTCGACCTCAGTCCCGCGGAGGTCGCCCAGCGGCTGCGCGCCGAAAACGTGAATCTCTCCGGCGGTCGCCTGGAGGAGGGCACGCGGCAGTTCCTGGTGCGCACGATCAACGAATTCGAATCGGTGGCGGAAATCTCCGGATTGATCGTCGCCACGCGCGACGGCGAGCCCATCTACCTGCGCGACATCGCCGAGGTTCGCGAGGGCTGGCGGGAGCGCGACGCCATCACGCGCGTCGACGGCCAGGAAATGGTCGAGCTGGCGCTCTACCGGGAAGGCGACGCCAACGTGGTGTCGGTCGCCCGGGCGGTCGAGCAGCGTCTCGGCCGAATCCGCGACGAATTGCCCGCGGACCTGGCCCTGACCCGCGTATACGACCAGTCGGTCTTCATCCGAAACGCCATCAACGAGGTGGTCCAGGCGGCCCTGCTCGGCGGCCTGCTCGCCATCGCCGTGCTCTACCTGTTTCTCAGGAGTGCGCGCATGACCGTCGTCGTGGGCCTGGCCATTCCGATTTCGGTCATCGCGACCTTCGCGGCGATGTACGGCACGGGGCTGACGCTCAACATCATGTCGCTGGGCGGCATCGCGCTGGCCATCGGCCTGCTGGTCGACAACGCCATCGTGGTGCTCGAGAACATCGCCGCCAAGCGCGAGCAGGGGAAGGGCCTGATCGACGCCGCGCGCGAGGGCGCCGGCGAGGTTTCCGGCGCGGTCGTGGCCGCGACCCTGACGACCATCGCCGTGTTCCTTCCGCTGGCCTTCGTCGACGGCATCGCCGGCCAGCTGTTTCGCGACCAGGCCCTGACCGTCACCTTCGCGCTGCTGGTCTCGCTGGCCGTGGCCCTGACCCTGATCCCGATGCTCGCCTCGCTCGGCGAGCAGCCGCGCAACCGCATCGGCGGGCAGCTGCCGGTGGATGAATCGGACGTCGTGCGGCCGAGCGGTCGCGTCGCCCGCATGCGCGGCCGCGTGCTCGGCGCGCTCACGGGCCTTGCCGTGCTGGTCACGCGGCTGGTCGGCGGCGCGGTCCGCGGCATCTCGCGCGCGTTCGCATTGCTGCTCCGACCGCTGGTGGCCGTGTTCAACAAGGGCTACGACCTGCTCGCCCGCGTCTATCCGCGGCTGCTCGAGGCTTCGCTGAGGCACCGCGGCCGCACCGTGCTGCTGGCCCTTGGCCTGTTCGCCCTGGCCATGGCGATCGTGCCCAGGCTGGGCATGGAATTGGTGCCGGCCCTCGACCAGGGCGAATTCCGCGTCGAACTCGCGCTCGATCCCGGCGCGCCGCTGGAACGGACCGGCGAGATGGTCGCCGGGCTGGCCGAGGTGGCGCGTGAATGGCCGCAGGTGCAGCGCACCGACGCGCTGGTGGGTACCGGCGATCGCATGGATGCCAACCCGGAAGAAGCCGGCGAGCATCGGGCCACGCTCAACGTCGTGCTCGAGGCCGGCGCCGACGGCGACGCCGTCCAGGCCGCGCTGCGCGACTACCTCGACGGACGTCCGGGCGTGGACTACACCATCGGCCAGCCGGAGCTGTTCACCCTGGGCAGGCCGCTGGAAGTCGAGGTCGCCGGCTACGAGCTCGAAGAGCTGCGTGGCGTGGCCACCCGCATCGCCCAAGCCATGCGCGAATCGCAGCGCTTCGCCGATGTGCGCTCCTCGGCCGAGCAGGGCTACCCGGAGATCCGCATCCGTTTCGACCACGAGCGCGCTGCCCGACTGGGACTTCGCGCCGACCAGATCGCCGACACGGTCGTGCGCCAGGTGCGCGGCGAGGTGGCCACCCGCTACAGCTGGCGCGAGCGCGAGATCGACGTGCGGGTGCGCGTACGCGACGAGCAGCGCGCCTCGCCGGAGCGCATCGGCCAGCTGGTCGTCAATCCCGACGCGGCGAGGCCCGTCACCCTGGACGCCGTGGCCGATATCGACATCGCCATCGGCCCGGCAGAGATTCGCCGGGTCGGCCAGCAGCGGGTGGCCGTGGTGTCGGCCGACGCCAGCTTCGGCGACCTGGGGTCGGCCGCGGCCGAGGCGCGCGAGATCATCGCCTCGATTCCGATGCCGCGCGGCGTGAGTGCGCGCGTGGCGGGGCAGAGCGACGAGATGCAGCGCGCGTTCAGCTCGCTCGTGCTCGCCCTGGCCCTGGCGGTGTTCCTCGTCTACCTGGTCATGGCCTCGCAGTTCGAATCGCTGCTGCACCCCTTCGTCATCCTGCTGACCATTCCGCTGGCGCTCACCGGCGCGGTGTTCGCGCTGTGGCTCACCGGCACGACGCTGTCGGTGGTGGTGTTCATAGGCGTGATCATGCTCGCCGGGATCGTGGTCAATAACGCCATCGTCCTGGTCACGCGCATCAACCAGCTGCGCGAGGAGGGCATGGTGCGCGAGAAGGCCCTCGTCGAGGCCGGGCGGGCCCGCCTGCGGCCGATCGTGATGACCACGCTGACCACCGCGCTCGGCCTGATGCCGCTGGCACTCGGCCTGGGCGAGGGTGCCGAGATGCGCGCGCCCATGGCGATCGCGGTCATCGGCGGCCTGCTGTTGTCCACCGCGCTCACCCTGGTGGTGATCCCGGTCGTCTACAGCCTGCTCGACCGGCGTCGGACCGCCGCCGACGCGCAGGCCGCCGGGGAGGCGGCACCCGCCTCATGAACCGGCTGCCCCGACTCGCCATCCGTCGGCCGGTGACGACCTGCATGGTCTTCCTGAGCCTGGCCGTGTTCGGAATGATCGCCACGAAGCTGCTGCCGCTGGAATTCTTCCCGGACGTGGATTTCCCGGGAATGATGGTCGAGATTCCCTATCCGGGCAGTTCGCCCGAGGAAGTCGAGCAGCTCATCGCGCGTCCGGTCGAGGAGGCGCTTGCGACCATGGACGACATCCAGCGCATGATCACCAACGTCGGCCAGGACTCGGTGCGCATGTTCGTCTTCTTCGGCTGGGATGCCGACATGGATGCCCGCGGCGTCGAGGCCAAGGACAAGATCGACGGCATCCGCCATCGCCTGCCCGAGGACGTCGATCACGTCTTCGTGCGGCGTTTCACCAGTACCAACGATCCCATCCTGGGGCTTCGCATCGGATCGAGCCGCGATCTCAGCGACGCCTGGGAACTCCTCGACCGCAATGTCCGGCGCCGGCTCGAGCGCATCGAGGGCGTGGCCAGCGTGGAGATCGACGGCGTCGATCCGCGCGAGGTGCGCATCCTCCTGCACGCCGACCGGGTGGCGGCACACGGCGTCGACATCAACGCGCTTCGCGAACGCCTGCGCGGCGCCAATTTCTCGGTGTCGGCCGGTTATGTCGACGACGAAACCGCCGGGCGCCGCATTCGCGTGACCCCGCTGGGCACCTTCACGGGCATCGACGAAATCCGGCGCCTGCCGATCGACGACCGCGGCCTGAGGCTGGGCGATATCGCCGAGGTCAGCGTCGAGTCGCCGCCGCGCCGCTACGAGCGCCTGCTCGACGGCCAGTTCGCGGTTGGCGTCAACATCTTCTCCGAAAGCGGCGCCAACCTGGTCGAGGTCTCCGAGCGGGTGCTCGACGAGGTCGACGCCATCAATGAACTACCGGACATGGCGGGCATCAACCTGTTCGTCCTGTTCAGCCAGGCCGAGGGCGTGGTCCAGTCGCTCAGGGACCTGGCGCTGGCCGGCCTCATCGGCGCCCTGATGTCGATGGTGGTGCTCTACGTCTTCCTTCGCCAGTGGGCGACGACGCTGATCGTCATGCTCTCGGTGCCCTCGGCCGTCCTGATCACTCTCGGCGCCATGTACTTCCTCGGCCTGTCGCTGAACATCCTGACCATGATGGGCCTGATGCTGGCTGTCGGCATGCTCGTCGACAACGCGGTGGTGGTAACCGAGAGCATCTACCGCTGCCGGCAGCGCTTCCCCGACCAGCCCGGCCGCGCCACGCTGCTCGGCGTTCGCGAGGTCGCCATGGCCGTCACCGCCGGCACGCTGACGACCATCATCGTGTTCCTGCCCAACATCTTCGGCGCCCAGAACGAAATCACGTCCTTCCTGTCCTTCGTGGCCTACGCCATCACGGTGGCGCTGCTGGCCTCGCTGCTGATCTCGCAGACGATGATCCCCCTGCTGACGCTCAAGGTCCCGGCGCCGCCGGAACCCCGGGCCGGCGGCTGGCTCGATCGCCTCACCAATGCGTATGCGCGCGTGCTCGATTTCAGCCTGCGTCGCCGCTGGATCACGGCCCTGGCCGTTTTCGCGCTGCTGGCCAGCGCGGTGGTGCCCCTGGGCCAGGTCAAGACCAACATGTTCCAGCAGGCCGAGGGGGACCGGATCATGCTGCACTACAACGTGGTCGGCACCTATTCCCTGGAGCGCGTGCGCCGGTCGGTCGACCGCATCGAGACCTACCTTCGCGACAACCGGGAAGCGTTCGGATTCGAGTCGCTCTACAGTTACTACAGCGAGGATCGCGCGGAAACGACCCTGATCCTCGATCCCGATCGCGACGTTTCCAACGAGGCGATTCGGGAACGCGTTCGCGAGGGCCTGCCGGCCATCGCCATCGGCCAGCCGGGATTCGAGGCCCAGCGGGGCACCGGCGGGGAAACGCTCAGCCTGACGCTGCACGGCGAGTCCAGCGAGCGCCTGTTCGAGCTGTCCGAGGAGGTCGCCCGGGTGCTGTCGACGGTGGACGGGCTGGTCGACGTGCGCTCCGACGCCACGGCGGGCGCCGAGGAAGTGCAGGTGCGGGTCGACCGCCAGCGCGCCATTCGCCACGGCCTCTCCAGCCAGCAGGTGGCCCAGGCCATCGCGGTGGCCATGCGCGGCGAGCGGCTCAACGAATTCCGCGGGCCGGAAGGCGAACTGACAATGCGGCTGGCCTTTCACGGCGGCGACCGGCAGAGCGCCGCGCAGCTGGCCAATTTGCCCCTGGTCAACGATCGCGGCGAACGCATCCGGCTGGCAACCGTGGCCGACTTCCAGACGGTGGGCGGGCCGGCCAACGTGTTTCGGCTCGACCGCCGGACCAGCCTGAACATCAACATGAACATCGCGGACCTGTCGATGGGCGAAGCGCGCGAGGCGATCAGCGCCCTGATGGAACAGGTCGCCCTGCCGCCCGGCTACGGCTGGAGCTTCGGCGAGGCCTTCCAGCGCGAGGACGAGGCGATGGGGCAGATGGCGTTCAACATGCTGCTGGCCATCGCGCTCATCTTCATCGTCATGGCCGCGCTGTTCGAATCGACGCTCTTCCCCGCCTCGATCGTCACCTCGATCCTCTTTTCCTTCATCGGGGTGTTCTGGTTCTTCTTCCTGACCGGCACCGAAATGTCGCTGATGGCGATGATCGGCATGCTCGTCCTGATGGGTATCGTGGTCAACAACGGCATCGTGCTCATCGACCACGTCAACAACCTCAGGCGGCGCGGCATGCCGCGCGACGAGGCCGTCATCCAGGCCGGCCGCGACCGGCTCCGCCCGATCCTGATGACGGCGGCCACCACCATTCTCGCCATGATCCCGCTCGCCCTGGGCCAGACGCGCATCGGCGGCGACGGCCCGCCTTACTTCCCGATGGCGCGCGCCGTGATCGGCGGCCTGGCCTTCTCGACGGTGGTCAGCCTGGTGGTCGTGCCGTTCGTCTACGTGCTGCTCGATCGGCTGCGCGGGTGGGCCGCGTTCGTTCGATGCCAGGCGGGAGAACGACGGGGCGCGATGCGCCCTTGATGTCAGTGCTCCTGCCTGATGGGAAGTCGCTTTGCGGGGTTAGCGCGACTTTCATCTTGGGGTCAAGGTGATAACGGCCGCTCTTGGATCGCCTTCCGGGTCATCGCTTGACCCTAGGCGCCTTCCAGAGACCAGAAGGTATCTGCCGTTCGGCGAAATCGCCAGTGAACCCATGCTGAACCAGCCGTCGTCACCAACACCGGCGGCCTGGAACAGTTCTTGCGCAGTAACCATCCCGGTCGATTGCGTCCAAAGGAACACGCGTGAACCGAGAGAACCCTGGACATCGATCAAGTAGCGACCCACGATCATCGAGCCATCCCGGGTCAAATCCTGCACGTCGTAGGTCGGAACGAAGGTGCCCTCGATGGCACCGTCGATTCTCGGCAGGTATTGGGCGCCAACATCCTTAACCCAGAGCCACGCTTGCCCGAAATTCGGGTGATCCGGATCCAGTTCTCCACCTTGGTAGGTGCCGGCGGTCACTGAACAGTCGCTATTACAGCCAGCTGGGTAGGCGAGAGGCGTTCCGCCTTCATCGCGGATGATCGTCGGGTCGGCCGGACCCTTCCAGATGGAGGCGTATCGGTACGGCTGTACTCCGTCGGAGTTAATCTGGTCCCCAACAGCTGTCCTGCCGTCTTCGCTGATGCCCTCGCCGCGGGCGCTAATGAAGCCTTCGTTGATGGGTAGAATCACCTGTGTCCCATCATCACCAGTTCGCCAGGCCCGAGACCGAAAAATCCCATCTACGGAAACCCGGACAGTCCCAACGACTTGACTGCCATCCTGGGAGTAGCGCTCGATGAGGGCGCTGCTGCCGTTGAGGCCTGGCCATTCGGACCACGTGCCGGCCTGCCAAAACACTGGCAGAAACCCCGAATTTCCCTCAGATGTATCGGAGGCTTGGTCATGGGCGATGATCTGTAGCCCCTCTGGATGGATCTGCACAGGCTCGTAGTTGTGCAGATCTGGAAGCTCTTGTAGCGTCGACTCCCCAGGGCTCCAGGCCCAGACCTTGAGGCCATCCGGCACCCATTCCGCCGCGGCAACTTCGCCTTGGTTCGAGATGTCTACCGGGCGGACGTTTCTGGATTCCGGCTCGGCCCGGAGCGGGATCTCTTCGTAGGTGACGGAATACAGATCCGAGAACGCCGGCGGCGTCCAAGGGCAAGCCAGGTCGTGTATAAACGTCAGCCGCGAGAGGGAGAATTCCCCGCTCCCGAACTCAGGCAGAACGGATTCGTAGCTTGCCGATCCTTCGCCGCAGTCAAGCTCGATCACCAGCGAACCCCATTCGGTGGCCTCCACGTCGGCGCTGTCGAACTGCTCGCCGAAGCGCCCGCCCGTGGTCGTCTGAAGGCTCGGGAAGACGAGCTGGTCTCCGTCCCGGGTGCCCACGCCGATCATCCAGTACTGATTGCCGTCCGGGTCATAGCTGAACCAGACCAGCGCAGCCTGATCCCGGGACATCCACTGCAGCGTGTAGCCCTCGCCAGCGTGCGAGGGGTCGTACCAGGAGCCACTGTGGCCGGCGTAGTCCCGAATCGGCCAGCCCGGCCGGCCATTGGGGGAGAAGCAGTTGGCGGCCATGGTTTCAGTCAGCGGCACGACCTCGTAGCTGACGCTCTGTCCGTAGGCCTCGAAGCTCCACTCGCCGGAATCGCAGCGGTCGAACCGGAGGACGGCCTCGCCAACGACTTCCTGCTCGACATCGTCGGGGTTGAAGTCGGGGCCGAAACGGCCGCCCCGGGTCTCGGTCAGCGTCGGGAAGGTGATTTTGTCGCCGTCAATGTCGCCCACGTCGATCAGCCAGCGCTGGTTGCCCGCTTCATCGTAGGTGAACCAGTAGACGACCGCCGTTTCGGCGCTGAGGATCTCCAGCACCAGACCTTCGCCGCTTCGGTCCGGGTTGTACCAGTGGGCCGTCTGGGCGTGAGAGATTTCGAACGCTGCCGCCCGGGAGCAGAAAAGTAAAGCGACCAGAAGAATGCACCCTGCAACCGGCCCGGATCGATCCTGAATCGTCTCGGGAATCGGCCTGGTTCCAGAATGGCCACGAAAATACGGCATGCCAACACCTGATGGCTCT
Organism: Gammaproteobacteria bacterium; assembly: GCA_009908385.1. Taxonomy (GTDB): domain Bacteria; phylum Pseudomonadota; class Gammaproteobacteria; order Xanthomonadales; family Wenzhouxiangellaceae; genus Wenzhouxiangella. The sequence continues at coordinate 8,552 of JAAAPE010000006.1, forward strand.
GGAGCGGCTGCCGGAAATCGCATGGACGTGGTCACGAATTCGCGAGAACGCTCCCGGGGAGCGGAAGACTACTCGGTCGGGCCGGCGTGGTCAATCAGGGCACGAGACGTCGACGGCAGGCGACCTCATGCGCTTGAGTCTCTGGCTCGCCTTTCCGGGTGGCGACGCGGCATGGTTCGTAGCCGCTCGGCAAGTTCTGACAGGTCGTTGCACGCCTCCAGCCGCTGGCGGATCGTCATGGCTCGGGCCTGACGCAATTGTTCCCGCCGGCTTCCCTGAAACGTCGTTTTCGTCCAGTCGATGGTGGGCGTGGGCCTACTCATGGTCACTGTCTTCCTGTATCCACTTCAGGTGCTGAGCATCGTCGAGGTCGCGTGGCCGGCCGGCTGCTTCCTTCATCTCGATCAGCATCGAAACCGAAACGAATCGAACGGGCAGGCCGGGCATCAACTCCCCGATCAGGGCGGCATGGTACTCGGTGTCGAAATCGAACGGCTCGTAGACGAAGATATCGACGGCTGTGCCGGGGAACCAGTCGCTGTGAAAGTTGAGCACCTGCATGCCCTTTTCCCTGCGCCATTGCGCACGCTTCTCGGGTTTGCTGAAGTCCTCCAGTTCGATGGGGACGGTGGGCCGATAGTCGAGTTCTGCCAGTGCTCGAAGCGCGCGCTGAATGTTGTCGCTGTTGAGCGCAATCACGAGATCGATATCCATCGTCAGACGGATGTAGCCATGGGCGTTCACGGCCAGGCCGCCAGCGACGAGGTAGCGCACCTGCTCCGCGTCCAGAGCTTTGGCAACTGCTTCGAAGGCAACCAGCTTCATTGCCGGATCTGCTCCATGGCCGGTGTGAGGTTGATTGTAGCGGCAACTGCCGGGGCCGATTGCCCACTGTTGTGCCAGTTCTGTCTTCAACTAGCTGTGCAGTTGCCCCAGCTTTTCGATTTGTGCAGATAGTTCGGCGACCTTGGCCGTGTGCTCCTCCAGGCGCTGGCGTTCCTTGTCCACCACTTCGGCCGGTGCGTTCTCGACGAAGCGTTCGTTGGCCAGCTTCTTCTCGGCCTGGGACAAGCCCTTCTGCTCGCGCTCGAGCTGCTTGTTGAGGCGAGCCAGTTCCTCGCCGATGTCGACCAGTCCCGCCAGTGGGATCAGCAGGCGCAGGTTGCCGGCCAGGGCGACCGCACAATCGCCGCTGTCGCGGTCGTCCGATACCCGCTCGATCGACTCGATGCGCGCCAGGCGCCGGATCAGGGTTTCGAAGCGTTCCAGCCGTTCGTGATCGCCTTCCCGGCCGAGCTGGACCATCAGCGGCATCGGCTTGCCCGGTGCCAGGCCGAGTTCGGTGCGCGCCGAGCGGATGGCGGAGATCACGGTCTTGAGCCACTCGGCGTCCTGTTCGGCCGCTTCGTCGATCTCGGCGGCTTCCGGCCAGCGCGTGGCCATGATGGTCTCGGCCTCCACGCCGGCGGGGATGCGGACCCGCTGCCAGATTTCCTCGGTGATGAAGGGCACGAAGGGGTGCAGCAGCTTGAGCGTGGCTTCCAGCACCGTGGCCAGGGTGTAGCGCGTGGCCCGGGCGGTCGCCTCGTCGGCGTCGTCGGCCAGGGCCGGCTTGGCCAGTTCCAGGTACCAGTCGCAGAACTCGTGCCAAACGAACTCGTAGAGCGCCTTCGCGGCGAGGTCGAAGCGGTAGTCGGCCAGGGCGCGGTCCACCTCGTCGATGGTGCGGGCCAGGCTGGAGCGGATCCAGCGCGAGAGGACGTCGTAGTCTTCCCCGGTCGGCACCGGCAGCTTCTCTTCGCCGGTGTTCATCAGCGTGAAGCGCGCGGCATTCCAGAGCTTGTTGAGGAAGTTGCGGTAGCCCTCGCAGCGGCCCAGGTCGAACTTGATGTCGCGGCCGTGGCCGGCGAGCGCCGTGAAGGTGAAGCGCAGGGCATCCGCGCCGAAGGCGGGGATGCCTTCGGGGTATTCGTCCCGCGTGGCCTTCGCGACGGCTTTCGCCTTCTGCGGCTGCATCATCGAGGCCGTGCGCTTTTCCACCAGCGATTCCAGGTCGATGCCGTCGATCAGGTCGATGGGGTCGAGGACGTTGCCTTTCGACTTCGACATCTTCTGGCCGTCCCGGTCGCGGATCAGGCCGGTGATGTAGACCTGCTCGAAAGGCACCCGGCCGGTGAAGTGCTTCGTCATCATGATCATCCGGGCAACCCAGAAGAAGATGATGTCGAACCCGGTGATCAGCACCGAGGTCGGCAGGTAGCGATCGAAGCCTTCGGACTCCATCCGCTGCTCGTCCGGCCAGCCCAGGGTCGAGTGCGCCCACAGCGCGGAGGAAAACCAGGTCTCGAGCACGTCCTCGTCCTGGGTCAGCTTTGCGTCGGCCGGCAGGTCGCTGCTGGCGCGGGCTTCATCTTCGGTACGACCGACGTAGACGTTGCCGTCGGCGTCGTACCAGGCCGGAATGCGGTGGCCCCACCAGAGCTGGCGCGAGATGCACCAGTCCTGGAGGTTTTCCATCCAGTGGCGGTAGGTGTTGATCCAGTTGCCCGGCACGAACTCGACCTCGCCGGACTCGACCGCGTCGAGCCCGATTCTCCCGAGCTCGTCCATCTTCACGAACCACTGGTCGGTCAGGTACGGCTCGATGATCTGCCCGGAGCGGTCGCCGCGCGGCACCATCAGGGTGTGGGCCTTTTCCTCGACCAGCAGGTCGGCGGCCCGGAGATCCTCGACGATCCGCTTTCGGGCTTCGAAGCGATCCAGGCCGCGGTAGTCCTCGGGCGCGGCGTCGTTGATCTCGGCTGTGGGTGTGAAGATGTTGATCGGCTCGAAATCGTGGCGGTGGCCGACTTCCCAGTCGTTGAAGTCGTGCGCCGGGGTGATCTTCACGCAGCCGGTCCCGAATTCCATGTCGACGTAGTCGTCGGCCACGA
>JAAAPE010000036.1 GCA_009908385.1 Gammaproteobacteria bacterium
GCCCAGAAAGAACCGCGAGTGTGCCGCATGTCTGTGAAAATGTCCACACGTTCGATGGAGATCGGCGAAGATACGGTGCCGAATGGTGCCGAATGGTGCCGGGTTGGCTGGTTGGCTGGTTGGCTGGTTGGCTGGTTGGCTGGTTGGCTGGTTGGCTGGTTGCGCGATCCTGACGGCCACCCGAATTCCCTGCACCGCGAAGCCGGCTCATCGCGTCCGATGGTGCCGAACGAGCAAACGAGCCAACCAGCGAACAGGCCAACGATCCAATTCCGGCGCCGTGCTACAAAACGTCGCCCAAAGCTCGGTCCAGGTCCTCCGCGGAGACTTCCCCGTAATGCCGCCAGCGGACGACGCCCTCGGCATCCACCAGTACCGTGTAGGGCATGGCGCCGACATCGTTGCCCCAGGCGCTCTGCACGTCGAGAACCTCGTCCTGTCCGACCAGGATGGTGTAGTCCACGCCGACTTCGTTGACGAAGTTCGCGACCGGCCCGGGGTCGTCGAGGGCGATGCCGACCACGGCCAGGGCATCGCCATGGCGTTCGCTGGCGGCCTGCAGCACCGGCATTTCCCGGCGGCAGGGGGCACACCAGGTCGCCCAGAAATTGACCAGCATGGCGCGACCCGCGAATCCCTGCGCATCGACGCGCCCGCCGTCGAGATCGGGCAGTCTGAAGCCCGGATGGGGCTGGCCGACGGCAAGCCCGGACTCGGGAAGGCTGCCGGCCTCCTGCGAACGATTGGTCAGCCAGGCGAGCGCCGTTCCGATCAGGAAGCCGAGCACGACCACGCTGATCCAGAGCCGCCAGCCCTTCATCGCGCTACTTCGTCGAGCAGCGGCAGGAATTCCCCGGGGCCGAGGAAGCCGAACATCCGGAACTGCGGCAGCTCCTCCCCGTCGACGAAGAACAGGTACGCGGGCGGGCCGATCAGGTCGAAGTGCTGCAGCATGGCCTTGTGCTCGTCGTTGTAAGCGGTGATATCGGCCTTGAGCAGGGTGAAATCATCCAGACGCCCCGCCACGGCCGGATCGGGGAAAGTGCGGCGCTCCATCCGTACGCAATCGACGCACCAGTCGGCATAGAAGTCGAGAAAGACGGGCCGTTCGGAGGCGTCGATCGCAGCCTGGAGCTGCTCGAGGGTTTCGACGCGGAGAAATTCAGGCGCTTCCGCAACCGCCGCGCCGCTGGCGCCACCGGCGAGGTGATCGATCGGCCGGGTCCAGTCGCGGCCGCCGGAGAGCGCACCCACGAACTGCGCGATCCCGAGGATCAGGAGCATGACACCCAGGGCCTGCCAGAGCTTGCGCCACCCGCCGGCATCCGGATCGAGGCGGGTGAGCGCTCCCAGGTAGACGCCGCATCCAATCGCCAGCGCGCCCCACATCAGCATGATCACGGTGCCCGGCAGCACCCGCTCGAGCATCCAGATCGCCAGCGCCAGCAGGCCGACGCCGAAGACGGCCTTGACCGCGTCCATCCAGCCGCCGGCGCGGGGCAGCCATTGGCCCAAACCCACACCGATGGCCAGCAGTGGCAGCCCCATCCCCATACTCAAAGCAAACAGCACGCTGCCGCCGAGGACCGCATCGCCTGTCTGCGAGATAAACATCAGGATGCCGACCAGCGGCGCGGTCACGCACGGTCCCACGATCAGCGCCGACAAAAAGCCCATGATGCCCGCCCCGATGAAACTGCCGCCGGACTGGCGGTTGCTGATCTCGGTCAGGCGCGACTGCCACGAGGTCGGCATCTGTAGGTTGTAGAGCCCGAACATGGCCATGGCCAGTGCAACGAAGATCGCCGCGAATGTACCGAGCACCCAGGGGTTCTGGAATGCCGCCTGCAGGTTGTAGCCCGCCAGCGCCGCGATGACGCCGACGGACGTGTAGGTCAGCGCCATGGCGAGCACATAAGCCAGCGACAGGCCGAAGCTGCGACCGCGGGTGATGCCCTCCCCTTCGCCCGCGATGATGCCCGAAAGAATAGGAATCATCGGAAACACGCATGGCGTGAAAGCCAGTCCGATCCCGAGCAGCAGGAACAGGCCCATAGCCAGCGGCAGAGGCTGCTCCTCTATGAACCGGGCGAGCCGGTCCTGCTCGGATATCGGCAAGACCGCTCCAGCCACTTCAGCGGCGGGCCGCTCCGACGCCAGTCCCGAATCCTTCGCCGGCGCAGGCGGCATCGCGGCGCCGGCCGAAACGTCTTCCTCGGCCGGCGGCAGCGTGACGTCGATGCTGCGCGTCATCGGCGGATAGCAGATCCCGTCGTCCAGGCAGCCCTGGAAGTTCGCCTCGAGCACAATCTCGCGCTCGCCACCAGCCGGACGGGCCAGGCGCAGCGGGATCTCGACCTCCCCGAAGTAGACGCGGGTTTCGCCGAAATACTCGTCGGTCTTGGGCGCGCCGGCGGGCAGTTCGAGGTTCGTAATCTCGATGTCCTGGTCGGGCACACCGAACGAGAACGACTCACGGTAGAGATAGTAGTCGGGACTGGCCGTGGCACGCACCAGAAGCTCGCGCGGGCCGACGGCGATGGCCTCGACGCGAAACGCCTCCGCTTCTGGCAGCGCCTGCCGTTGCCCGCCGAGAATCGAATCGAGCGCATTTCCCCGCCGCGCGGGCTGCCGGTCCGCGGGGGCGGTCGTCCGATGCTCCACCAGCTGCACGGTCACTTCCTGGCGGTGCGGCGGATAACACACGCCGAGGTCGGCGCAGCCCTGGGAAGCGACCCGGACGAGCAGCCGGCCGTCCGACGGCGTCCGTTCGACGGGCGCCCTCAGGGTCACCGACCCCCGGTAGGTTTCGGTCTCGCCGAAGAACTCGTCGACCGTGGTTTCGCCGGCCGGAATTTCCAGCGCACCGAACACGGCGTCGTCATCGACCGGCGTAACCTCGAATGCATGCCGGTACAAGTAGTACCCGTCGGCAATCTCCCAGTGCAGGACGACCACGCCATCGTCGGCCGTCGCCTCCAGGGCGAAAGCCTCTTCGACCGGCAGAAGGTCATCGGGGCTGATCTGCGCCGGCGCGGACAGCGGCCAGAGGCAGGCGAAAAACGCTACCAGGCGCGCCAGGGTCGTGATCATTGAATCCAGTCCCGAATCCATTGCGTGTAGTCTTCCAGGCCGTCGCTGACCGGCACGACCAGCAGCTCGGGCACGTCGTAAGGATGGTGCGCCACCAGTTGCTGCTTGAGCGCGCTCACCCGCGTCCGCGTGGTCTTGATCGTCAGCGGAATCTCGGTTTCGCGTTCGACCCGGCCCTGCCAGGGATAGGTCGAAACCACTTCCGCGCCGGCCGAGACGCAAGCGGCCAACCGTTCTTCGACCAGCATGGCCGAGAGTCGTTCAGCCGACTCGCGATCCGGGCAGGTAGTGAGCACCAGGCAGATATCGTCGCTCATGTTCTCTCCGTCTCCGTGCGAGCCTCGCAACCTCGCTATTCTGACAGGCCGCCGTCGCCGGCACAAAAATATGCGAATCGAGCGACCCGTAAGCCTTGAAATGCCTGTCGGGGGGCTCCATTTCGCAAGGCGTCGGCGCAGTCGCGGTGGTGAAACGATCCCGTCGCGGCACGCCCAGAAGTCAGGCAAGCTCATCCGGACCGGGAACAGACCGTTCCGGCAGCCTGTCATTAATCACAAACAATCGTTAGTCAAGGGAGAAAGCCCCATGAAACTGCGTCCTTTGCATGATCGCGTCATCGTCAAGCGCGTTGAAGAAGAGCGCACCACCCCCGGCGGAATCGTCATTCCCGACAGCGCCACCGAAAAGCCCATCCGCGGCGAGGTCGTTGCGGTCGGCAACGGCAAGATCCTCGACAACGGGGAACAGCGTTCGCTGGATGTGAAGGTAGGCGACACGGTGCTCTTCGGCAAGTACTCCGGCACCGAGGTCAAGGTCGACGACGACGAACTGCTGGTGATGCGCGAAGACGACATCATGGCCGTCGTAGAGTCCTGAAGCGACCGCCCGCGAATCAACCTGACATCTCAAGACTCAAGATTTAGAGGAAAACAATCATGAGCGCTAAAGAAATCCGATTTTCCGAAGACGCCCGCAACAAGATTCTCAAGGGCGTGGACGTACTGGCTCGCGCAGTCAGCGTGACCCTCGGCCCCAAGGGGCGCAACGTCCTGCTCGAAAAGAGCTTCGGCGCGCCCACCATGACCAAGGACGGCGTGTCCGTGGCCAAGGAAATCGAACTGGAAGACAAGTTCGAGAACATGGGTGCCCAAATGGTCAAGGAAGTTGCTTCCCAGACTTCCGACGAGGCCGGCGACGGCACCACCACGGCGACCGTGCTGGCCCACGCCATGCTGCGCGAGGGCGTCAAGTCGGTCGCCGCCGGCATGAACCCGATGGACCTCAAGCGCGGCATCGACAAGGCCGTGCGTGCCGCCGTCGACGAGCTCAAGAAGCTCTCCACCCCCTGCGATACCGACAAGTCCATCGCCCAGGTCGGCACCATTTCGGCCAACAGCGATGAAGAAGTCGGCAAGATCATCGCCGAAGCCATGGGCAAGGTCGGCAAGGAAGGCGTGATCACGGTCGAGGAAGGCCAGTCGCTCGACAACGAACTGTCGGTCGTCGAAGGCATGCAGTTCGACCGCGGCTATCTCTCGCCGTATTTCGTGACCGACCAGCAGACCATGCAGGTCGAGCTCGAGAATCCCTACATCCTGCTGCACGACAAGAAGATCTCCAACGTGCGCGAGCTGCTGCCGATCCTCGAAGGCGTGGCCAAGCAGTCGCGCAGCCTGCTGATCTGCGCCGAAGACATCGAGGGCGAAGCCCTGGCCACCCTGGTGGTCAACAACCTTCGCGGCACGGTCAAGGTCGCCGCGGTCAAGGCCCCCGGCTTCGGTGACCGCCGCAAGGCGATGCTGGAAGACATGGCCGTCCTGACCGGTGGCCAGGTGATCTCCGAGGAAGTCGGCATGAGCCTCGAGAAGACCACCGTCGACCAGCTCGGCTCGGCCCGGAAGGTCCAGATCGACAAGGAAAACACCACCCTCATCGACGGTGCCGGCGACAACGCCGCGATCGAGAGCCGGGTCGGCCAGATCCGCGCCCAGATCGAGGATGCCAGCTCCGACTACGATCGCGAAAAGCTGCAGGAACGCGTGGCCAAGCTGGCCGGCGGCGTGGCCGTGATCAAGGTCGGTGCCGCCACCGAGATCGAGATGAAGGAAAAGAAGGCCCGCGTCGAGGACGCCCTGCACGCCACGCGTGCGGCCGTCGAGGAAGGCGTCGTACCGGGCGGCGGCACCGCCCTGGTGCGTGCCCGCTCGGCGATCGAGAAGCTCACCGGCGACAACGACGACCAGACCGTGGGCATCAAGATCGCCCTGCGCGCCATGGAAGAGCCGCTGAGGAAGATCGTGTCCAACTCCGGCGGCGAGCCGTCAGTCATCCTGGCCCAGGTTACCGAGGGCAAGGGCAACTACGGCTACAACGCTGCCACCGGCGAGTTCGTCGACATGATCGATGCCGGCATCCTCGACCCGACCAAGGTCACGCGCACTGCCCTGCAGAACGCCTCCTCGGTCGCCGGCCTGATGATCACCACCGAATGCGCCATTGCCGAAATCCCGCAGAAGGATGACGGCGGCGGCGCCCCGGACATGGGTGGTATGGGCGGCATGGGCGGAATGGGCGGCATGATGTAGTCCCCGCGGCTGCATCTCCCGGCCCAGAGAGGCGCTTCCCCTTGGGGCGAAATGCTCACGTACCATCAAGGTACACGCGCGACGGCTCCAGTCGGGGGCTTCTTGCCAGAGGCAAGCCGCCCCCGACATTCCGCCTGGGCTGCGCTTCCGCCCCAAGGCTCATCGCCACTCTGAACCGGGACCTGCACCCGCTCGCTCGTTGCCCATCGAGGGCGAGCAGCCCTTTCGAGAAGCCCCGGCCTCTGTGCCGGGGCTTTTCGTTGGGGGAGGCAATTCGGGGGCGCAGCGGTCGCTCGGGCTGCGGCAATTACGTACGGACGGTGGCGGCCGTGCCTGCTACCTTGATCGCCACACTCCAACCCGCGAGCCACCATGAAAGATCGCCTCGGTATTTCGCTGTTCATCCTCCGGGTGACGATATTCATCGTCATGGCGATGTGGTCGATCGACAAGCTGCTCAATCCCGGTCACGCGGCGGCCGTGTTCGAGAACTTCTACTTCATTGCCGGCATGGGTGGGACGATCCTGCTCGTCATCGGGCTCTTGCAGCTCGCCATCGAAATCGCCTTCGTGCTCGGCCTGTGGAAGTTCTGGACCTATGGTTTCGTGCTGGTCACGCACACGGTATCCGTCGTTTCTTCATGGCAGCAATACTTCGACCCGTTCAACAACATGCTGTTCCTGGCCGCCATTCCCATGCTGGGGGCCTGCATCGCGCTGTTTCTCCTGCGCGACGAGGACCGGCACCTATCGCTGAGTTGAGGCCCCTCCGAACATTTCGGTTGATCGCGTAGGTCGGGGTCGCATCCCCGACGGACGAGGCTTCGGAATGTCCCCACCGGGTGCTATATGTGTTCCCGGTTCGAACGCGGAACACCCATGAGCGCCCAGTGGGGGTGGATGACAGGTCGTCCGTCGGGGACGCGGCCCCGACCTACGGCGCCTTCACCCACGCTCACCCGACAACCTTCCGGTATCCTGTCGGCATCCGTGAACGATCGTGCCGACATCTCGCAGTTTGAACACCCGCCGCGCTCGAACAACGCCGAAGGCCAGCCCCGCCGCGTCGGCGTCGAGCTCGAGATGGCAGGGATACGCCCCCACCAGGTCGCCGAAGCCGTGGTGGACGCCGTCGGCGGTCATATCGAGATCGACAGTGCTTTCGTCACCCGGGTATGCGGCAGCTCGCTGGGCGAGTTTCGGGTCGAACTCGACGCCGACCTGCTCAAGAGCCGCCAATACCAGAATCTCCTGGCGGAATTCGGCATCGATATCGGCAAGGGCGACGAGCGCGAACAGATCGAGTCGCTCATCTCGCGCGTGGCTGGCCTGATCGTGCCGCTCGAACTGGTCGGCCCGCCGGTTCCCTGGACCGAGCTGGCCACGCTCGACATGATCCGCGAGCAACTGCACCAGGCCGGGGCACGCGGCACCCACTCGTCACCGCTCTACGCCTTCGGCATGCAGCTCAACATCGAAGCCGCCAGCCTCGAGGCCGACTACCTGCTGGCGGTCATACGCGCCTTCCTGCTGTGCTACGACGAACTCATCGAGGCCGAGCGCGTCGATCTGTCCAGGCGCATCACGCCCTACGTCCAGCCGTTTCCCGAGGAATACCTGGCTCACGTCCTGCAGGCCGACTACGCCCCTGACCTGCACGGCCTGATCGGGGACTATCTCCGCCTCACACCGACGCGCAATCGCCCGCTCGACCTCCTGCCGCTCTTCGCGCACCTCGACGAGGCGCGAATCATGGCCGCGCCGGTCGAAACCCACCTGATCAAGGCCAGGCCGGCCTTTCACTACCGCCTGCCCAACTGTCTGATCGACGAGCCGGACTGGTCGCTGGCGACGGTCTGGAACCGCTGGATCGAGATCGAGCGACTGGCGGACGATCCAGCCCGCCTCGAACGGGGGCGCTCCCGGCGGCTGTCCCGCTCGAGCCCCCTGCGGCGCTGGCTCTCCCAGGCCTGGCGCAAGCTTCGTACGTGACCCGGCGGCCCGTCATCGGCGTCACCGGCCCCGACCACGGCGGCCTGGCGGCCTGGTGGTTTTCCGCGCTGGCGATCCGCAGGGCCGGTGGCCGCCCCCGGCGCATCCGCCCTTCCCGGCCGACGCGCATCGATCAGATCGACGGGCTCCTGCTCGGCGGCGGTGCGGACGTCAGCCCGGGGCTCTATGGCCAGAAGAAGCAGCCGCGCCCCCAGCACATGACCGATCGCGGTGCCAGTGGCTGGCGCAGCCTCATCGGCCTGATCCTCTTCCCACTGGTGGCCGGTCTTCGGCGGCTGCTGACAACCAAGCATGGGGGGCCGGATCATGGCCGCGACGAGCTCGAGTACCGCCTGGTGGGCGACGCACTGGCTTGCGGCATGCCGATCTTCGGTATCTGCCGCGGCATGCAGCTGATCAACGTCTCGCTCGGCGGCAGCCTGCATCAGCACCTCGTCGGGTTCTACGACGAGTATCCGGCCATCCGTTCGGTGCTGCCGAGAAAGCGCGTCACGATCGGAGGCGGCACCAAGACCGCGCAGTTGCTCGGCCCGGGCACCTGCTGGGTGAATGCCCTGCACTCCCAGGCCATCGACGAGCTGGCCGATGGCCTGACCGTGAGCGCCGTGGAATCCAACGGCATCGTGCAGGCGATCGAACGCGACCACGGCCCCTGGTTGATCGGGGTACAGTGGCATCCGGAATACCTGCCGCAGCGCAGGCGGCAGCAGGCCCTGTTCCGGGCCCTGGTGAAGGCGGCACGACCGAACAAACGCCCATGAAGAGACCTGCATCGCTCGACAAGGCGGCGCTTCGCTCGCACTGCCGCTTCGTGGCCGAGGCCTGGCGGCGCTTCGAAGACGCGCCCGACCCGGACGAGCCCGTCCATCGTCCGGAAGAAGACGCGCTCGCCGCCGATCCCGCCGCCGCCCTTCGCCGCTACCGGCAACTGGGCGCCGTTCACATACTTTGGCGCGACCTCAGCGGCCAGGCGGATATCGCGGAAACCGGAAAGGCCCTGTCGACGCTGGCCGCGGACTGCATCGAACTGGCCCTCGGCGCTGCTGAACGCGAAGTGGCCGACCGCCACGGCTGGCTCGAGAACGAGCAGGGCGAGCGTGAACGCCTGATCGTCTTCGGTCTGGGCAAGCTCGGCGGCGACGAGCTCAACTTCAACTCCGACATCGACCTTGTCTTCGCCCATGACGCCAAGGGGCGGAGCAGCGGCCCGAAGCGCCTGGACGCGACCGACTGGATGAAGCGCGTGGCGCGCGAACTGATCCGCCTGCTCGACACCGTCGACGCCAACGGGCGCGCCTGGATCGTGGATACGCGGCTTCGACCCTTCGGCGAGTCGGGCGCCCTGGTCTGGTCCGTTCCGGCCATGGAGCAGTACTTCCTCAGCGAGGGTCGCACCTGGGAACGCTATGCCTGGCTCAAGGCCGCACCCGTGGCCGGGGACCGCAGCGCCGGTCGATCGCTGATCGAAGCGCTCCAGCCGTTCGTGTTCCGGCGCTATCTCGATTACGGCATCTTCGAGAGCCTGCGCGAACTTCACGGCCGCATCGACGCCAACGCAAGAGCCCGAAGCGACCGCGACGACATCAAGCGCGGCCGCGGCGGCATCCGGGAACTCGAGTTCCTGGTGCAGAGCCTGCAAATCCTCCGCGGCGGCCGCGAGCGCTCGCTTCGCCGCACGGGCTTCCTGCCTGCCCTGGCGGCCTGCGAGCAGCTCGAGCTGATTCCGTCCGGGGACGCGAACGAACTGCGCGACGCCTACGCCTTCCTGCGCATCCTCGAGAACCGGCTGCAGGCGATGACCGCCCGCCAGGGACACGAATTGCCCCAGGACCCGACGGACCGCCAGAGGCTGGCGGAGCTGCTCGATTTCCCGTGCTGGGAGGACCTGCGGGCTGCCCTGGGGGCCCAGCGCGAAGTCGTCACGCGACATTTCAGCGAGCGCTTCCGCGACCCCGGGCAGGATTCCGACGAGGATGAACCCGACGCGCTGTGGCCGCCGGACGACGGGATCGTCGAGCGCCTTCGCGACAAGGGATTCGAGCAGCCCGAGGACGCGGCCGAGAACCTGCAGCGCTGTCACGCCAGTCTGCAGCGGCGACCGCTCAGCGCCGAGGGCCGCCAGCGTCTCGAGCGACTCATGCCGAGCCTGATCGAGGCGGTGAGCCGCCAGCGCCCGCCCGACACCGGCCTGTCGGACCTGCTCCGCCTGGTGGACCAGATCTCTCGCCGCTCGGCCTACCTGGCCCTGCTGCGCGAACGCCCCGAGACCCTGCAGCGGCTGGTGCGGGTATTTCACCTCAGCCAGCGCGTGGCCGAGTGGATCATCGCCTCGCCGCAGCTCATCGACGACCTCCTCGATCCGATCAACGGGTTCGAGCTGCCGGCTGTGCCGGCCCCGGATCCCGACGACCGGGAGGCGAGCCTGTGGGCGCTTTCTCGCTGGCGGCAGGCCGGTTTCCTGCGAACCGCCCTGGCCGAGCTCGACAACCGCCTCGACGCGGTCGGCGCCGGTCGACAGTTGAGTTTCATGGCCGGCGTCATCGTCGACCGAACGCTGGAGCTTTCCGGCAGCTCCGGGGATGACCTGGCGGTGATCGGTTACGGCAACCTGGGTGCCGCCCAGCTGCACTTCGAGTCCGACCTGGACCTGGTCTTCCTGCACCGTTCGGGCGATGCGCCGCGTCGTGTCGTGCAGCGCCTTGTCAGCGCCCTGCAGATGCCCTTGCCGGGTGGGAGATTGTTCGAGATCGATACACGCCTGCGGCCCAACGGCCGTGCCGGCATGCTCGTCTCGACCCTCGAGAGCTTCGCCGAATACCAGCGCAACAAGGCCTGGACCTGGGAGCACCAGGCGCTGATCCGGGCACGCTGGATTGCCGGTGATCCGAATCTCGAAGCGGCATTCGATGCCGTGCGCAAAGAGGTGCTCACGCAGCGGCGCGATCACGCGTCTGCGGCCGAAGCGCTCGCCGAGATGCGCGCACGGCAGCGGCGCGAACGGCGCGAGTCTCCCACCAAGCGTGCCCTGACCGACCTCCAGTTCCTGGCCGAACTGGGCGTCCTGGTCCAGGCTGCGACGCAACCGGAACTGATCGAGTTCCGGGAAACAGGCGCCCAGCTCGAATCACTGGCCGAAACGGGGTGGATCGACACCGAAACCGGGCGGGATCTTGCCGGGGACTGGCGCAGGCTCCTCGAGCGTCGCCACTTGGACTGGCTCAGGCGCGAAAGCGCTCCCCCGGACGACAACGGCCTGCGCGAACGCATCGACGCGGCCTGGACCCGGCACTTCGGCCGGACACCGGGCGAAGAAAAGTAAGTGGCTTCGGTCGTCGACACCCGCGCCCTGATCGAGCGCCAGCGGGAATTGGCCCGACGGGTCATCGACCGCGATGACCTGCGCCGTCCGCCCAGGCTTGTGGCCGGCGTGGACGCCGCCTTCCCCGACCGGGGGCGAACCACGCGGGCCGCGGCCGTGCTGATGCGATTCCCGGACCTCGAACCGATCGACGAGGTCGTCTTCGAACAGGCCACGGCCCTGCCCTACATCCCGGGGCTACTCTCCTTCCGCGAACTGCCCGCGATTCTCGGCGCGCTGGAGCGACTGTCGATACCGCCGGAACTGGTGCTTTGCGACGGCCAGGGGCGCGCCCATCCGCGACGCTTCGGTATCGCCTGCCACCTGGGCGTGACAACGGGGCTGGCGACCATCGGCGTCGGCAAGAGCCGACTTTGCGGCAGTCACGAGGAGCCCGGCACCGAAAAGGGCGCCGCG
>JAAAPE010000146.1 GCA_009908385.1 Gammaproteobacteria bacterium
AGGGTCTCGCTACTGCCACCGGAGAATCAGACCGGATCAGAACAACGCCGCAGTCGGGATTCTGGAGCCACCACCATTTCGACTCCTGCGGCCCCTCCGGCATCTTTCAAGAGCCCTTTTGCTTACTTTTTTGGTAATTGAAAAAAGTAAGTCGCCGCAAGACCCCGCGAAGCGGGCCCGGGCGAAATCGCAGTTGACTTGTCGAGGCCAGCACAGCGACCGGCGTCGCAAACCCCCGATCTACGGCAGGGAGAAATAAGCCAAGACACTGCCATTTTGCGAAAAGGTCCCGGATCTCCGCTTCGCTCCGTCCGGGACTACAGTGGGGTGAGCCCCATGGGCCCCGCGGCGCAGCCGCCCGCCGCAGATGCCGAACCAAAAAACCAATAAACCGGAAAACGCAACGTCCCGGACGCTGCTCAGCCTTCCTCGCCGGTCAGTTCGAGCAATTCGGGCGTCACCTGGATAATGGCATGCCGGATTTCCTTGCCCAGCACCAGCTTGGCGTCCTGGGCGAAGTTCTCGAGCTTGCGGCCGAAGACCAGGCAGTTGTCGTCGTCGCGGGACAGGAAGCCGCTGTCGAACATGGACTGGATGAACTGCCTGAAAAGCGTTCGATCGTAGAACTCCGGTGCCTCGAACTCGTGCAGCAGGGAGATTCGCTGCGCGGAGAGGATGCAGAGCTGCTCGAGCTGACGCCGGTTGAGCTTGCCCGAACCGTTCTTGACCAGGACGGACATGGTGATGAAGTAGCGCTCGAAGGTTTGCAGCAGGGAATGACCGAGCAGGCGCAGGTAGTAGCTCTGGTCGCTGCCGCCCTGGGCGCGCTGCAGGTAGTCGCCCGAACCGCGCAGCAGCTCGAGTTCGGTCAGGGCCTCGATACAGCGTTCCACGACGGCGTCGATCTCGTCTTCCGGCCAGGGCAGGAAGAGCTCCTGGCGGATGAAGGGGTAGACCGTGCGGCTGAGCCCGTGAAGGCGCGAGCGTCGCACGCGCTGGGCATTGAGGAAGCAGCAGGCGATCCAGGCGCTGATCGCCAGAAGGTGGGCGGTGTTGTTGCGGAAATAGGTCAGCAGCACTGCCCGGGTGGCGTCGGTGCGAATGATGTTACCCAGCCGGTGTTCGTGGCGCTCGATGATGCCGAGCTCCAGGCCGTACTCGATCACCTGCCCCGCCGTCATCCGGGTCACCGTGATGCGGTCGGAGTAGCCGGTCAGCTTGACCAGGCGACGCAGCATCTCGATAGTGCGCTCGAGGTCGTCCTCGTCGAGCGCGTGCTTACGGCTGGCCAGCAGGGCCGTGGCCAGCAGGTTGACCGGATTGACGTCGGCCGAACGATTGATGTTGACCATGATCCGCCGCGCCAGCGAATCGACCGCGTCGCCGAGCCAGGGCGGTTTGGCGCCGTTCTCGATGTTCTCCTCGCGCCAGTCCGGGTTGTGCTCGTCGAGAAGCTCCCCGAGCCGGATCGGTTCCCCGAAACTCACCGACACCTCGCCGTAATTGCGCCGCAGAATATTGATCACGTTGCGCAGGTCGGAGAGCGATTCGGGCTTCTTTTGCTGACCTGACAGCTCGGAAATGTAGGAATTGCCCTCCGCCAGCCGCTCGTAGCCGATGTAGACCGGCTGGAACAGGACGGGCCGCGACGGATCGCGCAGGAAGGCACGCACCGTGATCGAGAGCATCCCGCCGCGCGGCGGCAGTAGACGACCGGTGCGCGATCGCGTGCCCTCGATGAAATACTCCATCGCGACGCCGCGGTCGAGGATGAGCGTGACGTACTGGTTGAACACCGCCGCGTAAAGCGGCTGCGAGCGGAACGACCGCCGCAGGAAAAAGGCGCCGCCGCGTCGAAGCAGGGGGCCGATGAACGGCATGTTGAGGTTGACCCCGGCAGCGATGTGCGGCGGCACGAAGCCGCGGTGGTAGAGCAGGTAGGACAGCAGCATGTAGTCGATGTGGCTGCGGTGGCAGGGCACGTAAACGATCTCGTGGCCGTCCTGCGCCTCCCGGAACTGGCTGAAGTGGTGCACGGCGATGCCGCGATAGATCCGGCTCCAGAACCAGCTCAGCAGGATGTCGGCGATGCGGATGAAGGCGTAGGAATAGTCGGCGGCGATTTCACGCGCGTACTTGCGCGCGATGAGCTCGGCCTTTTCCTCGCTCATGTCGTCGCGCCGGGCCTTGGCGGCAATGGCCTCCTGCACGCTGTCGGATCGCACCACGCGATCGACCAGGGTGCGCCGGTGCGAGCGGTCGGGTCCGATCGCCGCGGTGCGCACCCGCTTGAAGTGAACCCGCAGCACGCGGCTGATCCGTCCGAGTGCCTGCTTGTCGTCGCTGGTTTCCTCCAGGATCTGTCCGACCTTGACCGGCTTGCCGAACTGAACCATCGTCGCGCGGCCGTTCACCAGGGTCGAGAACAGGCGCCTGATCCGGCCGGCGACGCCCCAGTTCTCGGAGAACAGGATCTTGAAGATACTGTCTTCCTTGTCCGGCGCGCGCCCGATCAGGACGGTGACGGGCACGATCTGGACCTGGCCGAGTTCCTCGACGCTGGTGCGCTCGAGCAGCTGTCGAAGCATCTGGGGATGGCGTCGTCTCTGGGGGCGCCGGATGATGAATCCGCCGTAGCGACGAGAGGCGCTGTAGGAGCGCGGCAGCATGCCGTCGCCGACGCGGAAGGTGTCTCCCGGACGCGGCCAGCCGAGTTTCCGGCACACCTCGTCGACGATCAGAAGCGAGGTGAGCGCGTAGGTGTCGAGCACGTAGAACACCGGCCGGTCGGGATCGACGCCCAGCTCGGAAAGATCCTCGGGCAGGACCGTCGACCGTACCCACCAGTGGAGCACACGCCCGAGCAGAGTCAACCACGCGCGATAGATGCGGGCCGGGAGGCCGGATGCGGTCGAAGAATGCGGCATGACAGGCTTCTGATTCGGGGCGGCAAGTTTACCACTTGCCTCGTTCGGTCAAGCTCGCGCCCGCAGGCAAGAAAAAGCCGGGCGGCTCGAGACGAGCGGCCCGGCAACCGGAGCGAACCGAAAAGGACTGTTTTGCTGGTTGATCGCGGGACGCGAAACTCGTTCACCTCCCTCGAGCAGAATCATACCCTAACGCGGGTTAATTAATCAATAGCTTCACTAGAGCGCTATATCTAACTGAATATCCGAGCTATTTCCGACTGAATCCCCGCCGCGGCACTGGCCGGATCGCCGGCGTCCCGGATCGGTCGCCCGACCACGATGTAGTCGGCGCCGGCGTCGAACGCTTCGGACACCGACAGGGTCCGCTTCTGCTCGTCGATGTTCGCGACCGGGCGAATCCCGGGGCAAACGGCGACGAGGCGGTCGTCGACTTCCCGCCGCAACGCCGCGACCTCCAGGCCGGAGGAAATCACGCCAGTGCAGCCGAGCGCCAGGGCCCGGCGGGCCCTCGACAGGACCAGGGCCTCGACGTCGCAGGCGAAACCGAGGTCGTCGAGGTCGCCCCGGTCGAGGCTGGTCAGCGCGGTCACCGCCAGGATGCCCATCTCGCCGCGGTTGGCTACCGCCTCGGCCAGCATGCCGTCGTTGCCGTGCACGGTCAGGAAGTCGACGTCGCGACGGGCCAGCTGAGCGGTGGCGCGTCCGACCGTCGGTGGAATGTCGAACAGCTTGAGGTCGGCGAAGACCCGCTTGCCCGACTGCTTGAGTTCGTCGGCAAGTTCGAAGTAGTGACCACTCAGGAAGAACTCGAGTCCGAGCTTGTAGAAACGCACGTGATCGCCGAGCCGGCGGATCAGCGTCCTGGCCCGGTCGAGGTCGGGCACGTCGAGCGCGAAGATCAGGCGCTCCTCGGCGGGGATCTGTCTGCGGTTCTCAGGCAGGGTCATGAAAATGCTCCAGGATGTTCGCGGCAATGCGGTCGGGATGCACCATGTGAAGGTGATGGCCGCCGGGGCAGCTGACGCTCTCCCGGCGATGGCGCAGGGCGGCCAGGCGCAGCTGGTACAGGCGGCTGCCCATCAGCCCGGAGTGCGGCTCGGAGTGGATATTGAGCACCGGCGCCTCGATGTGGGCGAGCAGGTCGACGACCTGCGGCTCGGTATAGCGATGCGCGGTGGGCCAGGTCAGGCGCAGGTCGTGGCCCCACTGCCAGCCGCCGTCGACCTCGATCAGGCCGCGCTCGGCGAGCAGGCGTGTCGATTCGTCGCTCAGGTCGCTGCCCTGCTGCCGGGCCGCGATGGCACCGTCGCGGTGCTCGTGAACGCGACGCCGACGGGGTTTCGAGCGCGCCACCGCCTTGCGCCAGCCCTCGGCCGTCCTGTCCGCGGGCGCGGCGAGCGGGCCGAGTCCCTCGATCAGGACCATCGCGCGGACGCGTTCCGGGGCGGCGGCCGCGACCAGCGTCGACACCGCGCCGCCGAGGGAATGTCCGAGCAGGTTCGCCCGTTCCCAGCCGAGCGCATCGAGAACCTCGAGTACGTCGAAGCTGTAGTCGTCGAAGTGGTAGCGCACGTTTTCCGGGCGCGGCGCCGACCGGCCATGGCCGGGAAAGTCGATGGCGACCAGGTCCAGGCCGTCGAGGTGGTCGCTGAGCGGCATGAAGGAATGCGCGTTGTCGAGCCAGCCGTGCAGAGCCAGGACCGGCAGATCGCCCCGGCGCCAGCGCAGGCCGGAAATCCGGCCGCCGAGCAGCTCGACGGCCTCCATCAGTCGAGTCGCTCCAGGTTGGCGTAGGAGAGCACCAGCCATTTCTGGCCGGCGGATTCGAAGTTGATCTGCACCCGCGCGTTGGCACCGCTGCCCTCCAGGTTGACCACGGTGCCGATCCCGAAGCGCTCGTGGCTGACCGTCGAACCGAGCGAGAAGTCGTGTTCCGGAGCGGGCTGCGACATGCCCCTACCGAACGCCGTGCCGGCGTAGCGCGCGGCCTTGGGACGCACTTCCTCGGTCAGTTCCTCCGGCAGTTCGTCGAGGAAGCGCGAAGGGTAGGTGGTCGAGGTCTGGCCATGGAGCATGCGCGACTCCGCGTAGGTCAGATAGAGGCGTTGCATGGCGCGCGTCATCCCGACGTAGCAGAGCCTGCGTTCCTCCGACAGCCTGCCCGGCTCCTCGGTCGATTTGTGGTGGGGAAACAGGCCCTCTTCCATGCCCGAGAGGAACACCAGGGGGAACTCCAGGCCCTTGGCCGAGTGCAGGGTCATGAGCTGCACGCAGTCCTGCCATTTCTCGCCCTGGTGCTCGCCCGCTTCCAGCGCGGCCTGCGACAGGAAGGAGGCGAGCGGGCTCAGGCCCGACTGTTCGTCTTCGAGCGGCTGGTCGAAAGTCTCGGCCGCGCGGATGAGCTCGGTGAGGTTCTCCTCGCGGGTTTCGGCCCGGTCGGGCGCCTCGCGCTGCCGGTACCAGCGCGCCAGGTCGGCGGTCTCGACCACGGCCGACATCAGCTCGCCGAGCGAGGCTTCGCGGGTGCGGCGGTCGAGGTCGTTGATGATCTCCAGGAACTGGGCCACGGCATTGCCCGCCCGGGCGGCGAAGGCGCCGTCCTGCAGCATGGCCGTGGCGGCGGCGAACAGCGAGGTGGCGTCGGTCCTGGCGCGCTCGCGGATGGCGGCCACGGTGCGCTCGCCGATGCCGCGCGCCGGCACGTTGACCACGCGCTCGAAAGCCGGGTCGTCGTCGCGGTTGTGCACGAGGCGGAGGTAGCCCATCGCGTCCTTGATCTCGGCGCGCTCGAAGAAGCGCTGGCCGCCGTAGACGCGATAGGGAATGCCTTCGGCCAGCAGCTGGTGCTCGAACAGCCGCGACTGGGCGTTGGAGCGGTAGAGCACCGCGGCTTCGGAAGCGGCGTTGCCCTGCTCGAGCCAGTCGCGGATGCGCGCGACGACGAAATCGGCTTCCTCTTCGGCGCTGAAGGCCGAAAAGACCCGGATGGGTTCGCCCTTCTCGCCTTCCGTCCAGAGGTTCTTGCCCATGCGCTCGGCATTGTTGGCGATGACCCGGTTGGCGGCCTCGAGGATGGTGGCCGTCGAGCGGTAGTTCTGCTCGAGCCGGATCACGGTCGGCTCGAAGTCGCGCGCGAAATCGGACACGTTCTCGACCCGGGCGCCGCGCCAGCCGTAGATCGACTGGTCGTCGTCGCCGACCACGAACAGGCGGGCGCGGTCGCCGGCGATGATGCGCACCAGCGCGTACTGCAGCTTGTTGGTGTCCTGGAATTCGTCGATCAGGATGTGACCGAAGCGATCGCGGTACTGCTGCTGGCGCGCGGGGTTGTCGCGCAGCAGCTCGAGCGTGCGAAGCAGCAGCTCGGCGAAGTCCACCAGGCCCGAGCGCTCGCAGTAGTCCTGGTAGTTGCGATAGATGGCGACCTGGGTCAGCGCGTGCGCATTGTCGAAGGGCTCGATGTGTTCGGGGCGTCGCCCTTCGTCCTTGTGGTGATTGATGAAGCCCTGCATGGGGCGGGCCGGGAACTCGCCCTCGTCGAGTTCCATGTCGCGGATCACGCGGCGGATGAGCCGGTACTGGTCCTCGCTGTCGAGGATCTGGAAGGTGTCGGGCAGTCCGGCGTCGGCGGCGTGCATGCGCAGGATGCGGTGGCAGATCCCGTGAAAGGTGCCCACCCAGAGCCCGTCGGGCCGGATGCCGAGCAGCTTGCCGACGCGGCCGCGCATCTCCCCGGCCGCCTTGTTGGTGAAGGTCACGGCCATCAGGCCCATCGGGCTGACGTGATGCACCTGGATCAGCCAGGCGATGCGATGCACCAGCACGCGCGTCTTGCCCGACCCGGCGCCGGCCAGCACCAGCACGTGCCCGTCCTCGGCCGTGACGGCCTCGCGCTGCGCGTCGTTCAGTTCCTCGAGCAGGTGGCTGACGTCCATGCGGCGTTAGCTCCGCTCGATCGCCCGAAAACCGATATCCGACCGGTAGAACGCGTCCTCGAAGCCGATCTGGGCGATCCACTGGTAGGCGCGGGCCTGGGCTTCCCGGACGGTGTCTCCCAGGGCGCAGAAAGCCAGCACGCGGCCGCCGCTGGTGACCACGCGCCCGTCCTCGTCGAGCTCGGTGCCGGCGTGGAAAATCTTCACGTCGTCGGGGAACGCCGCGTCCAGGCCGGTGATCGGGTGTCCCTTTTCGTAGCTTCCCGGGTAGCCGCCGGCCGCCATGACCACGGCCAGGGCCGTGCGCTCGTCCCATTCGAGTTCGATCTCGTCGAGCCTGCCGTCCAGGGCGTGCTCGATCAGCTCGACCAGGTCCGACTTCAGCCGGAGCATGATCGGCTGTGTTTCGGGATCGCCGAAACGGACGTTGAATTCCAGCACCTTCGGCCCGGTGGCGGTGAGCATCACGCCGGCGTAGAGGAAGCCGGTAAAGGCCGCGTCGTCGTCGGCCAGGCCCTCGAGCGTCGGCTCGATGACCTGCTCGACGATCTGCCGATGGAGGGTCTCGTCGACCACGGGCGCCGGCGAATAGGCCCCCATGCCGCCGGTGTTGGGGCCGCGGTCGCCGTCGTCGCGCCGCTTGTGGTCCTGGCTCGACGCCATGGACAGGAACTGCCTGCCGCTGGCGACCACGATAAAGCTCGCCTCTTCGCCGACGAGAAATTCCTCGATCACCACGCGCCGGCCCGCCTGCCCGAAGGCTTCGCCGGAGAGCATGTCCTCGAGCGTGGCCCGGGCCTCGTCTTCGGTCTCGACGATTACGACCCCCTTGCCGGCGGCCAGCCCGTCGGCCTTGAGCACGATCGGCAGGCCGATGCCGTGGATCATCTCCATGCCTTCCTCGACGTCGTCGACGACGCCGAAGGCGGCCGTGGGAATGTCGTGGCGCGACATGAAGTCCTTGGCGAAGGCCTTGGAGGACTCCAGCCGGGCGGCGTCGGCGCCCGGGCCGAAACACTTCAGGCCGGCCGACTCGAAGCGGTCGACGATCCCGGCGGCCAGCGGTGCCTCGGGGCCGACGACGGTCAGCCCGACGGACTCCGAGCGGGCCAGATCGATCAGCCCGTCGATATCCTCGGCGGAAACATCCACGTTGCGCATGCCGGCCTCGGAGGCCGTCCCGGCGTTGCCGGGCGCGACGAGGACTTCGCTGACCTTCTCCGACTGCGCCAGCTTCCAGGCCAGCGCATGCTCACGACCACCGCCGCCGACGACCAGGATCTTCATTTGTGTGCTATCCGGGAGGAATGTGCCGTCCTATTGTAGCGCGGCACTCTGGTGCTTCTGTGGGCTTTCGGGAAAGCGAAACCTGAAATTCGAAGATCGAAATTCGAAACAAGCACGAAGCACGAAATTCGAAACGGCGGACTTCCAGACCGCAGTGTTTCGTATTTGGGTTTTCGAATTTGTTTCGGATTTGGTGCTTCGGATTTCGAGTTTCCGGCATCGCCATGAAGCCGTTGCGGCTGATGCGCCACCGACTGCTGCTAGTGTCGAAAGTGCCTCTTCCCCGTCAACACCATCGCGATGTCGTGTTTGTTGCAGGCGTCGATGACTTCCTGATCGCGTTTCGAGCCGCCGGGCTGGATGACCGCGCGGATGCCGCGTTCTGCGGCGGCCTCGATACTGTCGGCGAAGGGGAAGAAGGCGTCGGAGGCCATGACCGCGCCGTCCAGCGACAGGCCGGCCGCCTCGGCCTTCAGGGCGGCGAAGCGCGCCGAGTCGACGCGGCTCATCTGGCCCGCGCCGATGCCCACCGTGGCCCGGTTCTTCGCGTAGACGATGGCGTTCGAGCGCACCAGGCGGACCGCCGCCCAGGCGAATTCCAGGTCCTCCAGTTCGGCCGAATCGGGCGCGCGCTCGGTCACCGTTTCCAGCTCCGGCGCCGTGTCCCAGTCGTCGCCGGCCTGGACCAGCCAGCCGCCGTCGACGGCCCGCAGCTCGAACGCCTGCGGCGCGGCGTCGCCGGGGGTGAGGATGCGCACGTTCGGCTTGGCGGCCAGCGCCTTGCGGGCCTCGTCGCTCAGCGCCGGGGCGATGAGCACTTCCATGAACCGTTCGAGCAGCCGGCCGGCCAGGTCGCCGTCGACTTCCCGGTTGACCGCGACGATGCCGCCGAAGGCCGAGGTGGGGTCGCAGGCCAGTGCCTTGTCGTAGGCCTCGGCGACGCTGCCGCCCCGGGCCGCGCCGCAGGGATTGGTGTGCTTGACGATCACGCAGGCCGGCGCTTCGCCCAGGCTTCGCACGCCGGCCCAGGCGGCGTCTGCATCGAGCAGGTTGTTGTAGCTCAGCGGCTTGCCCTGAAGCGGCCGGCAGCCGGCCAGGCCCCGCGCCCGCTGGCCGCGAACCGCGTAGACACCGGCGGCCTGGTGCGGGTTCTCGCCGTAGCGGAGCGGCTCGATGGCGTCGAGGGCCAGGTTGATCTTCGGCGGCAGCGCGCCGTCGCTGTCCCGGGCCGACAGCCACTGGCTGATCTGCCCGTCGTAGGCGCAGGTGTGGGCGAACCCCTTGGTGGCCAGTTCGCGCCGGCCCGCCTCGCCCGGCAGCTCGGGCAGGGACTCGATGAACGCCGGGTAGTCGTCGGGGTCGCACAGCAGGCAGACGTCGCGATGGTTCTTGGCCGCGGCGCGCAGCATGGCGGGCCCGCCGATGTCGATGTTCTCTATCGCCTCGGCCAGCGTGCAGTCCGGCCGGGCGACGGTCTCGGCGAAGGGGTAGAGGTTGACCACGACCACGTCGATCCGGTCGATGCGGTGTTCGGCCATGACCTCGGCGTCGGTGTCGCGCCGGCCGAGAATTCCGCCGTGGATCTTCGGGTGCAGGGTCTTGACCCGTCCGGCCATGATTTCCGGAAACCCGGTCAGTTCGCTGACCTCGGTGACGGCGAGCCCGGCGTCGCGAAGCGCACGCGCGCTGCCCCCGGTGGAGAGCAGCGCGAACCCGGCGTCGGCCAGGGCGCGGCCGAGTTCCGACAGGCCACGCTTGTCGGACACGCTCAGCAGCGCCCAGCGGCGGTTCGAATCGTTCATGGCGGGATTACTCCAGGCCGTAACGCCTGATGCGGTTTCGCAGGGTGGTGCGGGTAATACCCAGGATTTCGGCCGCGCGCGACTGGTTGCCGCCGGTGTGATCGAGCACGGTGCTCACCAGCGCGCGTTCGGCTTCGCCCATGATCACGCCGTTGAGGTTGTCGGGCGGCGTGTCGCCCATGTCGTCCAGGTAGCGCTGGACGACACAGCGAACGAATTCGTTCAGGCAAAGACCCTGATCGGCGCGCTTTTCAGACAAGCTTCAAAACCCTCGGCCAGCTCGGAAACACACTGCCCTCGCAGCGGACCGATAACGATATCACAACTGGGTCCGGGTCATGGATCCCTAGTGGAAGCGCATCTGGAAGCCGGCCGGTCGGCTGGTGCCGACCACGAACTCGAGCAGTAGCGGCATCATCAGGCCGGAAGCCAGGCCGCGCTCGATGCGATCGGGATCGCCCAGATACTCCTCTGGCGTGACCCGCCGAACGCCCAGGACCTGCTGGCTGGCGTCGAAGAAACGGACCTCGATGATCGGGAACGGCACGGTCGCCTCGGCCTGGTTGCGGAGACTCGCACTGATGACCACCGCGTCGTCGAGGCTGGGGTGGGCGTGCAGATCGCGCGAGACGATCTGGATGACCTGGTTGGGATCGAGGTTGCCCACCGGCTGGCTCGACCCGCCCAGCCAGCGATCGACGATCGATCCCGGCGTTTGCCACAGCAGCCAGAACTGGACCAGCAGGAGCAGCAACAGGGCCGCGCTGGCGGACGGCCAGAGCAGCCGGCGGGCATCAGCGGCGCGCGACGAGGGCTCGCTCTCGAGCCAGTCGAGGGGTGCTGCCTCGGAGCCTTCATCGTCATCGAAGGTGTCGACGGGCAGTTCCGCCTGCACCATGTCGGGGTGTTCGAGCATCGGCGGCATGCCCTTGCCGCGAAGCGGCTCGGCATCCGATTCGGGGTGTCGTTCGAACAGTTCCGAGAGGCTGTTGAAGGTCTTGCCGCAATTGCCGCAGCGCACCACGCCGGAGGCTTCGGCCAGCAGGCCGGCGCGCAGTTCGTAGACGGCCTGGCAGGCGGGACAGCGGGTGTACATCGTCCCTTCAGCCGCCGTCGCTGCCGTCGCCGCCCGTGTCGGTCAGCTCCCGGTAGCGGGCGAGGTCGGCCATGAAGCGCTCGCGGGTCTGTGCCTCGCGCTCGTCGAGGCGATCCAGGTCGGCGCGGAGTCGCCGCAGTTCGGTGCGCGTTTCCTCGATCGACTCCTGCAGCCGGCCGGGTACGGGGCGGCCTTCGCGCGACAGCCGGGCGGCCCGGCCGATCTGCGTCTCGAAGCGGTTCTCGACCAGCTCCACGGCCATGCGCGTCGAGGCTCTCTGGCTCTCGAGACCCTGCAGCTGCATCTTCATGGCGTCGCGCAGGTCCTCTTCGCTGCCGTAGGTCGCCAGCAGCATGCGGTCGCGCGTTTCCTGGTTGCGCTCCTCGGCCTCGCGCCGTTCCTGCTCGGCGCGCTGCTGCCTGCGCTCGGCGATCTCCTCGGGGGACAGCTGCGGCTCGACGCGTTCGCGCACGGTGCCGTCGGGGCCGAGCCGCTCGTAACCGTAGGCCGCGTACTCGGGCGGAACGGACTGGCCGTAGTGCACCTCGCCCGAGTCGTCGACCCAGCGGTAATAACTCTGGGCGACGGCCGTGGACACGGCCAGCGCGGACAGAAGCAGGAATGAGGCAATCAGGCGCAACATCACGGGGATCGGGTGCCGTATCGGCTCCTGTAGTTGATCATGGATTCGAGACTGGCCGGTGGTCGGTCGTGCGTCTCCAGCCAGGCGATCAGGTCACCCAGGCCGGCGACGGATACCACCTGCAGGCCTCTCGCTTCGACTTCCTCGACCGCGGAGTGTTCCCGCTCGCTGCCGCGTTCTTCGCGGTCGAGCGCGATCGCCACACCGCAGGGCCGGGCGCCCGCGGCCTCGATCAGTTCGATCGATTCGTTGACCGAGGTGCCCGCCGAGATCACGTCGTCGACGATGAGCACGCGGCCGGTAATCGGGGCGCCCACGGTCACGCCGCCCTCGCCGTGGGTCTTGGCTTCCTTGCGGTTGTAGGCGAAGGGCAGGTCGCGGCCGTGGTCGCGGGCCAGGCACATCGCCACCGCCGTCACCAGGGGGATGCCCTTGTAGGCCGGCCCGTAGAGCAGGTCGAATTCCATGCCGGATGCCTCGATGGCCTCGGCATAACAGCCGGCCAGGGTGGCCACGGCGGCGCCGGAGCTGAACTCGCCGGCATTGAAGAAATACGGGCTGACCCGGCCCGACTTGAGCGTGAATTCGCCAAAGCGCAACGCCTCGCGTTCGAGCGCGAGCTTGAGGAAACGTTGGGTCCACGGCTTGATCATGTGCTCATTCTAGGCGATGCGTTGATCGAGGTCATGCGGTCGATGCGCCGTTGCCCTATGCTTGGCGCGAGCGTGCAACCGGAGCAAAGGCGCCATGAGCCGGCCCGACCATTCCGAGCAGGCGGTATTCGAAGCGCGCGGCATCACTCGCGTCTATCACATGGGCGAAGTCGACATCCACGCCCTGCGCGGCGTCGACCTGGATCTCTATGCGGGCGAGCTGGTCGTCATGCTCGGCGCATCCGGATCGGGCAAGTCGACCCTGCTCAACATTCTCGGCGGCCTCGACGCGCCCACGGCGGGCAGCGTCAGCTATCTCGGCCGCCGCCTGGATACCGGCGGGGAGCGCGGGTTGACCCGCTTCCGGAGAGAGCATGTGGGCTTCGTCTTCCAGTTCTACAACATGATTCCCAGCCTCACGGCCCTGGAGAACGTGGCGGTGGTTACCGACATCGCGCGCGACCCGATGTCGCCCCTGGAAGCGCTGCGCCTGGTCGGGCTCGAGGATCGCGCCGATCATTTTCCCTCCCAGCTTTCCGGCGGCGAGCAGCAGCGCGTGGCGATCGCCCGGGCGGTGGCCAAGCGGCCGGCCGTGCTGATGTGCGACGAGCCCACCGGGGCGCTCGACTCGAAGACCGGTATCCGCGTGCTCGAAGTCATCGAGCAGATCAATCGCGAGATCGGGACCACCACCGTCGTGATCACCCACAACGCCGTCATCGCCCGGATGGCCGACCGGGTCGTGCGGCTGCGTGACGGCCGGATCGACGTCATCGACCGCAATACCGAGCGGGCCGAGCCGGCCTCACTGAGCTGGTGAGCGTGCGCGCACTCCATCGCAAGCTCTGGCGCGACCTGTCGGCCCTGAAGGGCCAGGTCGCCGCGATCGCCGTGGTGATCGCCGCCGGCGTGATGACCCTGATCATCGCGGTGACCTCGCTCGACGCCATTCGCTACAGCCAGCAGGATTTCTATCGCGATCATCTGTTCGCCGACGTCTTCGCCGGGCTCAAGCGCGCACCCGAACACCTCGCCGGGCGAATCGAGCGCATCGACGGCGTCGACCGGGTTCACGCGCGCGTGGTCGCGCCCGTGCGGCTGGAGGTGGCCGGCTTCGACGACCCGGTCAGCGGCCAGTTGATCAGCATTCCCGACGGCAGGCAGCCGCCGGTCAACAGCCTGCACCTGCGCGAAGGGCGCCTGCCGGAATCCGGTCGGGCCGACGTCGTCGCCATCAGCGAACCCTTCGCCGAAGCGCACGGCCTGCGCGCCGGCGACGGCTTCGAGGCCGTCATCAACGGCCGCCTCGAGCACCTGACCGTCAGCGGCGTGGTGCTCTCGCCGGAATTCATCTACCAGCTCGGGCCGGCCGACCTGATTCCCGATCACCAGCGCTTCGGCGTGCTGTGGATGAACCGCCGCGCCCTGGCCCGTGCCTTCGACATGGACGGCGCGTTCAACAGCGTTGCGCTGACGCTGCAGGCCGGTCGCTCGCCGCAACCGGTGATCGCCGAGCTCGACCGGCTGCTCGACGACTACGGCGGACTCGGCGCCCATGACCGGGGCGAGCAGGTCTCGCACCGCATCCTGTCGCAGGAAATCGACCAGCTGCGCGTCATGGCGGTCATCCTGCCGGGCATCTTCCTGGGCGTTTCGGCCTTCCTCCTCAGCGTGCTGATGGGGCGGATCGTGCGCACCCAGCGCCAGCAGATCGCCCTGCTCAAGGCCTTCGGCTATGGCAGGGGAGAGCTGGTCGGGCATTACGCGGCGCTGACCGGCCTGATCGTGTGCGTGGGCGTTGCCGTCGGTGTGATTCTGGGCGCCTGGGCGGCCGACTGGGTCGCCGCGCTCTACATGCAGTACTTCCGCTTTCCCGAAACCCGCTTCGAACTTCGGCCGCAGATCATCGTCCTCGGCGCGGCGGTGTCCGGCGGCGCGGCCCTGCTCGGTACCTGGCGCGCCGTCAGCGAGGCCGCGGGCCTCGCGCCGGCGGTCGCGATGCGGCCGCCCTCCCCGGCCGTGTTCCGCAGCGGGTGGATGGATCGAGCCGGTCTGCGGCGATGGCTCGACCAGCCCACGCGCATGATCCTGCGCAATCTCGGGCGGCACCGGCTCAAGGCCTCGCTGTCGGTGCTGGGTATCGCGCTGTCCGTCGCCCTGCTGCTGGTCGGCAGCTACCAGTTCAACGCGATCGATCAGCTGCTCGATACCCAGTACGGCAAGGTGCTCCGGATGGATGCGATCGTGCATCTCAACGACGCGACCTCTGAGCGGGCCGCGGCCGAGCTGCGCCACTACCCCGGCGTCCGGCACGTCGAGGCTTTCCGAAGCGTGCCGGTTCGGCTGGTCCACGGCCTGCACGGCTACCGTACCGCCATCGAGGGCATGGACGCCCGCCCCGGGCTGCGCGGGTTGATCGACCGTTCCGGCGCCGACCAGAGCCTGCCTGCCGAGGGGCTGGTGCTGACCGACTATCTCGCCGAACACCTGGCGGCGCGTCCCGGCGACCTGATCGATGTCGAGATCCAGGTGGGCCACCGGCGTCGGGTGGCGGTGCCGCTGGCCGGTGTGGTGGCCGAGCCCCTCGGCGTGGGCGCCTACATGGCGCGACCGGCGCTCAACCGCCTGATGCGTGAAGGACCTGCCGTGTCGGGGTTCTGGCTGTCGCTCGACCGGCAGCGGGAATCGGCGCTGTATCGCGAGCTCTGGGACGTGCCGCGGGTGGCCGGCATCGGTTTGATCAGCCGCTCCGAGGAAGAAATCCGCGCCTACATCGAGGATACGGCTTTGGGCATGATGAGCGTGATGCTGCTGCTGGCCGCCTCGATCGCCTTCGCGGTGGTCTACAACAGTGCCCGTATCGCCTTCGCCGAGCGCGAGCGCGAACTCGCTACCCTGCGCGTGCTCGGTTTCCATCGCAGCGAGGTGGCCTGGATCCTGATCGGTGAGATGGTCGTGCTCACGCTGCTGGCCGTGCCGCTCGGCTGGCTGCTCGGCACCGGCCTGGCCTGGATGCTGACCGAGGCGATCGAAATGGACCTGTTTCGCATCCCCTTCGTGATCACCCGGCAGGCCTACGCCTTCTCGGCTGCCGGTGTCCTGGCCGCGGCCGTGCTGTCGACCGTCCTGATCGCTCCGCGGCTGCTGCGCCTGGACATGGTCACGGCGCTCAAGTCGATCGAATAGAGTGAAGCCCATGAAGACATCGAGGAAAATCCTGCTCGCCGTGCTCGCCCTGTTGCTGCTCGCGACGCTGGTCTGGGCGCTGCGGCCCGCGCCGGTCGAGGTCGAAGTCGAGCCGGCCCGACGCGGGCCGTTGGTGGAAACGGTCGAGGACGAAGGGCGCACCCACCTGCGCAACACCTACGTGGTGTCGGCGCCCATCGGCGGTTACCTGCACCGCGTGGCGCTCGAACCGGGTGATGCCGTTGCCGCCGGCGATACGGTCTTCGAACTGGAGCCGCCGCCGGCGCCGGCGCTGGATGCGCGCACCCGGGGCCAGGCGCGCGAGACCCTGGCCGCCGCCCGGGCCCGGCTGGAGGCCGCCCGGGCCGAGCGCGCCAACCGGGAAGCCGACCTGGCCCTGGCACAAAGCGAGCTGCGCCGCCTGGGCGAACTTCACGAACGCTCGCTGGTCGCCGAGAGCGACATGGAACGGGCCGAGTCCGCCGTGGCGCGGGCCGAATCCGCGTTGGCGGCGGCGCGCGCCTCTGTCGAGGCGGCCGGATTCGAGGTCGAGAACGCGCGGGCGGTGCTCGAGATCGCCGAAGGCGAGCGCAGCGGAGACAGCGGCCGGCTGCTGAGCGTGTCGGCGCCGGTCGGCGGCGTCGTGCTCTCCAGGGACCGCTGCTGCGAGGGGGTGATCCAGTCCGGCACGCCGGTGCTCGAGATCGGCCGCCTCGACGAGTTGGAAGTGCGGGTGGATCTCCTGAGCATGGACGCGGTGCGCGTGGCTTCCGGCACCCGCGTGATCATCGAGGGCTGGGGTGGCGACCAGCCGCTCAAGGGCCGGGTGCGTCGCGTGGAGCCCGCCGGCTTCACGCGGGTGTCCGCCCTCGGCGTCGAGGAGCAGCGGGTACCGGTGCTGGTCGAAATCATCTCCCCGCGCGAGCAATGGCCGGCACTCGGCGCCGGTTACCGGGTGGAGGCGACGTTCATCGTCTGGCAGGGAGAGGACGTGCTACAGGTACCCGGCAGCGCGCTGTTCCGCGTCGACGACCGCTGGCACGTGTTCGTCGTGTCGGATTCAAGGGCGGCGCTGCGGGCGGTGTCGCCGGGCCGGCGAAGCGGTCTGCGGGTGCAGATCCTGGAAGGGCTCGAAGCCGGAGAGAATGTCGTGACCCACCCGGGCGACCGCCTGGCCGACGGCGCCCGGGTGAGCTTACCCTGACTTACCGAACCCCGCCGGGGTTCGGGTCTTCGGGCATCATCGAACGCATGCTGCCGCGCATCCACTGCTGGGCGCGGTCGCGTTCCTCGCGCCACTGGGAGACGGTCTTGCAGCGCGTGTTGCGGAAGTGGCTGCCGGTGACGCGCTCGCGGCGGCAGATCACCTGCTGCTCGCGGTCGCCGATGACGATCGACTCGAGCTCTTCGTGCAGGTTGTAGACTTGCTCGCGCTGAGTCTGGCTCATCGTGTCGATGGAGTCGTGCTGGGCGAGCAGCAGGTCGAGGCGGCTGTAGGCCGCGCGGTACTGTTCCATCTCCTCGTCGTTGAGCGGGCGCGGTTCGCCTTCGGCCACGGCCTGGTCGAGCTTGTCGAGGAACTGGCGGTAGGCGGCGACGCCTACGACGGTCGGTGAGCGAGACTCGTGGTCGACGCTTTCCTCGGCCATGTTGCTGCTGCCGCCGGCGTTCGGCGAGCTGGCACAGGCGACCAGGAAACAGGTTGCCGACAGGGTCAGCAGCGATTTGATCAGGGTTTGCATGAGGGGCTCCTTGGATTAACTACGATTCAAACCGTACTAAGATTTTCGTGGGATGTCAACGATTCTTTCCATCACTCGCCGGGGCGGGCGGAAGACGAAATGCAGGGGATCGGGCCAGCCGATGCGGGTGCCGGGCCGCTGCCCGGTTCTGGTCGGCAAAGTCGACGGCCTGGCTGTCGCGCGGAGCCGAAACGTCCCCTTACGGTCACGCATAGTGGCGCCTGTGCCTCGCGCGCGTCAAGTCCGGACTCAGGGTCCTCCGCCACCACCCGGCGCGCTCGGCATGATGCCGCGGAACGTGGACCGCTTCCAGTCCTGGGTCAGTTCGCGCAGCCGTCGGCGTTCGGCGACGGACCGGCATTGCGTGATCGGAAAGTTCGTGCCCGCGGCGCGATCGATGCGGCAGATGATCTGGTCGTCGTAGTTGCCGACCACGATGGCCTGAAGCTCCTGGTGCAGGTTGAACGCATCGACGCGATCGCGCTGACTCATGTCGTCGATCGACTCATGACGCGCCAGCAGGGTGTCGAGCCGGTCCGACGCGCTGCGGTAGCTCTGCCGTTCTTTCGCTTCGAGTGGCCGCGCCGCGCCACGGGCGACGGCCTGGTCGAGTCGGGTCAGGAACTCCCTGTATGCGGGAATGCCGACCAGGACCGGCTGCTGTTCGTCATTGCCTGCGCCGGGCGGCGTGGTTGTTTCGAGAGAGCTCGCGCAGCCGGCCAGCAACAGCGCGGTCGCGACGGACAAGGCTTTCGGGAGGGTGCGCATGACGATTCTCCAGAATTTCTACGATTCCAACCGTACTAATTCTCCCGTTATCATGTCAAATGCGCGGCCCGGGTGCGGCCGGCCACGTGCGCTGGCGGCCGCGGTAAGATGACGCGCCTGATGAACTTCCGGTCTGTCCAATGCGAGTGATTTCCCTCAACGCCAACGGCATCCGAGCCGCCCATCGCAAGGGCTTCTTCGACTGGCTCAGGAAGCAGGATGCCGATTTCGTCTGCATCCAGGAAACCAAGGCGCAGCACTGGCAGTTGGCCGACCGGGACTTCTTTCCCGTCGGCTACCACTGCTATTACCACGACGCCGAGAAGAAGGGCTACTCGGGCGTGGCGCTCTACTCGAAGCACCAGCCGGTGCGGGTCGTCTACGGCCTGGGCTGGGACGAGTTCGATCGCGAAGGCCGCTGGCTGCAGGCCGACTTCGAGAACCTCAGCGTGGTCTCGCTCTACCTGCCCTCGGGCACCTCCAAGGACGAGCGCCAGCAGTTCAAGTACCGCTGCATGGAGCGCCTGCACCCGCATCTCGAGGAGCTCGCCGGCCACGATCGCGACTACGCCATCTGCGGCGACTGGAACATCGCCCACAAGGAAATCGACCTCAAGAACTGGAAGGCCAACCAGAAGAACTCGGGGTTCCTGCCCGAAGAGCGCGCCTGGCTCGACGAAGTCTTCGGGCCGGTCGGCATGGTCGACGCCTTCCGCAGGATCGATCCCGAGCCCGATCGCTACACCTGGTGGTCGCAGCGCGGGCGCGCCTACGAGAACAACGTGGGGTGGCGCATCGACTACCAAGTCGCCACGACGGGGCTGGCCGAGCGGGCGCGCTCGGCCGAGATCTACACCGGGGAGAAGTTCTCCGACCACGCCCCGCTGATCCTGGATTATGACGACTGACACCTCCACCGGGGGCCGCTGGAGCCAGGCCTGGGCCGTCTACACGCGTCCGACCGTGCTTCGCATGCTGCTGCTGGGCTTCTCCGCCGGGCTTCCATTCCTGCTGGTCTTCTCCACGTTGACCGCCTGGCTGCGCGACGAGGGTGTATCGCGCACCGCCATCGGCTTCTTCGCGTGGATCGGAATCACCTATTCGATCAAGGTCTTCTGGTCGCCGGTGGTCGATCGCGTGCGCCTGCCCGTGCTCACGCGCGCGTTCGGCCAGCGGCGCGGCTGGATGCTGCTCGCCCAGGTAGGCATCATGGCCGGCCTGGCGGGGATGGCGTTGACCGATCCGGTCGCCGACCTCACCTGGGTCGCCCTGCTGGCGCTCCTGGTGGCCTTTGCGGCCGCGACCCAGGACATCACCATCGACGCCTTCCGGATCGAGTCCGACAGCGACGAGTTCCAGGCCGCGCTCGCCGCGACCTATGTGCTCGGCTACCGCATGGCCATCCTGGCCACCGGCGCCGGCGCGCTCTATATCGCCGACTACGCCAGCTGGACCCTGGCCTACCTGTGCATGAGCGCGCTGACGCTGGTCGGCATCTTCGCCGCGCTCATCTCCCCGGAACCGACCTCGCCCGAACGCCTGGATATCGAGCACGATCCGCTGGTCCAGCGCTACCGCGAACGCTCCCGGCTGCGCGGCAGGTTGCAGGACGCCGGTGCCTGGATCGCCGGTGCCGTCGTCGCGCCGCTGGTCGACTTCTTCCGCCGCAACGGCTGGCTGGCGCTGCCCGTTCTGGCGCTCATCGGCCTGTTCAAGGTCTCCGACCTCTCGATGGCGGCCATGGCCAACCCGCTTTATCTCGACCTCGGTTTCACGCTCAGCGAGATCGCCACGGTCACCAAGATCTTCGGCATTGCCATGACCATTACGGGCGGGCTGCTGGGGGGCGTGCTGGTGGCCCGGTTCGGCATTCTGCCCATGCTGCTGGCCTCGGCCATCATCGTGGCGGTCACCAACCTGCTGTTCGCCTGGCTGGCGACCATCGGGCCGCAATTGTGGGCGCTGTTCATGACCATCGGCGCGGACAACCTCGCCAACGGTCTGTCGGCGACGGTGTTCATCGCCTGGCTTTCCTCGCTGGTGAGCCGCCGCTACACCGCGACGCAGTACGCGCTGTTCAGCTCCTTCATGACCTTGCCGGGCAAGCTGCTGGGCGGGCCTTCGGGCTGGATCGTCGACAACGCCGGCTACGTGTTCTTCTTCGTCTATGCCTCGGCGCTCGGCATCCCGGCCATCCTGCTGATCATCTGGCTGATGAGCCGCCGCTACACCGCGGCGGCGGTGCGCAACCACGACGAGGCCGCCGCCGACTGAGCGGCCGCCGATACGCCTCAGGCCGGGATGACGGCGCCGAGGTGGACCGGGTGGCGAGCGCCGGTCAGGCTGCGCGTGTCCACGGCTTCGCCCGCCAGGCGGCGCTGCGCCAGCCAGGCGAACAGCACGGCTTCGACCAGGTCCGGGTCGAGCCCGTGCTCCGCGGTCGATTCGATGCCCACCCCGGGCAGGTGGCGCCGCAGCCGGTCGAGCAGGTCGTCGTTGTGCACGCCGCCGCCGCAGACCAGCAGCCTGGCGCCCGACGGCGGCGCGACGCGCGCGACCGACTGCGCGAGGCTCTTCGCGCTGAATTCGGCCAGGGTGGCCTGCACGTCGGCCGGGCGCTCGCCGGCCCATTCGGGCAGCCGCGCTTCGAGCCAGGCCGGACTGAAATATTCGATGCCGGTGCTCTTTGGCGGCGCCTGCTGCAGGTAGGGGTCGTCCATCAGTGCGTCGAGCCAGCCTTCATCGACTCGGCCGCTGGCGGCCCAGACGCCGGAGCGATCGTAGCGGGCGTCGAAATGATGGCGCCGGTACCACAGGTCGAGCAGGCAGTTGGCCGGCCCGCTGTCGAAGCCGCCGAGGTCTTCGCCCGGCTGGAGGACGGTGAGGTTGGCGATGCCGCCGAGGTTGGCGACCAGCCGCGTCTCGCCGGAATGCCGGAACACGGCGTCGTGGAGCAGCGGCGCCAGCGGCGCGCCCTGCCCGCCGGCGGCCAGGTCGGCGCGCCGGAAGTCGGCCACGGTGGTGATGCCGGTTTGCCGGGCCAGGCGCCAGGGGTCGCCGATCTGCAGCGTGAAGGGCGGCCTTGCCTCGGGATGGTGGACCACGGTCTGGCCGTGCGAGCCCACGGCACTGATCTGCGCCGGTTCGAGACCGCCCCGGTCCAGCACCGCGAGGGTCGCTTCGGCCAGCGCGTCTCCCAGGGTGGCGTCGAGCTTGCCCAGTGCGGCCACGGGGAAGCCATCCGGATCGCGCCGGACGGCGTCGAGACCGTCGGTCAGGTCGGCGTCGAAAGCATGGGTCAGCGCGGCCAGGACGGCCGGCTCAGAGCCCGAGAAATCCACCGCGACGGCGTCGATGCCGTCCATGCTGGTGCCGGAGATCAGTCCGACGTATCGCTCGCCGGATGGGCGTTCCATTCAGCAGCTGTTTTCCACGGCCTTGCAGCCGTCCTCGTCGTCGCGGCGCGCCAGCATGGCGCCGGTCGGCACCAGGCTGTCGAGGCGGGCCAGGTAACGTTCGCCGACCCGTCCGAACGCGTCCATGTGCTCGGCCGGCAGCGGTTCGGCCGGCGGCAGGTCGACCGTGCGCGGGTTGCGGTGTACGCCGTTGAGCAGGAACTCGTAGTGCAGGTGCGGCCCCGTGGCCAGGCCGGTCGCGCCCACCTGGCCGATGGTCTGGCCCTGGCGCACGCGATCGCCGCGGCTGACCACCTTGCGGGACAGGTGCAGGTAACGGGTGACGATGCTGTTGCCGTGCTGGATGAAGATGTAGTTGCCGTTGGCGCGGGTGTAGCCGGCTTCGATCACCTTGCCGTCGCCGGACGCCCAGACGGGCGTACCGGTGGCCGCCGCGTAGTCGGTGCCGTTGTGCGGCCGCACGCGCCTCGTGACCGGGTGCAGCCGGCGGGGATTGAAATTGGAGGACACGCGCGCGAAGTTCAGCGGCGTGCGCAGAAAGGCCTTGCGCATGGGCCGGCCGTCGGGCGCGAAGTAGTCGGGGCCGTTGCCGGCGTCGAAGCGGATGGCCTCGAAGGCGTCGCCCTGGTTGACGAAACGGGCGGCCAGAATCTCGCCGTCGCGCAGGTACTCGCCCTCGCGCCAGACTTCCTCGTAGACCAGGGCGAAGTGGTCGCCGTCGCGGATGTCGAGCGCGAAGTCGATGTCCCAGCCGAAGATTGCGGCCAGGCGCATGATCATGCCGTCCGACAGGCCCGCTTCGCGCGCGTCGTTGTAGAGGGAGCTGTTGATGGTGCCCGAGGCCTCCACGATCCGGCGCTCGACCACGCGCGGTTCTGTCCGAGTGGCGAGGCCGTCGTCCTGGCGTTCGACGAACAGCCAGGCGTTTTCGTCCAGTTCGGTGCGCAGGGCCCGGAAGCCTTCCTCGGGGTCGATGTCGAAGGCGAACTCGTCGCCCGGCCGGATGCGGGCCAGGTCGCGCGTTTCACGCGTGGCGCCGACGATCTCGTGAAGCAGGCCGGCGCTCAGCCCCAGGTCGCGGAAGACCCGCTCGAGGGTCTGGCCGGGGCGGATCTCGACGATCTGCCAGGATCGCCCGGTTGCCGCGGGCTCGGCGTCGGTTGCCAGGACCGGATTGGCGCCGATCGAGGCGGTGAGCACGCGCGGTTCGGGTGCGGGCGCTCCGGACTCGGCCAGGCGCGGCAGGTCGACGGGCCGGACGCTGGCCGCCGGCGAACCCCCGGGGCCGCTGGGAATCAGCGAAATCACTACGCCCAGCGCGATCAGGCCGACGGCGGCCAGGCTCACGTGCGGGCGCTCGCGCAGGGCGCGAGCACAGTGACGGCTCAGGCCACGGGCGGCCGTTGTGACGGTTTCCGCCAGGGCGCCGATCGAACGATGCGGCCTGGAACGGCCGAATGTCGCCATGGATTTTCTGTTCATGCACCACGAATAGGCGTTGCAAACCCGTTAACATTACCGACTTCCGGCCGGACAAGTCAACGAGTACGTGCCGGCACCCGCACGCCAATCCAGCATGGACACGACGATAAAGTGACGGACATCAACGAACTCATTCGCGGCGCCGCCGAGGTGATCCAGGCCGACGAGCTCGCCCGGCGGCTCGATGAAGGTCGCCCGCTTCGCGTCAAGGTCGGCTTCGATCCCACGGCACCCGACCTGCATCTGGGGCACACCGTCATCCTCAACGCCATGCGCCGTTTCCAGGACGCCGGCCACGAGGTGATCTTCCTGATCGGGGACTTCACCGGCATGATCGGCGACCCGACGGGCAAGAACGTCACGCGCAAGCCGCTTACCGAGGATGATGTCCGCTCAAACGCGCAGACCTACCGCGAACAGGTCTTCAAGATCCTCGATCGCGAGCGCACCGAAGTGCGTTTCAACTCCGAGTGGTTCTCGGACATGAGCGCGGCCGACATGATCCGGCTGGCGTCGCAGCACACCGTGGCGCGCATGCTCGAGCGCGACGACTTCGAAAAGCGCTACCGGGCGAACCAGGCGATCGCCATCCACGAATTCCTCTACCCGCTGGTTCAGGGACACGATTCGGTGGCGCTGAAGGCCGACGTCGAAATGGGCGGCACCGACCAGAAGTTCAACCTGCTCGTCGGTCGCCAGCTGCAGCAGCAGGCCGGACAGCCGCCGCAGATCATCATTACCTGGCCGCTGCTCGAAGGTACCGACGGGGTCCAGAAGATGTCGAAGTCGCTGGACAACTATGTCGGCATCGACGAATCGCCCGACGACATGTTCGGCAAGCTGATGAGCATCTCCGACGAACTGATGTGGCGCTACTTCGAGCTGCTCAGCTTCCGGCCCATCGAGGACATCGAGGCACTCCAGCAGGCGGTGGCCGACGGCGGCAATCCGCGCGACGCCAAGTTCGCCCTGGCGATGGAGATCGTCGACCGCTTCCACGGCAGCGGCGCCGGCGAGAAAGCGCGCGATACCTTCATCGCCCGCTTCCGCCGGGGTCAGATGCCCGAGGACATCGACGAGCACGAACTCGACGGGCCGATCGGCCTGCCCGCGGCGCTGACCGCCTGCGGTCTGACCGCTTCCAACTCCGAAGCCTTCCGCATGCTCAAGCAGGGCGCGGTCAAGATCGACGGGGACAAGGTCGACGATCGCGATCGCGAACTCGAGTCCGGCTTCGAGGGCGTGCTTCAGGTCGGCAAGCGGCGATTCGCCCGGGTCCGGGTCAGGGGCTGATCCCGGCGCGCCGGATCACTGGCCGTAGGTCGGACCGTCCTCGAGAAACGCGCGTTCTTCCGCGGTGCTCTCGCGACCCAGGGCCTTGTTGCGATGCGGGTATCGGCCGAAGCGCTCGATGATGTCGGCGTGTTCGCGCGCGAACTTCAGGAAGCCCTCGGCCACGCCCGCGTGCTCCGGAAAGTCGGCTGCGAGCGTTTCGTACTGCCGCACGGACTGTTCCTGGACCAGCGGGTCCTCGCTGTGCTGCAGCGGCATATAGAAGAAAGCGCGTTCGGCCAGCCCCAGCGACCGGTCCACGTCGCCGCCGATGCCCGCCAGGGTCAGCGCCAGGGCCTGGCCGTCATGGGCGAAGGCCTCGGGCTT
The DNA here is from genome assembly GCA_009908385.1 of Gammaproteobacteria bacterium. Classification (GTDB taxonomy): domain Bacteria; phylum Pseudomonadota; class Gammaproteobacteria; order Xanthomonadales; family Wenzhouxiangellaceae; genus Wenzhouxiangella. Next base: position 24,600 of record JAAAPE010000146.1, read on the forward strand.
GCGCCGAAAGACCACGCGCGGCGCCTGGTCCAGGGCCAGGATGAGCGCCAGGCGCCCCTCCGCGCTGTCCATCCAGTCGGTCAGCAGGCCGGCCGCCGCCTCGCGCATGGTCGGCTCGAGGCGCTCCTGCACGGCCCGGTCGTCCGATGCGCTCGGCTTGAACCAGAACCCCATGCGCTCGCCGATTCGCTCGGGCGCGTTGCGGGCCGCTCCGAACCAGAAGTCGAGTACGGCGCCGGGCTCGCTCGACCGGCCCATTATCGGAGGCACCAATGCCGGCGCGGCGATTCGAGCAGCAACGATGCTAACCTTTGGGTCCGAGCAACAGCCAGAGAATCAGGCCGAGCAATGGCAGGAACAGCAAGAGCAGGATCCACAGGACCTTGGCACCGGTGCCGGCGGAACTCGATGCGGTCTTGACGATGGCCCAGATGATGATGATCAGCCAGATCAGGCTCAGGATGCCGGTGACTTCGATGCCCATGGGGGTCTCCTTCGGTTCGGGATCCGGGTTGGTGGTGAACAAGCATCGGCGCTTCGATCATCGCCGTCAAGCGCTCCTCCGGCAGCCTGCATGAATCGCCGGCAAAGGGAACGATTCGGCCCGCCGCGCAAGTCGGCCGCCGGAGGACACTGGCGCCAGAGGCTGCGCGCGGACTTTCGCCTGGCCATCATCAGCCTTTTCGGGGTAAGCGTTATGGCCGGGATCCTGCCCCTGGCCGCCTATCGCTTCTACGTGGGCGACTGGCTGACAGGAACGGGCGATCTGGTGCTGGTGGCGGTCTTCGCTGCGCTGGTGGCGTATGCCTGGTCGAGCGGACGTGCCGGACGGGCCGCGCGCCTGATCGCGGTCACCATGACCGGCGGTTACCTGGCACTGGTGATCTTCGGCAGCATCAGCGTGATGTGGGCCTTCCCGATCCTGGGCGCCGGATTCCTGCTGGCCGACCGCGTGTTTGCTTCGCTCAGCGCCGTGGGAACGCTGGCGATCACGGCCCTGTTCGCCGACCGCTTCGACGCCGCGGTCGATATCTGGAGTTTCCTGATCACCGGCCTGCTCGTCAGCGTCTTCGGCCTGATCTTCGCCACGCGCACGGAAATCCAGCAACGCCAGCTCAGCGAGATCGCCAGTCGCGACCCGCTGACCCGCGCGGGCAATCGCCGCGCCCTGCGCTATGCGCTCGACGAAGCCGCGGCCTTGAAGGTCCGTTACGACAGCCCGACCAGCCTCATCCTGCTCGACCTCGATCACTTCAAGTCCATCAACGACGTCCACGGCCACGAGGCGGGGGACCAGGTGCTGGTCAGCCTGGCCGAGCTCGTCACCTCGAGGCTGCGGGGGCAGGACAGCCTTTTCCGCCTGGGGGGCGAAGAGTTCGTGGTCCTTCTGGCCGGAACGCATGCCGGCGAGGCCGAACGCCTGGCCGGCATCATCAGGCGCACGCTGTCCACGCAGCTCGACGGACCGGGCGGCTCGGTCACGGCGAGCATGGGCGTTGCCGAGCTGGCGCCGAGCGAGCCGGTCCGGGAATGGCTGGCACGCGCCGACGAGGCGCTCTACGAGGCCAAGCGCAGCGGTCGCGACCGGGTCGTGACGGCCCGCCCTCCCGACGCCTGATCAAACCTGCTATCGTCGGGTTTCCCAACCGCTCGACGACCCAGCCATGCGCCATTTCCTGACGACTCTCGACTGGTCGCGCGCCGAACTGCAGGCCCTGCTCGATCGCGCCCGCCTGTGGCGCGACGGCGAGTCGGGCCGGCCGCTTGCGGGCCGTTCCGTCGCCTTGCTGTTTCTCAACCCCTCGCTGAGGACGCGCGCCTCGTTCGAAGTGGGCATCTACGAACTCGGCGCCCACGCCGTCGTGCTCGAGCCCGGACGCGGCGCCTGGGGCATCGAATTCGAGCCCGGCGTGGTCATGGACGGCGACGCCGAGGAGCACATCGCCGAGGTGGCGGGCGTGCTCTCGCGTTACTGCGACGCCATCGCGCTGCGGGCCTTTCCGCTGTTCCGGGACTGGCAGGAAGACCGCCAGGACAAGGTGATCCGGTCGCTGGCGCAGTACGCGCGCGTGCCCGTCATCAACATGGAAACCATCGTGCACCCCTGCCAGGAACTGGCCCTGATGCGCACCATCCAGGACCACATCGGCGAGCCCGACGGCAAGACCTTCGTGCTGACCTGGACCTGGCACCCGCGGCCGCTCAACACCGCCGTGGCCAATTCCGCTCTGTTGATCGCGAGCAAGTTCGGCATGAACATCCGCATGCTGATTCCCGACGAGGCCTATCGCCTCGACGAGCAGTTCATGGACGCCGCCGACCGCCAGGCCAACGACTCCGGCGGCTCGCTGGAGGTCACCACCGACATCGAGTCCGCCTACTCGGGCGCGGACTTCGTCTACGCCAAGAGCTGGGGCGCGCTGCCCTTCTACGGCCGGCCCGAAGAAGAAGCGAAGCTGCGCGAGCCCTTCCGCCACTTCATCGTCGATGAGGCCAAGATGGCGCTGACCGACAACGCCCGATTCAGCCACTGCCTGCCGCTCAGGCGCAACATCAAGGCCACCGACGGCGTCATGGACGCCGACTACTGCGTCGCCCTCGACGAGGCCGAGTATCGGCTGCACTGCCAGAAGGCCTTGTTGGCTGAATTGATTGGTTAGTTGGCTGCTTCGTTGTTTCGTTCTTTCGTTTTTTGGTTTTTTGGTTCGGCATCTGCCGGGCGTTGCGGGGCGGCTGCGCCGCGGGGCCTATGGCGCTTTCTGCACTCGGCACCGTAGTCCCGGACGGAGCGCAACGCCGATCCGGGACCTTTTCGCCGAATGGCCGCGCGTCCTACTGCGCTGACTGCACTCGGCACTGTAGTCCCGGACGGAGCGAAGCGCCGATCCGGGACCTTCTTGCCGAATGGCAGTGTCCCGGCTTATTGCTCCCTGCCGTAGATCGGGGGTTTTCGCCACCGGCCGCTGTGGCGTCCTCGACAAGTCAACTGCGATTTCGCCCGGGCCCGCTTCGCGGGGTCTTGCGGCGACTTACTTTTTTCAATTACCAAAAAAGTAAGCAAAAGGGCTCTTAAAAGATGCCGGAGGGTCCGCAGGTGTCGTGTCATCCGAAAGCCCAGAAGCCAGACCAGGGTCACTTTCGGCTTGTGCCGAAGTCCCGGCGAATCCAGCCGGGCTCGAACAACGTCGTAACCGGAGTTCTGGAGCCCCCACTCAGCCCAAGTCCCGAGACATTCAACGGCGTCTTTTAAGAGCGTTTTTGGTGACTTTTGTCGCGATTGACAAAAGTTACCCGGCGCAAGAGCCTGCGAAGCAGGCCGGCCGGAACGCCTTTGACTTGTCGAGGGCGCCCACGCGCCCGGCGCCCCATGCCAGCTAGAGACCAAGTCATCGACGAACCACCGCAAGACCCCGCGAAGCGGGCCCGGGCGAAACAGACTTTGACTGGTCGAGACCTCCACGGAGTTCGGTGGCGCAAGCCCACGATCCACGGCGGGGAGCAACAATCCGATGCCCTGCCATTCGGCGAAAAGGTCCCGGATCTGCGCTTCGCTCCGTCCGGGACTACACTGGAGTGAGTTCCATAGTTCACGCGGCGCAGCCGCCCCGCCACGCCCAGCGGATGCCGAACCTAAAAACGAAGCAACGAAGCAACGAAGCAACGAAGCAACGAAGCAAAGAAACCGACTTGTCTTGCCCGCCAACCTGTGGCAACTTTCAACCCATGATGATCGAAGCCACCACCGCCCCCATCGTCGACACCCCGCGTCCCGGCCGGCTGCCGCGACGTCCGCGTCGTCGTGTCCGACTTTCGGGCCGGGGTGTGCACTAGTCGTCTTCGAGCTTCAAGCAGACGATTCAGCGCGAGAAACCCGGCCCGGCAGCCGGGTTTTTGTTTTGCACGAGACACATCGATGACATCGAATACGGGAAGATCGAATCATGAATGAACGGGTCGTACTCGCCTTTTCCGGCGGACTGGATACCAGCTACTGCGTGCTGGCCCTCGAGCGGCAGGGTTACGAGGTGCATACCGCCTTCGTCGACACCGGCGGTATCCCCTCCGACCAGAAGGCCTGGATCGCCGAGCGCGCCCGGGCCCTGGGCGCGGCCGAGCACCACGAGCTCGACGCGAGCGAGCCGCTTTGGGACAAGTTCGTCGTGCCGCTGTTGTGGTCGGGGGCGCGCATGCTCGAGCAGTACCCGATGCTCTGCTCGGATCGCTACGTCATCGTCGAACAATGCCTGAAGCTGGCCGACGGGCTCGGCACGACGCACTTCGCGCACGGTTGCACCGGCATGGGCAATGACCAGCTGCGTTTCGATCAGTCGGTGCGGTCATTGGGCGACTACGTCATCCACGCGCCCATCCGCGACCTGCAGCGCGAGACGAAGAACGTCCGCGCCCACGAACTCGAGCTCATGGCCGAGGCCGGCGTCGAGGTGCCGCAGTCGTCGAGCCGCTACTCGATCAACGAGAACCTGCTCGGCGTGACCCTCTCGGGCCAGGAGATTGACGAGTTCGGGGTGCCCGGAGACGACACCTACGTGTGGTGCAAGCCGCGCGAGCAGTGGCCGGCCGGCCGGCTGGAACTGACGATCGGTTTCCAGGGCGGTCGCGCCGTGAGCCTCGACGACGAATCCATGGACGGGCCGCGGCTGCTGGCCGAACTGAATCGTCGGCTCGGCGCCTACGGCGTCGGGCGACACGTCTACACCGGGGACGTCTCGATCGGCCTCAAGGGCCGGATCGTGTTCGAATGCCCGGGGATCGACGGCCTGCTGGTGGCCCAGCGTGCGCTGCGCGAGGCCGTCAATACCAAGCTTCAGAACCAGTTTCACCAGACCATCGCCCAGCGCTGGGCCGAGCTGGTCTATACGGGCTTCTTCTTCGAGCCGCACAAGGCCGACCTGGAGGCCTACCTGGAATCGGCCAACGAGTACGTCACCGGCGTGGTGCGCCTGGCCACCGACGGCGGCAGCGTCCAGGCCGTCGCGCTGGGCTCGCGCTACCTGCTCAAGGACCCCGACGCCGTCTACGCCCAGTCGGCGGCCTGGACGCCGGAAGAAGCCGAGGGTTTCGTCAAGCTCCTCGGCCAGTCGTCGACCCTGGCGGCCCGCATTCGAAACAAATCGTGAAAACAGGAGTACGCGAGGCCGCCACGAAACAATGGAACCACCGAAATCACCGAATACACCGAAGAAGGGGAAGTGTGGGTGGACCCGTTGGAGGCCCGGCCATGGTCGTTACGACCCATCGGCTGTAATCGAATCGAGCGTGCTTTTTCGGTGAATTCGGTGCCTTCGGTGGTTCCCCTTGTTTTCTCTCGTAACGCCATCGCGTCTTCGCGTTGAACAGGGATCAAGGACGATGTCCGAACGAGTTCTAGAACACCTGGGAAGGCTGATCGAATGCGACAGCCAGAATCCGCCGCGTGCCATCACGCCCGGTGACGGCATGTTCGTGCATGCGCGGACGGTGCTCGAGGCCGCGGGTTTCGAGGTCGAGATGACTGACTACGGCGAGGGGCACGTCAACCTGTTCGCGGTTCGCGGCGATCCGGCCGTGCTGTTCAACTGCCATCTCGACACCGTGCCCGTAGGCGAGGGCTGGACAAAGCCGGCCTTGGCGCTCAGCGTCGAGGACGGCAAGGCCTATGGCCGCGGCGCCTGCGATATCAAGGGGGCGGCGGCGGCGCTGCTGGCGGTCGCCGAATCGACGGACGCGGCCATGGCGATCCTCTTCTCCTCCGACGAGGAGGGAGCGGGCGGTTGCTGCGTGCGCAACTTCCTGGAAGACCCGGATCACTGCCGCTTCGAGCAGGTCGTGGTCTGCGAGCCGACCGGGTGCCGGGCCGTACTGGCCCATCGCGGTTATCTCTCGGTCAAGGGGCGGTTCCACGGCATCGCCGGTCACTCCTCGGAGGGCCGGGCCCTGGCCGACAGCGCGATTCATCGCATGGCGCGCTGGATCGACGCGGCGCTCGACTACTGCGCGGCGGAAAGGGCCGAAGGGCGACCGACCTGTTTCAACGTCGGCCTGGCCGCCGGCGGCACCAAGTCCAACGTGATCGCCGGCGAGGCCAGCCTGCACTACTCGGCCCGGCTCGGACCGGGCGCGTCCAACGAGCGCCTGCTGGCCCATCTCTCCTCGCTCGGCGGGGCCGAGGAGCACGCCAACTGGCACGTGCCCTTCTCGGGACCGCCGCTGCCGGCCACCGGCCAGGACGATGCGCCGGTGCGGGCCTTCTGCGAGCGACACGGGATCGCCGTCGGCGAACCGGTGGACTTCTGGACCGAAGCCTCGCTGTTCTCCGCCGCCGGCATGCCGGCGATGGTGCTCGGCCCGGGCAGCATCGCGCAAGCGCATACCGCCGACGAGTGGGTGGCGCTCGAACAGCTGGAACGCGCGTTCGAGCTCTACGCACGCCTCATCGAATGAGTGGGTTCGATGGACAATCTTTGGCTTTTCGAGAGGTTTCCGAGAGGCGCTCGGCGGCCTCCGCGAGCAAGACTTGAGGGTGTGAGGTACGGCGATTCGAGCGAATCCGCTGTGCCGTGCAAACCCAACTTGCAACCGCGGAGGGAAAGATGACCAATATTCATCGCAGGCTGCTCGCGGCAGCCTTTGTGTCTGCGCTCAATCCAATGAACGCTGCGGCCGAGTTTTCCGAAACGTCCATGGAGCCGTTCGGGAATTTTGGGGGAACCGAGTACGTCCGCTACTCGGGCCGGTTCCAGGGCGAGACCGAGCTGGGCGAATTCGACGTGCCGTTCCGGTTCGTTGCCCCGGCCGATCCGGCCCTCGGCAACGGAACCGTACTGGTCGAGCCGTCCCATTTCGCGTTGGGCACCGGTGTTCGGGATTTGGTTCTGACACCTCGTTTTCTGTTCAATCGAGGATTCGGCTACGCAACGCTCGGCTTCGGTGCCAACGGTTTGAACGTGCTCGATCCCGCCGCCGCACCGATCATCGTCGCGGGCGAGCCGGTCGAGAATCCGGGCGAAGCCGATCAGGCGGCGGTCACCGATCGCGGTATCGTCGTGCAGTTCGGCGAGATGATGCGCAACTCGCCCTTCGCCGAAGCGCACTTCGGCCCAATCGAGCGCGTCTATGCCACCGGGGTGTCGCAGACTGCAGAGGTGCTCGAGGGCATCCTGCTCGGCCCCGATGCGCAGGGCCTGTTCGACCAGTATCTGCTGGTGGCCTCGTTGTGGGAGCCGATCTTTGCGGCGCAGGAAATCGGTGCACCTTCGCTGTTCCCGAACACCCGCGGGACTTTCGAGCAGCCAGAGGGCGTCGGCAAGATCATCTGGGTGCAAGCCGAAGGCGATCTGCTGATCAGCAATGCCGTGCAGTTCTTGAACTCGGTCGGCGAGGCGGATTCGAGGCTCTATCAGGTCGCTGGCGGTGCTCATCAGCCGTTAACCGGCGCGCTGGGTATCCGCGACGGGCTTCCCTTTCGCGCCAACGGGCTGGACTGGACGCCGATGGCGCGCGCGGCGTTCTTCGCCGGCGACCGCTGGGTCCGATTCGGCACCGAGCCGCCGCCGGATCAGCTGTTCGAGACCACCGACGAGGTGGATCCGGTCTACGGGGTCGTCACCGGCATCGCGCGCGACGAAAATCTCAATGCGCGCGGCGGCGTGCGACTACCCGCTGTCGAAGCCGGTCGGTTTCAGTTCATTGCCTCTGAGCTGGAGATCGAAGTTCCTGGTCTGACCGGCTTGATCGGTCGGGAAATCGATCTCGAGTGCGAGCCGCTACCTGACGGTTCTGAGCGGTTTCCGTTCTCCCAAGTTTACGACTGGTACGTTGCCATGCAGGCGGCTCGTTTGTACAAGCAGGACCTGCTTCTGCTGGGTGACGCGATTCCAATGATGCTTGAAGCGCGCGACTCCAATGTCGGTGGTCCTGGCAGATGCTCCGATTCACCGGAGTGATGATGGTCGTGAATCCGGTGTCGGGCGGGATATCCACCGCCCGGATTCCTGGATTCGATCGCTCAGCGGGCCCCGGCGAAATCGGTCGGGGCCCGAGGGTGGTCCAGAAGGCGGGAGGATGATCCTTCTACGGCGGTTTGATATCGTTACCCCATGCGATGGCGGGGGCCAGAACGACAAGCGGCCGAGCAGTCAGGACTGTACCTGGGCCCGGTTGCGGTCGATCTCGAACGGAGCCGGCTGGAGGGTGGTGGCGAGTCACTCGAGTTGGAGCCGCGTGTTCGCGATCTGCTCGCGCTGCTCATCGAGCGCCGGGGAGAGGTGGTCTCACGTGACGAACTGGTCGAAGAGGTCTGGTCGGGGTTTCCCGGAGCCGATCAATCACTGACCAATGCGGTTTCCAAGCTGCGCGCCGCACTTCAGAAGACCGGCGGCGACCCCGGGATCATCAAGACGCTTCCCAAGCGGGGTTACTGTCTCGTCGCCGAAGTTCCCGGGCGGGCGCCGCAGGTCGCCCCCGCCCCTTACCGGGCCTGGATCGCCGGGCTGGCCGTCGTGCTGATCGGCCTGGTGATCGCCATGAGTATTTTCGACGCGAGGTCGAGTCCGCCGCGCGTGGCGATGCTGCCCTTTGCGGCTGTCGACGATCGTTCCGATACCGACCTCGTTCGCGGGATCGGCCAGGCCATCGGCAGTCGCCTGGCGTCCTACGGCGGCTTGGAGCTGGTCCATGGCGATCGGGCATTGCTGCCGACCGGGGATGCCGGCGCCATTGCCGATGTCGCCGAAGCCCTGGATGCCGAGCTGGTGCTGACCGGATCGGTGCGCGTCCACCCATCCGGACCCGACGCGGTCGAGCGGTTCGATCTGTCGGTCCAGTTGCTGCGCGCCTTCGACGGGGCCAGCGTATGGGGCGATTCCACGCAGGTTCCCCTGTCCGGACTCTTTACGCTGGAAGACCGGATCGCCCGCAGCGTCGCCGCGGCCGTCCCGGGTGCCGAGTATCGACTCTCGGAACTCCGTGTGGCCGAGACCCCGACGGACAGTCAGGCGGCCTACCGCCTGTATCTGCGCGCGACCGGCCTGTCCCGGCGCGCCTTGCCCACCGCCAGCGAAGTGAGGGACGCCTACCTGAACCTGCAGCGTGCGGTCGAGCTCGACCCCGAGTTCGCCCAGGCCTGGGCCGAGCTGTCGGTGGTGCTGCAGCGCCAGGAGCGTTACGAGCTCGACGACGTCGCATGGACGGCGGCCGAAGCCCTCACGCGGGCGCAGTCGCTCGCGCCGGACGATCCCGACGTGCTGATTGCGCAAGGCATCTATCGAACGCTCAATGCCGATCCTGAACAAGAAGACCCGCTGGCCGGGGATCCCATCGCGCCCCTGCTTCGCGCGCTGGAGCACCGCCCCAACTCCGCGCGCGCGCTCGTGGCGCTGGTGCCTGCGTTGCAGCATCGCGGCCTGTTCGACCTGGCAATCGATGCCGGCGAGCTGGCCGCCCGCCGCGCGCCCACCGATCCGTCGGCGCTGCGCGCGGCAACGGACAGCCACAACTCGATGCGGCACTGGGAACGCGCCGAACAGTTGGCCGGGCGGCTGGCCGAGCTCGAGCCCGCCCGCTACGTACACTGGCACGGTCGCGCTCGAATGCGCCTGATGGCTTCCGGCGATCCGGTTGCCGTGCGCGAGTGGCTGTCCGGGGCGCCGAAAGGCCTCGTGCCCGAAAAGGTGTTCGCCGAACTGGATGCCTATGCCCGCGACCCCGAGGCGACGCTGGCCCGGGCGCGGCCGATGATCGAAGAGCTGGGCGTCGGTGCCTTCGTCGCCCGGCACTGGTTACTGGCCTTGTATACGGGCTTCGCCGCTCGCACCACGGGTGACGACCGCTTGGCCGATCGGATCGCGAGCATCGCATTGCGCCAGTCCCGCGGGATGCTGGCCGATCACCCCGATCACCCCAGCCTGCTGACCGGTCTCGCCTATGCGCATGCCCTGGCCGGTCGCCATTCCGAGGCCGTCAACGTTCTCTGCCGGCTGCGCGACTTGCAGCCATCCAACATCGCGCTGACCCGCGCGCGGACCGAAGAGCTGGCCGGAATGCTCGCCCTGGCCGGTCGCGCGGAAACCGCCATGCCGCTCGTCGAGCAACTGACGCAGCTGGATTACGGCCTGACGCCGCTCAGCCGCCACGAACTGGCGCTGCACCCGCGCTGGAATTCCCTGCGCGAACGACCCGGATTCGAGGCCCTGGTCGAGAGTGCGCCCGTTGCGGAAAGCTGGGATGGAACCGTTCCCTCCACGACCGAGAAGCTGGTGGATCGTATACGCAGGGCGGAGCGCCATGATGATCAGGCGATCGTCGGGATAAAAGCGGCGTGCTCAGGCGGGCGAAGAGAAAACCGTTAGGTGTTCGTGAGGATCTCGCTCGCCACCCAGGCGCAGGCTGGGCGCAGGTTCATTCCCGGAGATCATGATGTATCGCAAGCACTCCTTTTTCGGATGTCTCGCCGGCCTCGCACTGCTGGCCGCACCTGGTCCTGCACTGTCGCAGTCGCTTCCGGACGGTCTCACCACCGGTCTGTCCATGCAGCACGGTGGTGAGACACGCACCTTCGACGTGTACCTGCCCGACCGGTCCGGGATGGTTCCGCTGGTGGTCGACCTGCACGGCACCTTCGCAAGCGGGGATCAGCAGAGAGCCGACTCGGGTTTTCTCCAGTTGGCACAGGCGGAGGGCTTCGCGGTGGCGTGGCCCGATTCGCTGGGAAGCGAGTGGGCGTCGTTTCCGGGATTCGGTCCGGAGGTTGACGATGTGTCGTTCCTGCGTGCCCTGGTCGATGAACTGATCGTAAGCGGTGGCATCGACCCGCTGCGCGTCTACGCCACGGGCCAGTCCAACGGCGCTGCGATGGCGCAGCGTCTCGCTTGCGACGCAGCCGACGTGTTTGCCGCTTTCGTGGCCCTGGCCGCAGCGACTCCGTCGGACCAGCTGACGCAGGCAACGTGCAATCCATCCCGCCCCGTGCCGATGCTCACCATGCGCTCCACCAGCGATATGGTGCTTCCATACGAGGGTGGGCAGACGCCTCCGCAGGCGCCGGCCGTGATTCCGATTCGAGGCGCCGAAGAGGAGCTGGAATGGTGGCGCAATCTCGCCGGCTGCCCCGGCGAGGCGCCGCCCGTCGTCGAGTCGCTGGGCGAAGACAGCGAGTGCAGCCGCTATGTCGAGTGCTCCGCTGATGTAGAGGTCGGCATGTGTTCAGTTCGCAGCACCAGCCAGTTCGGACACGTGCTTTATCAGAATTCGGACGGGCTCGACCTCGCTCAGCGGGCATGGTCGTTCATGGAAGCCTACTCGCTTCAGGATGTTCCGGGCGATGACGTGACGATCGACGAGACGATAGAAGGCAACTGGGTGGGTCCGGAGGCGGACGATCAGGGGCTGATGTTCGACTACATCGCGGGTCCGGACGTGCTCTTCGTGGCCTGGTTCACGTATTCCGAGCAAGCCGTCTCTCCGATCAATCCGCCCGAGCCGGTAGTCGGTGCGCCGGGCCAACGATGGCTGGCCGCGACGCTCGAAATCGATGGCGCGACGGCCACCGGCGATCTGGTGGCACCGGCCGGAGGCGCCTTTCTCCAGTCGGCGATGCCTGAACAGGTCAGTCCCGTCGTGGGAACGATCACGATCGAGTTCAGCGACTGCGACCAGGCGCAGGTCAGCTACGACCTGAGCACGGCGGATCGTGCCGGAAGTTTCCCGATCGAGCCGCTTGGCGCGGTGGTGGCCGGTGAGGATTTTTCCTGTTAGGTGTTCCGGCCCCCTCGGCTCACCGGCTTGGTCATGCGGGCCGACTAGCGGGTCCGGGCGAGCCCGGAGAGGATCGCGCGCACGATGAAATGCCCCGGCAGGTAGAGCAGCAGCGCGGTCGCCACGCACAGCAGCGGAATCCAGAGGATGTCGGGCAGCCAGACCTGTTCGATGCCGAAGGGTGCGTGCGCGTAGTTGAGGTTGCGCGACGGATCCCCGAACATCCAGCCCCCGACGATCAGGAACGAGCCGATGCCGCACTGCAGCCAGGGGCCGCGCCGGTCGTAGCCGCGGCGATGGCAGATCCAGATGATCAGGGCCGGCAGCCACAGGTGGTAGGTCGAGCTCAGGCGGTGGGCCAGGGTCAGGTCCGGGTTGTGCATGTAGGCGGTAACGCCGGTCGGGCTCTCACCCAGGAACAGGCCGGCGAACAGGTCGAGCGCCCAGATCAGCCCGACCACCGTGACCGTGCCGGCCTGGCTGGAGACGAGCAGCCGGTCGCGGGTCCACACCGCGTAGAGGACGATGAACTGGGCCAGGTTGCACAGCCACCAGAAGTTCTGCGGGCCGGCGTTGCTCACGATGATGGTCACCCACACCGCCATCCAGAGGGTGAAGGCGACGGGGACGATCAGGGGCAGGCGCCGGTCGCCCTGGTCGCGCGGCTTCGGATCGCTGAGCATGTTCGCCAACATAGCGCATTCCCTTTGGGACGTAAGTTCGCGGCCTTGTTGCGCCGCCGGGGGCGTTGTGGCACATTTCGACCATGAATCACGCATTCGCCCGTCATGCATTCCTGCCGATCACCGCGCTCGTGGCCGTTCGCCCGTGCCCGCGACGCCCGCGACCTGCGTGGGAAAACGGCTGGGATCCGCGTTAGCGTGAAATAGAAGACTCGATTCGAACGCGACCGAACCCAGCCCCGCCGGCTGGGTTTTTTCGTTCTGGCCATCCGGAAGTGATATGGACAACGACATGCCCGAGGTAAGAAGAACCGTCATCGAATTGCTCGGCCAGCTTGGGTCGAGCCGGGAGGCGCGGCAGTACCTCAAGCAGTTCTCGCGCATCGAGGAGTCGCGATTCGCCGTGGTCAAGGTCGGCGGCGCGGTGATGCGCGACCAGCTCGACGAAATGGCCGCCGCGCTGGCCTTCCTGCAGCGCCTGGGCCTGACGCCCATCGTGTTGCACGGCGCCGGGCCCCAGCTCGACGAGGCGATGGAAGCCGCCGGCGTGCCGATCGAGAAGCGCGACGGTCTGCGGGTGACCACCGAGGACGTCATGGCGGTGGCGCGGCCGGTGATCTACCGCGCCAACGCCGCGCTCGTTGACGCGCTGGAAGCCCGCGGCGTTCGCGCCCGGGGGATCCTGCACGGTGTGTTCGAGGCACAGCTGGCCGACCGCGAGCGGCTCGGCCTGGTCGGCGACATTCAGGCCGTCGAGCTCGAGCCGGTGCGCAACGCCATCAGCGCGGGCACCCTGCCGGTGGTTGCCTGCCTGGGCGAATCGCCCGCCGGACAGGTCATGAATATCAACGCGGACATTGCCGCGCGCGAGCTCGTCTGGGCGGTCGAGCCCTACAAGGTGATTTTCCTGACCGGCACCGGCGGGTTGCTCGACGGCAGCGGCCGGGTGATCTCGGCGATCAGCCTGCGCACCGACTACGACCACCTGCTGGCCCAGGACTGGGTGCACTCGGGCATGCGCCTGAAGCTGCAGCAGATCCGGGAGATGCTCGAGCGCCTGCCCGCGGAGACCTCTGTGTCGATCACTTCGGCGGAAAATCTCACCCGCGAGCTGTTCACGCATACCGGGGCGGGCACCCTGATCCGGCGCGGCGAGGCGATCGACTGGTTCGAGACGGTCTCGCCCGAGCACCGCGAGGAACTGCAGATCCTGCTCGAAAGCAGCTTCGGGCGCAGCCTGCGGCCGGACTGGCTGGAGCGGCGTGAGCTGGTGGGGCTCCTGTGGGCCGAGAGCGGCCGCGCGGCCGCCTTGATTACCGCCGGCGTCGACGGCGTGCCCTACCTCGACAAGTTCGTGGTCACGCCCGAAGCGCAGGGCGAGGGGCTGGGCGCGGCGCTCTGGCAGGCCCTTCGCCAGCGATTCCCGCGGCTTTACTGGCGCGCCCGCGCCGGCAATCCCATCGCCGGGTGGTATTTCCAGCAGGCCCACACCACGAGCAGGCACGGCGAGTGGATCGTCTACACCGTCGGCGTCGAGGACTTCGAGTTGCTGGGCCGGCTGACGGCCGACGCCGAGCGGCGCGATTCCGGCTGGGTCGCTTGAGCCGGGCCAATGATTGCTCTTTAAAGAGCAATTTGATAAAAATGCATTTCATGAAGCAACAAGAGCGTCCCTGATGGCCGATCATGCCGCCCTCATTGCCGACGTGGCCGACTCGCGGCGGATTACCGATTTTCCGGAGCGCCGGGATCGCTTGCTGGCCGAGCTCTCCCGCTCGCATCGCGAGCAGGGCTGGACCGACTTCGACTACGCGGTGACGGCCTGGGACGAGTTCCAGGGCCTCATCGGCGATCCGGCGCAGCTGCCGCACGTGATCTGGTCGCTGTGGCGCGCGTTCCGGCCGTGGTCGCTGCGGGTCGCCGCGGGTATCGGTGCGGTCGAGCGCGCGGCGGATCCGGAACCCGGGCGGCCGCTCAATCAGTCGGTCACCGGCGAGGCGTTCTACCGGGCCCGCTCGGCGATGGACGATCTCGATTCGCCGCGGCACGGAATGAGCCGGGTTCGCCTGCGCGTCGGGGCGGCCGACGAGGAGCGGATCCTGGCCTGCAACGCCGTACTGCGGCTGGCCGATGCGCTCGCCCAGGACATCACCGACCGGCAGTGGCAGGTCATCGAGGTCTACGAGCGCCGGGGCAAGCAGGCCGACGTGGCCGCGGCGCTCGATGTCGCCGAGTCGACCGTGTCGCGCAGCCTGGCAAGCGCCCGCTACTGGGAGCTGCAGGCCAGCCTGTCGGAGCTGGGTGAGTTGC
>JAAAPE010000139.1 GCA_009908385.1 Gammaproteobacteria bacterium
GCGCAAACGGGTAACATATTCGCTTTGAAAAGCATCCGTTGCGGAGAGAACCCCATGGTCGCCAAGCGCAAGGAAGGTGAGCTCAAGCCGGCCTGCCAGCAGGACGAGTACGAGGTCAGCTGGGAAGACCTGCCGCTGTCGTGCCCGACGCCGGAAATGAAGCTCTGGAACGCCCACCCGCGCGTCTACGTGCCGGTCCATCGCTCCGGCCGCGAAGCCTGCGAATACTGTGGGGCGGTGTTCGTGCTGCGCGATCCCGATCCGGACGCCCCCATGCCGATGTTCGACAACTCCGAAATCGAGGACGCTTTCCGGCGCGCCCAGCAGCGCGTCCGTGATCGCCGCGGCCAGGGCGAATAGCCGCGCCCCGCCCCCTTCTTCTCCTCGAAACGCTTCCAATCCCCTGCGCCGTCCGCGCAGGCATCAATTGATTCATGTGTGACGCATGATATGGTGGGCGCACTTCAGCCCATGAGATGAGGAGGAACGGCATGAGAAGGATCCTGATCGCGCTGGTCGCGGCACTGGCCATCGCCGCCGCCCCGGTGCTCGCCGAAGACGACGCGCCTTCCGATGACGCGGGCGGACTGAGCCTGATCACCGACACGCCCGCCGAGGGATTCGACTTGGCCCTGCAGCTGGCCCGTCGGGCCGTGGTGGCGACGCAGCCGGACAAGGACGTGCTGTTCGATCAGCGCCCGGCGTATTCCGAGGACGCCGAGGATCTGATCGCCGCCTCGCACGTGGTCGCGGTGCATTTCCAGACCATCGCGGCCGCCAACAATTACTGGCGCGATTAAGGAACCTCTGAACAACTCTGCGCGGGCGCGACGGGTCTTTGCGCGAGGCTCCGGTTCGGCTTCGGCGAGCGTGGTTTGGTCGTTCCAAATGAGCGAGCCGAAACGAAGCGGAGACCGCGCAAAAGCCCGTCCCGTGTGGGTTTCGCCGGAAAAGCCGCATCTCGCGCGTCGCGCCCCTCGGCCGTAGCTACGGCTACTGTCGCTCGGGTCGCACCACACGATCTGCGGCTTTTCCGACTGAAACGCGCCCGCGCAGAGTTCTTCAGAGGCTCCTCAGGGTCGTGGGCGAACCACTTGCGCAGCTCGCTCGAGGGCGCCAGTTCGCGGTACCAGTGGTCGTGGCCGACCGCCTCCCTGGACAGGCCGCGCGGCCAGACGCCGTCGACCAGCACCCGGGTGCCTTCGCCGGACTCGGGTTCGTCGTACACGCGGCGGATCCGGATGGATGTCGAGGGCATGGGGTCCTCCCTGGACTTCAGTCGGTTCGGGTCGAGGTGAGCACCCGGGCGAGAAGTCCCTTTTCCTCGAGGCGGGCCAGCAGTGCCTGCTGATGATCCGCGTCGCGGGTCTCCAGTTCCAGGGTGATCTCGGTCAGTCCGACCGGCACGTGGACTTCCCCGCGCCGGTGGCGGACATCGCGCACGTTCATCTCGAGTTCGGCGACCAGCGCGATCAGCCCCGACAGGCTGCCGGGGCGGTCCGGCAGGGTCACCGCGATGCTCATCAGGCGACCGCTGGCACTCAGCCCGTAGTCGATCGATCGTCCCACCAGGGACATGTCGATGTTGCCGCCGGAGATGACGCAGCCGATACGGTCATCGGAGGAAACGGCGATTCGGCCCTCCAGCAGGGCGGCCAGGGCCACCACGCCCCCGCCCTCGCCGATGGTGCGGGTCGACTCCAGCAGGGTGACGATCGCCCTGGCGATGGCGTTGTCGTCGACGGTGACGATCTCGTCGACGTGGCGTGCGATGACCTGCCGGGTGAGGCGGCCAGGCGCCTTGACGCTGATCCCGTCGGCGATCGTGCGCGAACCCGGTTCGATCGGCTCGATCCGGCCGTCCTGCAGGAAGTGCCGCCAGGGCGCGACCGCGTCGGCCTGAACGCCCACCAGGCGGACGTCGGGGCGCTGCAGCTTGATCGCCAGCGCGATGCCGGCCAGCAGGCCGCCGCCGCCGAGCGGCACGACGACCTGCGTCATCTCGGGCATGTCCTCGAGCATTTCCAGGCCGCAGCTGGCCTGCCCGGCGATGATGTCCCAGTCGTCGTAGGGCGAGACGAAGCGAAGCGACTCCGACTCCGCCAGCTCGCGGGCGCGTTCGGTCGCCGCTTCGAGGGTATCGCCCACCTGCTCGATCGTCGCCCCGAGTTCGCGGCAGGCGCTCACCTTGGTCATGGGCGCCGAGCGCGGCATGACGACGGTGGCGGGCAGCCCGAAGCGCCGCGCCGCCCGGGCGACGGCCTGGGCGTGATTGCCGGCGGAGGCCGCGATCACGCCGCGCGGCTTGGCGTCGGCGGCCATCAGGCGGGCGAGCTTGTGGCTGGCGCCGCGGATCTTGAACGAACCGGTCAGCTGCAGGTTCTCGTGCTTGAGCGAGACCGGCGCGCCGATCCGGCTCGACAGGCTCGCGCTGTCGTTGAGCGGCGTGTGGACGACCTGGTCGCGGAAGCGCTCGCGCGCGGTGACGAGGTCTTGCAGTTCCAGTTCGATCGCCATGTCGATCACCGAGGCCGGGGGTGCCCTCCTGATTCTGACATCGGTTCGAGCATCTTGCGCTCAGTCTTCCCAGCCGGGGTGCTCGAAATGGTCGCTGTAGGTCTGCAGCACGCGGTGGAGCCGGTGCAGCCCCTGGTGCAGGTCGTCGGATTGCCGCAGTGACTCGGCCGCCCCCAGCGCCGCGGCGAGCAGCTTGTGCAGCTCGGCATCGGCGTCGGCCGGCAGCTGGCAGTTGGCGAACATGAAGTGGACCGTCTCCTCCACCCGGTCGGCCAGCGCGGCGGCCCGGCCGGCGTCGAAGGAATCCTCGCGGTAGGCCTGATGGGCCGGCTCGAAGGCGGCCTTCAGTTCGACCATGCCCTGCCTGAGAGATTCGTCGCCGGCCCACTTGCCGTGTTCGGGCAACTGGAGTTCCAGCTGCCGCTCGGTGTGCCCATCGTGCGCTTCGTGGCGGTGTTCGTCCTGTTGCGCAAGCGCCGGATGGGCCAGGCTCAGCACCAGCGTGGCGACGAGCGCAAGGGTCGGTCGGTGGTTCATTGGGGTTCTCCCGGGTCGGTTTCAGTGGGCCAGTTCATGCCGCACAAGCTGGGCCAGGTAGCGGCAATAGCGATCCAGGTAGTTGAGGCCTTCCTCGCGCCCGGACAGCCAGGGGTTCATCAGGGTGTGGCGCAACAGGAAGACGCTGTCGGCCTGCTCGCCGGAATCGTCGGGCTCCTCGACGAAGGTGTCGGGGTCGAGGTCGAGCTCGGCCATGAGCCTTTCGGCGGCGCGCCCACCCAGCGTGTGGCGATGGACCAGCGTGCGCGACCCGAAGAACTCGCGCGAGTGGATGTCGACGTTCTCGCCGACGCTCAGGCGCGCATACAGGCGGCGCCCGAAGCGGTTCATTCGCGCCAGCGAGCGGTTGCCTTCCGGGTTGATGGCCAGGCAGACCAGGTTGGTGTCCGGCTCGAAGGGCATCACGACCCGGGCGATGCCGGCGAGTTCGTCGCGCAGCTGGTCGATGTGCTCGAAGAAGTACTCGCAGTTGCGGATCGTCTCGGCGATGAGGCGACCGAAATGATCGGCGTCGAGCGGCAGCACCCGGTGACTGAGCCAGGCGCCGGCCGCCGCGGCGCCCGGCTTGGAACCTTCGAGAATGTACTGCCCGAGGTTGCGGAAACGCCGCTCGTACTCGGCGTCCGGGATGGTGTCGGCATCCTCGAACACGTAGGCGGCACGCTGACTGATGAAGTCGGTCATGCCGCGGTTGCGGGCGACGTAGGCGCCGCAGCCGAAGGGCACGTAGCCGAGCTTGTGCGGATCGACCGTCAGGGAGTCGACGTGGCGCAGCGCGGCGAAGGCCTTGTAGACCGGCTCGGAGGGGAAGAGGTGGAAGCCCCGGCGCATCTCGTCGCGGCCGAGCAGCGTGCCGTCGGGCCGGTGGAACATGCTGGCGAGGTAGCCGCCCCAGGCCGCGTCGACGTGAATGGCGAAGTCGAGGCCCTTCCGCCGCCAGCGTTGCCGCGCCGCGACGATCTCGTGGATCGGATCGATCGAGCCGAACTCGGTCGTGCCCAGGATGCCGACCACCGCCAGGATCGGTCGACCCCGCGCCTGCAGTTCGCCGATCCGCCGCTCCAGGGCCGCAGCGTCGAGCCGCATCCTTTCGGTCACGGCCACCGGCTCGAGCTGGGCGCTGCCCAGCCCGAGCAGCTTGAGCGCCTTCTCCCAGGAGTAGTGGGCCGTGTCGGGCACCAGGACGGCGGGCGTCCCGAGTTCCGGGTGCCGGAGGTGGAATTCCGCCATGCCCAGGGTTTCGACCCGCTCGCCCTCGATCGCTTCGGCCAGGCGACGGGCCTGCCGCCGGTCCAAGCGGCGGTCGATGTCCGCCATCAGCTCCCGCCGCAACCGGATCACCGTATCGATCGAGAGGTTGAAGAGTTCCCGGTCCGGCGCGCGGGGGAAATCCGCCGGGCCGTGCCCCAGCCGGCCCGGCTCGAAGTCCGCCTGCCGCATCGCCCGGGCGGCCGCCAGCGGCCAGTAGCGCACGGCGCGGAAGTACCACAGGGCCTCGTCGTTGGCGATCGTACCCCCGGAGGTGGCGTGGCCCCAGGCGCAAGGCTCGCGCTCGGGATCGGTGCCGAGCCCGGACATCGCGGCCAGCTGCCGCCCCAGGTCCAGCTCCAGAGGCAGGGTCACCGGCGAGGCCTCGTCGGTGACATGGTTGGGGTTGTAGAGCGTCGTGACGAGCTGCGCGATCAGCCCCGGCAGCAGGAGGTCGGAGGCCATGTGGCCGATGTAGCGAGGGTTGAAGAAGGGTGCCGAGTTCTTCAAGCGTGCCGTCAGGCCGTGCAGCTCGGTCTTCATGCGGCCGACGAACCGGCGGTACTCCGGTCCGGTCTCGGCCAGCACGGGGATCTGCGGCCGGTCTTCCGGATGGATATTGCGCCGCCAGTACACGTGATCGCGCAGCAGTTCCACGAGCACCTTCTCGAGCAACTCGTTGTTCTCGGCGTAGGAGCCCAGGAACAAGGGGCTCAGCCAGTCCACCAGGTCTTCTTCTTCTTGCCTGCTCATGGCCATCGAGATCCGTCTCGTTGATTCCGATCAAAAAGCAGCATATTAAATACTGCTTTGTTCACTATACGCCAATTCGGCCCGAATCCGGGCGCTGACGGGAATGTTGCCATGAATGACCGGCCTCGACCGGCAATGGAGGACTGGCGCCGCCATCCGCGGCTCGAGCGGATCGCCCGGGGCGGCCTGGACGGCTGAGGGGCGGACGCGGCCGCCGGCCGCGCGGTTCAGGCCGGCGCGGGCGCCGGCGCCAGGCGGCCGGAGTGCGAGGGGGCCGCGGGCGCGTGGCTGACCCGGTAGTCGGCCGCCACCACCGCCCCGAGGACCAGCACGGCCACGCCCTGGTGCAGGGTTCCGAGCACGACCGGCACGTAGAGCATCAGGGTGGCGATGCCCAGCGCCACCTGGATCGCCACGACGGCAAGCAGCAGGTGGAACGCAAGCCGTGCGCCGGCGTCCAGCGGGTGGGCGCGCTGCCGAATCCAGGCCGCGATCACCAGCGCGAGGGTGGACAGCGCCAGCACCCGGTGCATGAACTGCACGGTCGCCGTGTTCTCGAAGAAATTCCGCCACAGGGGCTCGAGCCCGAGTATGCCTTCGGGAATCAGACGGCCGGCCATGAACGGGAAATCGTTGTAGACGAAACCGGCGCGCAGCCCGGCCACGAAGGCGCCGACGAAAACGGTCAGCCCGGTCAGGGTCAGCAAGCCGATGGTCCAGCGCCGCATGGGGTGCGGACGGTGCTCGCCCGGCAGCAACAGGCCCAGGGCGAGCCGGAACATCAGCGAAAAGATGATCAGCGCCAGGCTCAGGTGCGCAGCCAGGCGGTAAGGGCTGACGCGCGGAATGTCGACCAGGCCGCTCTGGACCATGTACCAGCCCATCCAGCCCTGCAGCGCACCCAGCCCGAGCAGCCCCACCAGGGGCCAGCGCAGCCGCTTCGGGATCCAGCCGCGCCAAAGGAACCAGGCCAGCGGCAGGGCGAAGATCAACCCGAGCGATCGCGCCAGCATCCGGTGGCCGAACTCGAACCAGTAGATCACCTTGAAGTCGTCGAGCGACATGCCGCGATTGACCTGCTGGTATTCCGGGCTCTGGCGGTAGGCGTCGAATTCCCGCATCCAGGTCTCCTCGCTGGTCGGCGGGATGATGCCGGTCACCGGCTCCCATTCGACCATCGACAGCCCCGAACCGGTCAGCCGGGTGGCACCGCCGAGCATGACCAGGCAGAAGAGGACGAAGCAGCACACGAGCAGCCAGATGCCGACGCGGCGCTGATGGTGTTTTTCGATCAGGTTCATTGCCTTGAACAACCGCTTGACGATGTTCGATCAGTGCGACAGGGCGGACAAGTATAGGCCGGACCGTGTCCACGTGGCGCGATATTGCGCGCACGGAATGCCTGCCGCCGCACGACAGCCGATAGCGGTATAATTGATTCATCTTTTTGACCCGGTTCAGGCTCGATTCAGCGTTGCCGGGCCGGCCGGTTCTAGAATGAAGCTGCGCACAATCGAAGACCCATGAGGAGAGTCAAAATGCGTGTTCTGCTGACTGCAGTCGTTCTATCCGCCGGCGCCATGCTGGCGCAACCCGTCCCGGCCGCCGACGTCGCCGCCGGCGAGACCAAGTTCAAACAGCTCTGCGGGACCTGTCATGGACCGACCGGAAAGGGCGACGGCCCCGCCTCGGCCGCGCTCAATCCGCAGCCGCGGGATCTCAGTTCGGCCGAGTGGCAGAACGAGGTCGACGACGCCCATATCCGCACCGTGATCGCCGACGGCGGCGCCGCGGTCGGCCTGTCGCCGATCATGACCGCCTTCGGTCATGCGCTGAGCGACGAGGACCTCGACAATCTGGTGGCCTACATCCGCAGTCTCGACGACTGATCGGCATTCGCCGCCCGGCCTGCGCCTTCCTTCGCATGCAGGCCGCAAGCAGCACCCGCAGCACCGCGGACCCGTGGACATCCGACCACGGGTCCGCTTGCCCCGCGCCGGGGGTCAGCGGGCCGTGAGCCGCCCTCCGCGATAGTCGGCGACGGCCTGCTCGAGCTCCTCGCGCGTGTTCATCACGAACGGTCCGTACTGCGCGACCGGCTCGCCGATCGGCCTGGCGGCCAGGAGCAGCAGTCGCGCGCCCTCGCTCCCCGACCGGACGCGGACGAGATCGCCATTATCCAGAACGCCGGCCGAACGCAGGCCGAGCGCCTGCCCGCCGATCGAGGCGGCCCCTTCATAGAGATAGGCGAAAGCGCTGTAGCCTTCGGCAACCGGAACATCGATCGTGCTCGAGGGCTCGAGATGCAGGTCCAGGTAGAGCGGGTCGGTCGAGCGCCTGTCCGTGTCGCCGTTGACGGGGCCCGCGGCCGTCTGCCCGTCGAGCGCCAGCCGCCCGGCGATCACGCGAACCCGGGCGCCGTCGAGCTCGAGTTCCGGGATCGCGTCGGACGGAATGTCGCGGTAGCCGGCGGGTTTCATCTTCTCGGCCGCCGGCAGGTTGATCCATAGCTGGAAGCCGCGCATGCGGCCTTCGCTCTGCTGCGGCATCTCCGAGTGAATCACGCCGCGGCCCGCGGTCATCCACTGCACCCCGCCCGGGCCGAGGTCGCCGGTATTGCCCAGGTGGTCGCGGTGCTGCATGCGCCCGTCGAGCATGTAGGTGACCGTCTCGAACCCCCGATGCGGGTGCGGCGGGAAGCCGGCGATGTAGTCGTCGGGCCGGTCCGAATAGAACTCGTCGAGCATCAGGAAGGGATCGAGCCGCAGCGCGTCGCTGGCCTGCTGGCCGAGGCTGCGGCGAAGCTTGACCCCGGCGCCGTCGGAGGTCGGCACCGATTCGATGATTCGCTCGATCACGCGCGGACGATTCATGGCCATCTCCCTTGCGCCGGCCTCAGGCGGCCAGGCGTTCGATCGCTTCGACCGCCTGCGCGCGGGCCCGTTCGGCCTGTTCCGGGCTGACCGCCAGGCCCTCGGCGTAGGTGAAGCGCAGTTCGGTGATGCCGAGCAGGCCGAAGAAGTGACGGATCAGCGGAGTCTGCGTATCCATCTCCGTGCCGACGTAGTGCCCGCCGCGCGCGGCGAAGACATACAGCGGCCGGTCGGCAAGCAGGCCTTCGGGCCCGTTCTCGGTGTAGCGGAAGGTCACCCCGGCGCGCGCGACGTAGTCCATCCAGGACTTGAGCGTCGACGGCACGGAGAAGTTGTACATGGGCAGTCCCAGCACGACCTCGTCGGCCGACTTGAGTTCGGCGATCAGCGAGTCGGACACGGCCGCGGCGGCGTGCTGCGCGGGCGAGCGCTCGGTCGGCTCGGCGCGAAAGCCGTCGAAGGTCTCGGCGTCGAGGTGGGGCACGGGCTCGAGCGCGAGGTCCCGGCACAGTACCCGCCCTTCCGGGTTGCGCCCGCGCCAGCGCTCGACGAAGGCATCCGCCAGCTGGCTGGACTGGCCTCGGCCGTTGAACAGGCTCGACTTGATGACGAGAAGGGTTTTCATGGCGGTTTCTCCAGGTTTCGAGTTGCGGCTTCCCGATGGCGATTCTCGGGCTGATCGTCAGCATACGTTTGCCCTGTTCGAATAAAAATCGGATAATTTCGTCTTTACCATTCGAATAAATCGAACATGGAGCACGCGAGAATCTCGCTGGAGCAGTGGCGGGCGCTGGTGGCGGTGGTCGAGGCCGGCAGCTATGCCGCGGCCGCGGAGGCGATCAGCAAGTCGCAGTCGACGCTCAACTACGCGGTCGACCGCATCGAGACCCTGCTCGGGGTCGAACTGTTCACGATCGAGGGCCGTCGGTCCGTGCTGACGCCGGCCGGGCGAACGCTCTACCGGCGCGCCCGAGCGCTGCTGGAGGAATCCGGGCAGCTCGAGCGGCTGGCCGGAAGGCTGGCGGCCGGGGAGGAGGCCGAACTGCGGCTGGCGGCCGAAATCATCTTTCCCACCTGGCTGCTTCTGGAATGCCTGGACGCGCTTTCAGTCACGTTTCCGCACATGCGGGTCCAGCTTCACGAATCGGTGCTCGGGGGCACGAGCGAGCTGCTGACCCGAGGCGCCGTCGACCTGGCGATCGCCTCCTCGATTCCACCGGGCTTCGTGGGTGAGGCCCTCATGCAGGTCCGTTTCATCGCCGCCGCCGCGCCGCATCATCCCCTCAACCGGCTGGGCCGGAACCCGAACCTGGACGACCTGCGCCAGCACCGTCACCTGGTGGTGCGCGACAGCGGCAGCCAGCCGGCCTCCAGCGCGGCCTGGGCGGTGAGCGAGAAACGCTGGACGGTCACCAGCAAGGCCACATCGATTCGCGCAGCCTGCATGGGGCTGGGCTTTGCCTGGTATGCCGAGGACATCATTCGGCGCGAGCTCGAAGACGGTCAGCTCCAGCCGCTGCCGCTGGAGAAGGGTCGCGAGCGCTACGCCACGCTCTACCTGGTCTTTGCCGACGCCGATGGCGCCGGCCCCGGAACCCGCCGCCTGGCCGAGCTGCTGGAGGCCTCGACCCGGCGGCGGCAAGCCGCGAGCAGCTGAGGCTCAGTCGCTTTCGAATCGGTCGGAGAAGACTTCGTCCGCCCGGCCGGCTGGATCGAGCACGATCACCAGGCCGTCGTGATCGGAACTGCGCAGCACGTTGCCGGTATCTTCCGCGAAGCCCGCGTAGACGTCGGCGTTGCCGCGCGCGTAGCCGAAGCCGACCAGGAAGGGCTCGGCCGAAGCGCTGAGCAGGGCATGGTCCAGGGCCTGCGAGACGCCGCGGAACATGAACGAGTAGCGCTCCCCGGCCGGCAGGCTCTCGATCGGCCGGTGCAGGACCGGATCGACCTGGTTGCCGGGATCGAAGCCGGGCACCCCGGCATTCTCGATGTTGACCAGGTTGGCCGCTTCCACCGAGGTCCCCGAGAGCAGGCCGACGACGTCGACGTAGCCGTCGCTGAACTGAAAAGCGTTCAGGTCGCCGATGACCACCACGGGCAGCGTCGGGTCGCCGCTCTGCAGCGCCTGGATGCGCGCCGCGACCGACTGCGACTGCTCGTGCCGCTTCAGGCGCGTGCGCGCCTCGTCGTCGATGCCGCCGAGCGAGCGCAGGTGGTTGTTGATCACCACGAAGGGCCAGTCCGCCCCGCCGCCGACGAAGCGCGCCTCGAGCTGAAGCGACGGCCGGTCATGCAGCGGCGTATTGTCCGAACTGAGGCAGGCGTCGGCGTCGATCGGCTCGACGTCATCCACCGCCACGCGGGCCGGATTGACCAGATAACCGTTGTTGATGTTGCCGCGGTCGTTGCCGAAGACCAGGTAGGCGTCGTAGCCGACCGCGCCGCCCGAAAGCGTGCCGATGCGCGCGGCCAGGTCGTCGAGCACGTCGACGCTTTCGACTTCCTGCAAGGCGATGACATCGGGCAGGCCCAGTCCCTCGATGACGGTGCCGGCGACCTTGTCGAGCTTGGCGTCGTACTCGGCCTGTGAGGGCGTTTCGCGGTCGTTGGCCACGTAGCCGGCACCACAGGTCGGAATGGGACGCGGACCGTCCTGGACCGGATCGAAAAGGTCCAGCGCGTTGAGCGAGGCGATGCTCAGCTGGTCGGCCCCGGCGCCCGGCGCGGGGACGGGCAGCACCGGTTCTTCGGTCAGTTCGTATGCCGTCGGCCAGATCTCGTAGTCGCCGAACTCGTAGCCGATCACGCCGGTGGCCGTGAAGCGCGTGCCGCCGGCAACGGTGGCGTTGGGCAGGCCGAGCGCGTCGAAGTCGATCTCGAACATTTCGGGGTTGCCGTCCCAGACCGCGCACTGCGGGCAGATGCCGCCCAGGCCCGGGTACTCGACGCCCGGCTCGCGCAACGAGCGCTCGCCCGAGGCGGTGATCTCGGCTTCGGCCAGCGGATCGCCGCCGAAACTCTGGTTGGGCGCGGTGACGAAGCCGTCGGCGATGCTCACCCGCATGCCCTCGAAACACTCGAAGTTGTTGATGCCGCAGCTCGGGGACTCGGGATCGGCCGAGGGCGTCTGCGTGTCGAAGGCCACCGCCTCGGGCAGCGTCTCGCCGCTGGCGAGCAGCGTGATTCCGGTGGGGTTGGTGATCTGGGTGCTGTCGAAGAACTCGGCGACGTTGCCGCTGAGTGTGATTCGCTCGCCCACCGACACGGTCGGTGCCGCCGCGGTGTAGACGAAGATTCCGCGCGAGGCCAGCGGC
>JAAAPE010000008.1 GCA_009908385.1 Gammaproteobacteria bacterium
CGCACGCACGCTTCGTATTGGTCATCGAGGGCTGCGAGGAGTCGGGCAGCTATGACCTGCCGGCCTACATCGAGCATCTGTCCGAACGCATCGGCTCGCCCTCGCTGGTGGTCTGCCTCGACTCCGGCGCGGGCAATTACGAACAGCTGTGGGTCACTACCTCGCTGCGGGGCATGGCGGCGGGCACCCTGCACGTCGACATCCTCACCGAGGGCGTGCATTCGGGCATGGCCTCGGGCATCGTGCCTTCGAGTTTTCGCATCGCCCGACAGCTGCTCTCCCGCCTCGAGGACGAACAGAGCGGGCGCATCCTTCCCCGCGAACTGCAGGCCGAGATACCGGAGCAGCGCCGTGAGCAGCTCGCGGCGGTGGCCGAGGCGTTGGGGGAAGGCGTGCACAGCGCCTTTCCCTGGGTCGAGGGCGCCAGCCCGATGGGCGAGGCGCCGCTCGAGCGCTTGCTCCGGCGGAACTGGGAGTTCGCCCTGGCGGTCACCGGCGCCGGCGGCCTGCCGGAGCTCGGTTCGGCAGGCAACGTCCTTCGCCCCTGCACGTCGCTGAAACTGTCCATGCGCCTGCCGCCGACGCTCGACGGCGAGGCGGCCACTGAGCGAGTCAGGGAGATTCTCGAGTCCGATCCGCCCTACGGCGCAAGAGTTCGCTTCGAGCCAGAGGCTGCCGCGACCGGCTGGAATGCCCCTGAACTCGCCCCCTGGCTCGATCGGGCCTGCCAGAAGGCTTCGCAGTCGGTCTGGGGCAAGCCGGCCATGTACATGGGGGAGGGCGGAACGATTCCCTCATTGGCCATGCTCGGCGAGTCATTTCCGGAGGCCCAGTTCCTGATCACCGGCGTGCTCGGGCCGAAATCCAACGCCCATGGACCCAACGAGTTCCTGCACCTGCCCTACGCCAGCCAGTTGACGACGGTAGTGGCCGGCGTGCTGGCGGATCATGCCGACCGCGAGCGCTGAGGGTGCCATGGATTACCGGGAGCTGATTCGCGACGTGCCCGACTGGCCCGAGGCCGGCGTCACGTTCAAGGACATTACCCCGCTGCTGGCCGACGCCAGGGGGCTGGCCTGGGCGGTCGACCGGCTCTACGAGCCTTTCGTGGGCATGGGCATCGACCTGGTCGCGGGCATCGAATCGCGCGGATTCATCTTCGCCGTTGGCGTGGCGCGGGCTCTCGGCGCGGGTTTCATCCCCGTGCGCAAGCCCGGCAAGCTGCCGCGCTCGACCATACGGCGAGCGTACGAGCTGGAATATGGCAGCGACGCGGTGGAAATGCACGCAGATGCCGCAGGCGAAGGCCACCGAATCCTGGTCGTCGACGACGTCCTTGCAACGGGGGGAACGATGGCGGCGACCTGCGAGCTGTTCGCCGAAACCGGGGCCGATGTGGTCGGTGCGGCCGTCCTGATCGAACTGGGCTTCCTCGACGGCGCCCAGCGCGTGGCCGTGCCGCTGCACTCGGTGCTCAGCTACTGAGGGGCTGCCGGACGTGACAGGCAAAGAAAAACGCCCCGGAGTCCGGGGCGTTTCTCGTTGGCCTGTCTTCAGGCGGGGTGTTTACGGCGAATCCAGCCAGAAGCTGTAGCTGCCGCTACCCGAGTAGGACTCCACGCGCCAGTAGTAGTAACCGGCGGAGCCGTTGTAGCTGATCTGCTCCTCGCTCGAGGCGCTGGTGGAGCTGGCAACGCGGTTCCATCCCCATCCACTCCAGCGGTAGAGCTCGAGATCGAAGTCGGCGTTCGTCGGGCCCGAGAGCCAGCCGTTGTGCGTTCCCGAACCGGCGTAGTAGTACGTGCCGTCGGGCTGCACATCGGAGTCGTTCGAGCCGGACAGCGAACCGGTGTACTCCGTGCAGTTGCTGCACGGGGCGCCACCGCCGCCGCCACCGCCGTCGTCTTCATCGAAGCTGGCGACGAGGCTCACGCCCGAGTAGCTGCTGTAGCCCCGGAGCATGATGTAGTAGGTGCCGGTCTGCGGCGTCGCGAACTCGCAGGTCTCGTTGTTGCCATTGCGGTACGGACGGCAGTCGTAGGTCGACGTGGTCGGTTCGGCACCGAAGCGGACGTACAGGTCGGCGTCACCGGAGCCGCCGCTCATGGCGATTTCCAGGTTGGTGGCGCCCGACGGGACGTCGATGGTGAAGTCGGCTTCCGAGCCCTGGGCGCCGGAGAGGTTGTTTTCCGGAACGCCGTTGGACAGCTCGGTCGTGCCGCCGCCACCGCCGCCGCCGTCGTCACCGCCGCCGCCGTCGCCGTCGAACAGCGAGTAGGCGAGCAGGTTGGGCGAGCCGGAGCCGATGCCGCTGAGCTTGTTGCTCGAGCCGCTCGAATAGATGGCGTTTTCGACCTGGCTGGGCGTGGCGCCCGGGTTGTCCGCGAGATACAGCGCGGCGATGCCGGCCACGTGCGGCGAGGCCATCGAGGTGCCGCTGATCGTGTTGGTCGACGAGTTACCCGTGTACCAGGCCGAGGTGATGCTCGAGCCCGGCGCGAAGATATCGACGCAGCTGCCGTAGTTCGAGAAGCTCGACCGCGAGTCGGAGCTGGTCGACGAACCGACCGTGATGGCATCGGCGGAACGGGCGGGCGAGCTGTAACAGGCGTTGGAGTTGTCGTTGCCCGCGGCCACAACCACGGTTACGCCGGAATTGCGCATGTTGGTCACGGCGTTATCGGTGGAGGTCGAGGCACCCCCGCCCAGGCTCATGTTGGCCACCGCCGGGAACTGCGCGTTGGCGGCGACCCAGTCCATGCCCGCGATCACGCCGGAGTTGGTGCCCGACCCGTTGCAGCCGAGTACGCGGACGGCGTGGACGGTTGCGCCCTTGGCGACGCCGTACGTGGAACCTGCGACGGTGCCGGCGACGTGGGTTCCGTGGCCGTTGCAATCAGTCCAGCCGCGGCCGTCGTTGATGGCGGTGTAGCCGTTGCCCATGCGACCGCTGAACTCGTTGTGCGAGCCGAGCACGCCGGTGTCGATGACATAGGCGTGCACGTTGCTGGCGGTCGTGTTGTAGGTGTAGCTGCCGTCGAGCGGACGATCACGCTGGTCGACTCGATCCAGGCCCCACGTCGCGTTGTTCTGCGTGGCGCGAATCGAGACGATGCCGTCTTCCTCGACGTAGGCGACGCGGTCGTCGGTGATCAGCTTGACCAGCGCGTCTTCGTCGGCCTCGACCACGAAGCCCGGAAGAACGTGCGAGAACGAACCGCGGAGCTGGGCACCGTGGGTGCGCGCCATGTTCTGCGCGACCGAAGCGACGGTGACACCTCGACTGCCACGGTCGCTGAACCCGGATCCGTTTCCACTACCCAGGGTGGCCACGTCGTCCTTGAGTACGACGATGTAGCGTCCTTCGATGGGCTGTTTGACGGTGCGGAGTTCAGAGGCGTGAGCCGTGGTGAGGAAGGTGGCGGCCAGCAGAAAGATGCCGACCAGCCGAGTTAACGAATTGCTTCGTAACATGTAGGTTTTCTCCCGTATCGATCAATTGCTGTGAGTCCCCTTGATCGCTTTTTCGGCTCCTCCCCTCATGGAGCCAGCGCTGGGTATACACGATCGATGGTCCGCTCTTCTACCCGATCGGCGAACGAATTTCCGAAAATGTGACGAGTATCACGCAAATTTCTGGCGGTTGGTCACAGTTTGATCACATTTCTTTCGTTCACCTTTGTTAACGACGGGTGACGGTTGGGCGGCTAGCCGCTATCATCGCCGCTGGTTTTTCAGAATAGCGAGTTCGCCCCGTCATGTCCGAACAGTTCCGAACCGTCATCGAGCCCTTCCGAATCAAGGCGGTCGAGCCGATCGCGATGACCACGCGAGAGGAGCGTAGAACCTACCTCGAGGCAGCGCATTACAACCCCTTCAAGCTGAGGTCGGAGCAGGTCATCATCGACCTGTTGACCGACAGCGGCACCTCGGCGATGAGCGCGGAGCAGTGGGCCGGCCTGATGCGCGGCGACGAGTCCTACGCCGGGTCGATCAGCTGGCAGCGGCTCGAAAAGGTGGTCCGGGAACTGACCGGCTATCCGCACATCCTGCCGACTCACCAGGGACGGGCTGCGGAACGCATTCTCTACAGCCATCTCGGCGGCGAGGGCCGGACCTTCCTGAGCAATACGCACTTCGATACCACACGGGCGAACATCGAATACAGCGGATCGGAGGCCATCGACTGCGTGACACCCGAGGCGGCCAAGCCCGACAGCGATTTCCCGTTCAAGGGCAACGCCGATGTCGAACGCATGGCTGAGATCGTCACCGAGCGGGGCGCTGAGAATTTCGGCGCGATCATCCTGACGGTCACGAATAACTCCGGCGGCGGCCAGCCGGTCAGCATGGCCAATGCGCGTGAGGTTCGTGACCTGTGCCGAAAACACGGCATCCTGTTCATTCTCGATGCCTGCCGCATCGCCGAAAACGCCTGGTTCATCAAGCAGGACGAGGAAGGCTACGGCGGAAAGTCCTGCCGTGAGATCGCCAGCGAGATGTTCGCCCTGGCCGACGGCTGCGTGTTCAGCGCCAAGAAGGATGCGCTGGCCAACATGGGCGGTTTCCTGGCCCTCAACGATGCCGAGCTGGCCGAGCACTGCACCAGCGTGCTGATCATCACCGAGGGCTACACCACCTATGGTGGGTTGTCCGGCCGCGACATGGAGGCGATCGCGATCGGGCTCGACGAGATCTTCAACGAGGACTACCTGCGTTACCGGACGCGATCGACCGCTTATCTCGGCGAGCATCTCGACCGGCTGGGTATTCCCGTGATCAAGCCGATCGGCGGCCATGCGGTCTACGTCGACGCCGGCAAGCTCTACGATCACCTCCCGGTCGATCAGTATCCGGGCCAGTCGCTGGTCTGCGAGCTCTACAAATTGGCGGGCATCCGCTCGGTCGAGATCGGTTCGGTGATGTTCGGCAAGTACGACGAGAACGGAAAGCTGATTCCGGCGCCGCGCGAACTGGTGCGCCTGGCCATTCCCCGTCGCGTTTACACTCAGAGCCACGTCGACTACCTGATCGAGGCCTTCGAGCGCGTGCGTGATCAGCGGCGCGATGCGCCGGGCTACCGCATTACCTGGGAGCCGCGTTTCCTCCGGCACTTCACCTCGAACTTCGAGCCGATCTAGCCTATACCGTCAACCGGACTCTGACGCCAGGTTTCAGGATGGGTGTGTCAGGGGTATGCTGTGCAGTAGTCAGTAGTCAGTAGTCAGTAGTCAGTAGTCAGTAGTCAGCAGTTAAACCCGAGACCTGAAGCACAGCGAATGTTCTCCGACCCCGACACATTCCCAGACATGCTCGCCGAACTCCGAGATCACTTCGATCGAGGCCTGACCCGTTCACTGCAGTGGCGGCGCGAACAGCTGAGCGCCATCTCGCGCATGCTCGAGGAGAACGAAGCGCGCGTCAGCGATGCCCTGGCCGAGGACCTCGGCAAGCCGCAGCAGGAAGTGCTCCTGGGCGAGACGGCGCTGATCTTCAGCGAGGTCGAGCACGCACGAAAGCGGCTCAAGCGCTGGACGAAGGCGCGGCGCGTGCCCACGCCCATGGTCGGCAAGCCAGGCCGCAGCTGGGTGCAGCCCGAACCGTTCGGCGTGGTCTTGATTATCGGTGCCTGGAACTATCCGATCCAGCTCCTGCTCAGCCCGCTGATCCCGGCCATTGCCGCCGGCAACTGCGCGGTGCTCAAACCATCCGAGGTGGCCGTGGCCACTTCGAAGCTGCTGGCCGAGCTCGTGCCACAGTACCTCGACGAGCGCGCCGTCCGGGTGGTCGAAGGTGCGGTCGAGGAGACGACCGAGCTTCTCAAGCAGCGTTTCGATCACATCTTCTATACGGGTAGCTCGGCGGTGGGCAAGATCGTCATGCGCGCCGCGGCAGAGCACCTCACGCCGGTCACCCTGGAGCTGGGCGGCAAGAGTCCCTGCGTGATCGACGCCGGCGCCGACATCGAATCGGCCGCTCGGCGCTTGATCTGGGGCAAGTGTCTCAATGCCGGGCAGACCTGCATCGCGCCGGACTATGTGCTGGTGAGGCCCGCGGATCGCGACAGGCTCATCGGGGCCATCGAGCACGAGCTGTTCGAAATGTACGGGGCCGATCGCCTGGGCAGCAGCGACTATTGCAAGATCATCAATCGCCGGCATTTCGATCGCCTGCGGCCACTGATCGACAGCGGCCGGGTAGTGATCGGCGGGCGCGTCGACGAGACGCGCTGCCGCATCGAACCGACGGTTCTCACGGAGGTCGCACCGGACTCGGCCCTGATGCAAGAGGAGATCTTCGGACCCATCCTGCCGATCATGGAAGTCGACGACCTCGAGGCGGCCATCGCCTTTATCCGGGAGCGCGAAAAGCCGCTGTCGGCCTACCTGTTCACCCGCTCGGGCGAGTCCGAGCGCCGTTTCTCCGAAGCCGTCTCGACCGGCAACCTGTGTATCAACGACACGCTGATGTTCATGTCCGTGCCCGAACTGCCCTTCGGCGGGGTCGGCAACAGCGGCATGGGCCAGTACCACGGCAAGGCAGGCTTCGATCGACTGTCTCACCTGAAAGCCGTGATGAAGCGCGGCCTGTTCCCGGAAATCCCGGTGCGTTTTCCGCCGTACAGCAAGCTCAAGATGCGGCTGCTGAAGTGGGTAAGCTGAGCGGGCCCGGTCGGAGGGGGCCCATCGAGGGACCAAAGCCCGTTATCATCCTCGCTGGCTTCCCCATTGCGCCCGCCTGATTCATGACTACCGACGCACTCGGCCAGCTCGATCTCGACCACCTCTTCCATCCATCGACCGACCTGAAAGCGCACGGCGAGACCGGTCCGCTGGTCTGGCAGCGCGGGGAGGGTGTCTACGTCTACGACAGCCGCGGACGCCGGTACCTCGAGGGCATGGCCGGCCTCTGGTGCACGGCGCTGGGCTACGGGGAGCCGGAACTGGTCGAAGCCGCCCGGAAGCAGATGGAGACCTTCTGCTACGGCCCCCTGTTCGCCGGCAAGGCGAACGAACCGAGCATCCGCCTGGCGGCCAAGCTGGCCGAGTGGGTGCCGATCGAGGGGGCCCGGTTCCTGTTCGGCTGCTCGGGCTCGGACGCCAACGACGCCCAGGTCAAGCTGATTCGCTATTATTTCAACGCCATCGGCAAGCCGCACAAGAAGAAGATTCTCTCGCGGGGCAATGCCTATCACGGGGTAACCCTCGCGTCCGCGGCGCTGACCGGCCTGCCGGCATTCCACAAGCACTTCGACCTGCCCGGCGACGACGTCATCCACCTGACCGCGCCTTACCACTACCGCCACGCCGAACCCGGCGAAAGCGAGGCGGCTTTCTCCGAACGCCTCGCCGGTGAGCTGGAAGCCGTGATCGCCCGCGAAGGCGCGGAGAACATCGCGGCGATGATTGCAGAGCCGCTGATGGGGGCGGGCGGGGTCATCCCGCCGCCGAGCGGGTATTTCGAGAGGATCCAGCCGATCCTGCGGGAGAACGAAATCCTGCTGATCGACGACGAGGTCGTCTGCGGCTTCGGCCGAACAGGACGGGACTTCGGCTGCCAGACCTGGGACATCGAGCCGGCGACCATGACCATGGCCAAGGCCCTGTCTTCGGCCTACCAGCCCATATCAGCGGTCGCGGTGCCGCCGTTCATGTATGAGGCCATCGCCGAGGCCTCGGGGGAAATGGGACTGTTCGCGCACGGTCTGACTTATGCCGGTCATCCGGTGGCCGCGGCCGTGGCCCTGCGCAACCTCGAACTCATGGAAGAGCGCGGCGTGATGGCGCACGCCGCCAGAATGGGCGAGCGGCTCCAGGCGGGGCTGGGTCGGGTCCGCGAGCATCCGCTGGTGGGTAATGTACGAGGGGAGAGCCTGATCGCCGGCGTGGAGCTCGTGGCCGATCGAGAAACACACGAGCGTTTCCCGGCGGAAAAGAAGATCGCCTTCGAGGCCGCTGCGGCCTGTCTGCAGGAAGGACTGATCGTGCGGGCGCTTCCGGGCGACACCATCGCCGTGTGCCCGCCGCTGATCATCAGTGAGGCGCAGGTGGACGAGTTGCTCGAGAAGCTGCTGCGAGGGCTGGATCGGGTGCGGTAGGGATGGTTGGCTGGTTAGCTGGTTCGGTTCAGCCTGGCTGGCGGGGCGGCTGCGCCGCGTGACGGCCGGCAGGCATTGACCATCCGCTGCCAAAAGAACACTCGCGGCAACGCCGCCCGTGAACTATCCGTTGCCGAACCAGCCAACCAGCCAACCAGCCAACGAATCAGCCTCCGATTTCCTGTTCGCCCATCTGGGACTGCAGGTAGCGCTCGGTGCCGATCCGTTCGGCCAGTTCGAGCTGCGTCTCGAG
Organism: Gammaproteobacteria bacterium; assembly: GCA_009908385.1. Taxonomy (GTDB): domain Bacteria; phylum Pseudomonadota; class Gammaproteobacteria; order Xanthomonadales; family Wenzhouxiangellaceae; genus Wenzhouxiangella. The sequence goes on from JAAAPE010000008.1 coordinate 8,352, forward strand.
GAAGTCCGCATGGCCTTCCTCGTCGCGGATCAGGTCCTCGAACAGGTCGCGGGTCGCATAGTCACCGGCGGCCTCGCACTCCTTCACGGCGGCCTTGTACATGTCGAGCGCCTCGTATTCGAGCTTGAGGTCGTTCTGCAGGCATTCGATGGGGTGCTCCCCGATCAGCAGGTGATCCAGATCCTGCAGGTTGGGCAGGCCGCTGAGGAAGAGGATTCGCTTGATGATGCGGTCGGCGTGTTTCATCTCGTCGATCGATTCCTCGTATTCCATTTCGGCCAGCTTGTTGAAGCCCCAGTCCTCGTACATGCGCGAGTGCAGGAAGTACTGGTTGATGGCCGTCAGCTCCGCCTTCAGAGCCTGGTTGAGGATTTCGATGATTCTCGGATCGCCTTTCATGAATGTCTCTCGCCGGTTGAACTGACCATAGGATAACGTAACTGCCGTGGAGGGAGGCAGAGGGCGGCCTGGCGAACCAGGTCAACTCGTTCTGGAAAGGCGGAAGCGGTGCCCCGGTTTCAGGCCGTGCTCGGCATGGGTAGGTCGTCGGACAGGCCCAGCACGGGCAGGGTCGGCCGGGAGGGTCGGGCAAGCGACGCCTCGATGACCGCTTCGGCATGTTCGCGGCAGCGGCCACAGCTGTCCGAGCAGCCCGTCAGGGCCTGGATTTCGTTGAGGCTGTGGTACCCGTCGGCGACCAGCCCGCGGATGGTGCGCTCGGTCACCGCATTGCAGACGCAAACATACATGGCGCAGAGTATTCCACGAATGCGAATCATTGTCAATATCATGCGTGATCCGATCGCTTGCGCTCGCAGGGCAATGCGTCGATACTGCTCGTCGTGAACCGCGCAGGGGGTTGAATGACTCAGCGCTTCTACCTCGAAAGCTCCGGCAAGGACTCCAACCTGCCGCGCCACATTCAGCTCGAGGAATTTCCGGCCACGATCGGACGCCACCCCGATTGCGTGATCCAGCTGTCGGTGGAGCGCCTTTCACGCATGCACGCCCGGCTGAACCTGGACGACGATTTCCTCACGGTCGAGGACCTGGGCAGCACCAACGGCACCTTCGTCAATCACGATCGCGTGATCGAACCCACGCGCCTGCGGGTCGGCGACGTGCTTCACCTGGCCGACCACGAATTCCGCCTGATGTCCGATTCACTCGGCAGCGATTCGGCCGAGTCCCGCACCGGGGAGGAAACCATCGTCGGCATGGCCGCCCTGCCGCGGGACTTTCCCCTTCACATGCCGGCTTTCTTCGAGTTGCTGGAGAATCGCCAGGTCAGCGGATACGGCCAGCCGATCGTCACCGCCTCCGGTGAACTCTTCGGTTACGAGATGCTTGGACGAAGCGAGAACCCGATGCTCGACGAGGGCCCGGGGCAGCTCTTCGCGCTGGCGGCCGCGCTGAATACCGAAGTGCGGCTGAGCCGGATGCTCCGGCGCCAGGCCTTTGCCGAAGCCTCCGAGGCCGGGCTGCGGCTGCCCCTGTTCTTCAACAACCATCCCGTCGAATGCGAGGACATGGGCGCGCTGCTCGATGAGTTGCGCCGGCTCAGGGCACAGCACCACGACCTCGAGCTCGTCTTCGAGGTGCACGAGTCGGCCGTCACCGATCTCGGGGCCATGGCGGAGGTCAAGCAGGAACTCGCGACGATGGACATTGCCCTGGCCTACGATGACTTCGGCGCCGGTCAGGCGCGCCTGCTCGAGCTGGTCGAGGTGCCGCCCGACTACCTGAAGTTCGACATGGGCCTGATTCGCGACATGACCGAACGCGACTCACCGCGCTACCGCCTGCTCGCCGAGCTCAACCGGATGATCGCCGGCATGGGCATCAGCACGCTCATCGAGGGTGTGGAAGAAGAGCGCACCGCCCAGCTCTGCCGCGAGATCGGCATCGACTACATGCAGGGTTTCCTGTTCGGCCGCCCCGAGCCCCTCAAAGGTCTGGGCGGCTACCACCAGAGCGAGAACGAAAGCGCCCCGTAACTCTGGCCCTCGGCCTGACCGACGAATTCACGGCTGCGCCAGACGTGGGTGTAGGCCAGGCGAAGCGGTCCGCGGGTGTAGACGAATCCGCCGAAAACCTCTCCCACATGGCGTTTGCGACTGACCCCGTCAACGCCGCCAAAGGTGTTGCCTTCGATGAACAGGTCGCGAAAGACGCGGCGACCCTCCATCCCCAGGTAGAGGTACCAGGCCGGTTCCCGGCTAGGCATGAAGTATCCGGCGCCGGAAATCGCCGGCGTGATGCGCGGCGGGCCGTAGCCTCGCGGCAGGTTGTAACCGGCGCGCAGAAAGCCGCCGGCAGCGACGTGCGTGTGGGCGTTGCCGAGCATTGCGCCACCCATCCAGGTGGCATCCAGGCCGGGGCCGCCATTCTGGCTCAGGTCGATGAAGCGGCGGAATCGATCGTAGCCGAGCTGGAGAGTGAGTTCGTTACGGATCTGGTTGTCCCAGCCGACCGGCTCGGGCGCGTCGATTGCGGAGTGCACCGCCTTCTGGATTTCCTCGCCGAAAGCCAGCGGACCGACCACGCCGAGTCCGACGTGGACGCGATCGGCGCCGCGTTCGCTGGCGGTGCCGGTGGCGAACTGCACGTTCAGCCAGGCCGCGTAGGGGCGGTCGTCCGGCGGCAGTTGGGGGTTTTCGATGTCGCGCGGGGTGTAGAGGTTGTGGCTGATCGACAGGCGGTAGGGCAGGGCGTCAGCCTCGTCGATGCCCGGAAAGCGCCGGGCGACCTTCGCCAGCCAGGAAGGCGGCGTGCGCACTGCGCCGACGCGCGAGAACCGGAATC
>JAAAPE010000028.1 GCA_009908385.1 Gammaproteobacteria bacterium
GACTTGTCGGCGATGATCTCGACCGTGGCGGGTCGGCCGGCTTCCCAGTCCTCGCCGAAGTCCGGCCCGATGCGCAGGATGACTTCTTCGTCTTCCCGGCGAACCGAGGCTTCCGGGTCTTCGGGTGCGTCCTCGATCAACACCCCCTGGCGCTCGAGAAAGGCGATCAGGTTGGGCGCGTTCTCGGCGCCGACGACGGGCAGTTCGAGCCTTGATTCCATGCGCTCGGCGGCCTGGCTGGCCATGAAGGAAATCATGACCGCGAAGATCACCGGCCCCATCAGCGGGCCGATGACGAGGGTGTTGAGGATGACCCGGCGGTCGCGGAAATTGTCGAGCAGTTCTTTCAGGAATACGGCGATCATGCCAGCAGCCCCTCGGCCGAACCGATGAGTTTGACGAAGGCGTCTTCGAGGTTGTTCTCGCCGGAGCGGGCGAGCAGCCCATCGGCCGTACCTTCCGCGGCCACCCTGCCGTCGGCGATGATGACGATGCGGTCGCACAGGGCGGCGACCTCCTGCATGATGTGCGTCGACAGCACCACGCAGCAGCCCTGTTTCTTGAGCTCGCGCAGGAATTCGCGCAGGGCCCGGGTGGTCATGACGTCGAGACCGTTGGACGGTTCGTCGAGCAGCACGGTCCGCGGGTCGTGGATGAGCGCGCGCGCGATGGCCACCTTCACGCGCTGACCCTGGGAGAAACCCGTGGTGCGCCGGTCGATGAATTCGCTCATGCCGAGGATGTCGGCCAGCTGCTCGATTCGGCGGTTGATGTCCGCCTTGCCCAGACCGTGCAGCTTGCCGTAGTAGCGGATGTTCTCGCGCGCGGTCAGCCGGTCGTAGAGGCCCCGCGAGTCCGGCACGACGCCGAGCGCGCGCTTGATCGAGAGCGGCTGTTCCCCGGGGTCGATCCCGTCCACGCGCATCTGCCCCGAGTCGGGCTGGAGCAGCGTGTAGAGCATGCGCAGCGTCGTCGTCTTGCCGGCTCCGTTGGGACCGAGCAGGCCGGTGATTTCACCGTCGCGCGCGGTGAAGCTGATGTCGTCGACGGCAACGACCTTGCCCTTGTTGAAGGTCTTGCGAAGGTTGCTGGCTTCGATCATGGCGCCGGTCCGAGCAGGTCGAGAAAGAAGGGTTCGTGGCCGAGGCGGTCCATGCACTCGGTGTCGAGGTCCTCGACCGAGGCCTGGCGAACGAACTGCGTGACGATGCCGCTCATGCAGGGCGTGGTCATGACGATGTGTCCGCGGCCGTTGGCGATCAGGTGCGCGCTGTTGGAAAACTGCGCCGCGGCCTCGTTGCCGTAGCTCGGCGGCGTGACCGGGTCGAGTTCGCCCGACAGCAGCAGGATGGGTACGTCGCTGTCGAAGGGCTCGTGGAAGTCGTCGGGCGCGTCCCCGGCCGGCCACCAGGCGCAGACCTGCTCGTAGATCTCGGTCATGCTGTTGCCCAGCAGGGTGCCGGACTGATCGATGCCCTGCGGCCAGGCTGGCCAGTCCTCGCTGCAGCCCACGGAGAAGTTCAGGCCGATGGCGATCATGTCGTTCATCCGGTCGGTGACGATCATGGCCTGGGCGGCCAGCCTTTCGGGGCTGCCGGTCCGGGCGGCCTCGTGCACCAGATAGGGAATCATCATCTGGCTTTCGGGTCCGTAGGCCAGGAAGCGCAGTGCAGCGGCCAGCTGGTCGCGGGTGAAGCGCATGTCGATGCCACTGCCGGTACGCGGATGCGTCACGACGATGTCCTGGCCGCCGTCGAGGTAGCGGGCCTTGAGGTCGGAGAAGGCCTCCGAGAGCTGGGGAAAAGCGGATGCGCAGGTTTCGTCGGCCTCGCACTCGGCGAACAGCTTCTCGAGCGCGCGGTCGAGCATGCGGGCGTGCTCGGCGCCGAGCGCGAGCCGCGTGGGGACGACGCCGTCGAGCACCAGGCTGCGCACCTGCCCCGGATGGTTGCGCAGGTAGACCTGGCCCAGGCGCGTACCGTAGGAACCGCCGATCAGGTTGATCCGCTCGAAGCCGTAGGCCTCGCGCAGGGCGTCGAGGTCGGCGGCCGCCTCGGTCGAGGTGTAGAACTCGACGCGGGCGTCCCATTCGTCCAGGCAGTCGCGCAGCTGGCGGTTGAGCTCCTCCCAGTCGGGCTCGAGCCACATCTCGCCCTGTTCGTCGAAGCTGCACTCAAGCGCGTTCGAACCGCCGGTGCCGCGCTGGTCGAGGAAGATCAGGTCGCGTTCGCGGTTGAGCTCGTTGAGCGGCGCGCGCATCAACGGCAGCATGTCGCGGGCCGACTGGCCGGGACCGCCGGCCAGGAAGAACACCGGGTCGGGCTCCGCCGTGCTGGCGCGCGCGGGCAGCACGGCGAAAGCCAGCTCCAGCTGGCGGCCGGCGGGTTCGGCGGGATTTTCGGGCACGCTCAGCGTGCCGCAAAGCGCCGACGCGGTCAGCCGGCCGCCGAAGGCCGACAGCTCGCACTTGTTCAGGCCCGACCAGCGATCGTCGCTGGCGCGCTCCTGCGCGGCGGCGACCGTGGCGGCGGTCAGGAGGGCGACCGCCAGGGCGAATCGAAATCCGGATTTGATTCCCACTTGAATGACCCAAGATGTGAAGGCCCGGCCGGACGGGTCCGGGACGGGGCTGCTATTCTGCCTCGCTTGTCGAACGAAACCAATAGGCCGATTGTCATGGACGCGCTCGAAGTTCGCGACCTAAAAAAAGTCTACCGCAACGACGTCGTTGCGCTGCGCGGGGTGAATCTCCGGGTCGAGGAGGGCGATTTCTTCGCGCTGCTGGGCCCCAACGGCGCCGGCAAGTCGACGTTGATCGGTATCGTCAGCTCCCTGGTCAACGCCACCTCGGGCGAGGCGAAGGTGTTCGGCATCAGCGTGCAGAAGGACCGTTCGCGGGCCATGGCCGAAATCGGCCTGGTGCCGCAGGAGGTCAACTTCAACCAGTTCGAAAAGCCGTTCGACATCGTCGTGAACCAGGCCGGCTATTACGGCGTGCCCCGACGGGTGGCGCGCGAGCGCGCCGAGCGCTATCTCAAGAAGCTCAGCCTCTGGGACAAGGCCTTCGGTCCGTCGCGCCAGCTCTCGGGCGGCATGAAGCGCCGGCTGATGATCGCCCGGGCAATGGTGCACCAACCGAATCTGCTGATCCTCGACGAGCCGACGGCGGGCGTCGACATCGAGATCCGCCGCTCGATGTGGCGGTTCATCTCGGAGATCAACGAGGCCGGCACCACGGTCATCCTGACCACCCACTACCTCGAGGAAGCCGAGAACCTGTGCCGCAACGTGGCCATCATCGACCACGGCGATATCATCGAGAACACCTCGGTCAAGACCCTTCTGGGCAAGCTCCAGGTCGAGACCTTCGTGCTCGATCTGCGTGAACCGATCGATACCCTGCCGGAGGTGGATGGCATCGAGATCGTGCGGCGCGATGCCAGCACGCTCGAGGCGAGCATTCCCAAGTCGCGCAGCCTCAATCGCCTCTTTCGCGTGCTCGAGGAGCAGGGCGTGGAGGTCATATCGATGCGTAACAAGGCCAACCGGCTCGAGGAGCTGTTCATGCGTCTGGTGGGCATCGACGAGGAGGCGGCATGACGACCGAAGTGTCCGCGCACAGCTACTGGATCGGCTACAAGACGATCCTCATCAAGGAAGTCACGCGTATCCTGCGCATCTGGCCGCAGACCCTGATTCCGCCGGTGATCACGATGAGCCTGTATTTCGTCATTTTCGGCTCGATCATCGGCCGCCGCGTCGGCGAGATGGGCGGCATCGACTACATGGAGTTCATCGTGCCGGGCCTGATCATGCTGTCGGTGATCACCAACAGCTACGGCAATATCACCAGCTCGTTCTTCGGTGCGAAGTTCGGCAAGCACATCGAGGAGCTCCTGATCAGTCCGCTGCCGCCCTGGATCATCCTCGCCGGCTACGTGTCTGGCGCGCTGTTTCGCGCGCTCGGCGTGGGCGTTCTGGTCTGGCTCGTGGCCGGCTTCTTCTCAGGCTTCTTCATGCACAACGCCCTGGTCACCGTCTCGATCCTGATCCTGACCGCCGTGGTGTTCGCCTTCGGCGGCTTCATCAACGCCGTGTACGCCCAGAAGTTCGACGACATCGCCATCATTCCGACCTTCGTGCTGCAGCCCATGACCTACCTCGGGGGCGTGTTCTTCTCGGTCGGCCTGCTGCCGGGGCTGTGGGAGCAAGTGGCCATGGGCAATCCGATTCTCTACATGGTCAATGCCCTGCGCTACGGCATGCTCGGGATCAGCGACGTGCCGCTGGGCCTGGCCTACGTCATGGTCGTCGGCTTCGCCTTCCTGCTGGGCACCCTTAGCCTGTGGCTGCTCAAGCGCGGCGTCGGCCTGCGCGCCTAGTCGGGCAGGTCGACGCCCTGCTCTCGGTGCCGCGCTTTCGATCGGCGCGCCATGGGCCATCGAATCCCGGATCGACAGCACGCCCGTTCGGCGCGTCGCCCGGCAATTCGTGCATTTCTTGAGCATTTTCGCGCGCTGCCTTCCACCGTCTCGCATAAATTTGACGCGCGTCTAGCGCATCGCTTATGTTGAAAGACGAATCGACGGATCGCTCCACGCCGGCAGGGTCGGCACGGGGCGATTCGATTCTGAAAAAGCCAGCGTGACTGATGCGGTTCCGGGTTGGAGCGGAACGGTGTCTTTTACGACTGAAACGACCAACAAGCTCAGGGAGATTACATGAGAATCAAGTACTTACTGGCCACACTCGTGTTGGGGTGTGTCCTGGCGGCGACCGGATCGGTCGTGGCCCAGGATGCGGCCGGCACGCTCGGGGAGAAGAACCCGGCCGATCAGCGGCCGTTCATCGACCCGGAACTGAAGACCAACCTCGAAGCCCGGGGAACGGCCACCTCGCTGGTCTACCTCCGCGAAGAGGCCGATCTCTCGCCCGCCCTCGACATGGGCTGGGAAGAACGCGGCTGGTTCGTCTACAACACCCTCAAGGAAGTTGCAGACCGCTCCCAGGCCGCGCTGAAGGGCGAGCTCGATTCCATGGGCGCCGACTACCGGTCCTTCTGGATCGACAACGTCATCGCCATCCGCAACACCGACAACCAGATTCTCAACATGCTGGCATCGCGCCCGGATGTGGCGAGGGTGATCCAGGAACCGGTCGGTTTCATCCCTGAGCCGCCGGCCAACCTGACCAACGACGACAACCAGATTCAGGCAGTCGTCGACAGCCTGGTGCAGATCAACGTGCCCGACGTCTGGGCCCTGGGCTACACCGGCCAGGGTGCCGACGTCGGCATCATCGACTCGGGCACGCGTTACACGCACGATGCCCTGGTCAGCAACTACCGCGGCAATCTCGGCGGCGGCAGCTTCGATCACAACTACAACTGGTTCGACGTGGGCGGTACCACCGAGCCGGTCTGGCCGAATCCGCACGGCAGCCACGTGACCGGCACGGCCGTCGGCGACGACGGCGGCGACAACCAGATCGGTGCCGCGCCCGGCGCCGAGTGGGTGTCCTGCCTCGGCTGCACCAGCACCAGCTGCCCCGGGGCCAACCTGCTGGCCTGCGGCGAGTTCATGGCCGCGCCGACCGACCTGGCCGGCAACAACCCCGACCCGAGCCAGCGCGTGCACGTGGTCAACAATTCCTGGGGCGACTGCGGCCAGACCTACGACGGCTGGTACCAGGGCGTTGTCGACGGCTGGATCGCCGCCGGCGTCGTGCCGATCGTCTCCAACGGCAACGCCAGCAACTGCGGCTACAGCTCGCCGCCCGGCCCGAACACCGTGGGCAACCCGGCCCGTTACGGTACGGTGCTGGGAATCGGCTCGAGCGGCAACAGCAACGGCCAGTACGCGAGTCACTCCAACTGGGGTCCGACCGACAACCCGAACGACGGCACCGATCCGGCCCTGCCCGACCCGATGGGCTACCCGGATCTGAAGCCGAACGTCATCGCCCCGGGCGTGGCGATCTGCTCGGTCAACTCGAACGGTGGCGACAGCGGCTACACCTGCGGCTTCACCGGCACCTCGATGTCGGCACCGGCCGCCTCCGGCGTGATCGCGCTGATGATCAGCGCCGCCCCCAGCCTGGCCGGCGACTTCGCCACGCTGGGCACCGTTCTGATGCAGACCGCCACGCCGATCGACTACGACTCCGGCGTCGGTGGCGAAGGTCCGGGCAACGTGCCCAACTACGCCACCGGCTGGGGCGAGATCGACGCGCTGGCCGCCGTCCAGGGCGCGCTCGCCGCGGCCGGTCCGCGCGGCACGCTGACCGGCACGGTCACCGACCTCGATACCAGCAACCCGATCGCCGGCGTGACGGTATCGACCGAAGACTTCGAAACGCCGCCGAATCCGATCAGCACGACGACGGACGCCGCCGGCAACTACAGCCTGAGCCTGCCGGAAACCGAGACGGGCCAGAGCTATGACATCGAGTTCTCGCGCAACGGCTACCAGACCGCCGTCGTGACGGGACTGACGATCACCGACGACGAAACCATCACGCTCGACCAGCAGCTTCAGGCCGTGGCCGGCGAGACCGTCAGCGGTCAGGTCACCGACGCCAACTTCCCGGGCACCGGGATCGAGGGCGCCGAGTTGCTGTTCACCGACGGCGACGACTTCACCTACGGTCCGGCCACCACCGACGGCAGCGGCAATTACAGCATCGACCTGCCGCCGGGCCTGACCTACGACGTCACCATCAGCGCCGAAGGCTACGAAACGCTCGATGACAACATCGGCGAGGTAAGCGGCCCGACGACCGCGGACTTCGCGCTCAACGCGGGCATCGTGGAACTCCCGGCGACCGCCAGCCTGACGCTGGATCGCGGCACGCAGGATTCGACCACGATCACCATCAACAACACCGGCACGGCCGACGCGGAAGTCATGCTCGGCACCGGCGGAACCGGTTCGGAGTTCTTCGAGCAATTCCAGGGTTCCTTCCCGCCCGACGGCTGGACGGTCGAAGACGATGCAGGCAGTGGCTGCATCTGGCTGCGTACGGACGATGTCCCGATGGACAACTACGCCGGAACCGGCCAGGGTGCCGCCGCCAACTCGGACGAGTGCGGCTCCGGCATCACCGTTGACACCAGCCTGGTCAGCCCGGCGGTCGACCTGTCGGCCTCCACCACCGCCCAGCTCGACCTGCTCGCCGTGTACCGGCATCTGGGCTCGAGCTTCTTCGCGGTGGACGTGACTACCAACGGCGGCACCACCTGGACCAACGAACTGACCTGGGATAGCGACCAGAATCCGACGGGCCCGGGCATTCCGGTCTCGATCGACCTGGACGCCTATACCGGAAACAGCGCGGTGCAGGTCCGCTTCCGCTACTCCTCCGGCTGGGACTGGTGGGCCAATGTCGACGATGTGGACTTCACTCACGACAACGTCGGTGTTCCCTGGATCCAGGTCGACCCCATGACCGTCACGGTGCCGCAGGGCGGCTCGGTCGACGTCGACCTGAACGTCGACGCCTCGGACCTGGCAGCCGGCGTTTACAACGTGCCGATCGTGGTCAAGGGTGGCAGCGCCTACCCGGTGACCCCGACAGACTTCGAAGTCACGGTCGATCCGGTGCCGGAAATCATCCTGCCGGAGACCGTCGACATCACCGTCGAGTACCCGAACACGACCTCCGAAACGATTGACGTCCAGAACGTCGGCGGCCTGTCGGGTGACGTCACGCTGGACTTCAATCCGAACGGCATCAACGAGGACTTCGAGGGCACCTTCCCGCCGGAAGGCTGGACGCTCGTCGACAATTCCTCGCCGGCCTGCCCCTGGAGCACCACCGACCAGACCACCCCGCCCGGATGGCCGGCCGGTGGTACGCGAGCGGCCATCGCCGACTCCGACGACTGCGGTAGCGGCATCCAGGCCGATACGGCCCTGATCTCGCCGCCGATCGACTTCAGCAGCGTGACCGGCAGCATCAACCTCGACTTCGACTTCGCTTATCGCAGCGGCTTCGAAGATTCGACGGTGACCCTGCTGGTCAGCGGCGACGGTGGCGACACCTGGGACGTGATCGACAGCTGGACCGACGGCGACGACGTCGCCTACCCGACCGATCCGACGGCCCCGCTGTCCTACGACCTCGGCGCCTACGCCGGCAGTTCCGAAGTGCTGATCCAGTGGCACTACGAGGCCGGCTGGAGCTGGTGGACGATCGTCGACAACGTGCAGATCCAGCCGCCGCCGGTGCTCTGGGCCAACGCCAATCCGGCCCTGGTGACCGTGCCGGCCAGCGATACGGCGCAGACCGACATCGACATCGACAGCTCCGTCCTGCCGGGACCGGGCGTCTACCAGGCCTCGATGAACGGCAGCGTCGATTCGCCGTTCCCGGTCGAGTCCACCCTGGTGACCCTGACGGTCGAGCCGGGCCCCGACCTGGCCGGCATCAACGGCACGGTCGAGAGCCTCGGCTACTGTGGCAGCAATCCGTTTGCCGCCGCCGGCGCCGCGATCGAGATCGTGGGTGTCAACAACACCTACAACACGACCGCCGACGAGAACGGCTTCTACGAGATCTTCATCCCCAGCGATGAAACGCCGGTCGACATCACGGCCAGCGCGCCGAACCACCTCGATGGCACGCAGACCGGAGTCGCCCTGACGCCGGCCGATTCCATCACGGTGGACTTCAGCCTGGATCTCGATGAGCCCTGCGTCGATACGGCTCCGGCTTCCTTCAGCTCCACGCTGGAAATCGGCAACAGCGACACGCAGACGCTGACGATCGGCAACACCGATGGCGCCGGCCAGCTCGACTGGACGCTGGAAGAGGCCGAGCCCACTTCCGGTTCCGCCGGGCCGCATCCGCTGCTCGGGGCCGTCGCTTCCGGCAGCAGTGACCTGATGAGCTCGGGCGCCGTCCAGCCGGCCGGCGAGCCGGAGCGTTTCCCCCGGCTGATCGCGCCGCAGGGAGGCACGCTGCTGACGCAAACCGGTGACAACGACATCCTCGAGGCCAACTCGGTGGCGTGTCCGACCGGGCCGAACTTCCTGTACCGGCGCTTCGTGATGGATGATCATCCCGAAATCTCGGGTGGTGTTCAGGTCAACAGCGTCGAATTCGGTGTCCAGGAAGGCGTGGTCGACCAGACCATCACGGCGACGCTGTACTCGATTCCGAAGAGCGTTCCGGAGAACACGATCGACATCAGCCAGCTGACCGAAATCGGCACCGCCGATATCCAGGTCAGCCCGGCCGACGATCTGACCTGGGTCGTGGTCGACGCCGAAGGCACGATTGCCGACACGGCCAACAACGACCTCGTCGTCGAGATCGCCGCAACGGGTGCTGATCCCTTCTACATCGGCGCCACCGACTCCTCCGAGAGCCGGCCCGGTTTCGTTGCCGCAGAGAACTGCGGGATCACGGAACCCACGACTGTGGTGAGCATCGGCCCGGACTTCGAGAACACGTTCATCCAGATCGCGGTCAACGCGCAGTCGGTCGGCGGCAGCGGTTGCACGTCGCCGTCCGACGTGAGCTGGCTGAGCTACTCGAGCACCTCCGGCAGCGTTGCCGCGGGTGGTTCGGAAGACGTGGACGTGATCCTCGACAGCACCGGTCTCAACCCGGGCACCTACGAGGCGAGCGTTTGCGTCAACAGCAACGACCCCGAGAACGGCGTTGTGGCGGTCCCGGTCACCCTGGAAGCCACCGCTCCGGCGAGCTTCGCCTCGGTGTCGGGTACCGTGCAGAGCCTTGGCTACTGCTCGAGCGATCCGTTCGCCGCGGCGGGCGCCTCGGTCGAGATCGTCAGTGGTGCGCAGACCTACAACCTCACCGCCGACGGGTCGGGCTTCTACGAGCTCTTCCTCGACTCGGCCGAGGGTCCGGTCGACGTGACGGCCACTGCGCCGGATCACGACAGCCAGAGCGTGACGGGCATTGCCCTGACTCCGGGTGAGAACGAGGTCGTCGACTTCGATCTGATCCTGCAGCAGGCCTGCGCCACGGTGAACCCGGCGTCGCTGAGCGACACCATCAACGATGGCTCGATGGTCGACTACACGGTCACGGTCGGTAACGCCGACGGCGCCGTGGACCTCGACTGGTCGCTGGACATCGACGAGCCCATGGCTGCCTACCAACCGGGTCTGCCGGAAGCCGGCGTGTTCACCCCGGCCCCCAACGGCTGGGACCGTGCCGCCGGACAGCCGGCCGCCGAACGCGACGGTCGTGCGCCGTCTGCCGAGGCCGGCCTGCAGGGCGGTCCGATCGGTGACTTCAGCGAAGGCTTCGCCGACATCACCACCCTGCCGGGTGCCGGATGGTCGCTGCAGAACCTGAGTGATCCGCTCGGCACGATCGACTGGTTCCAGGGCAACGACACCGTGTTCCCGGCCCAGGACGGTCCCCCGACGAGCTACATCGCCGCGAACTTCAACAACACGTCCGGCGGTACGGGCACGATCAGCAACTGGCTGCTCACGCCCGAGGTGGAGCTCAACGAAGGCACCACCCTGAGCTTCTGGACGCGTACCGGTGACGGCTCGACCTTCCCGGACCGCATGGAAGTCCGCATGAGCACGGCCGGATCCAGCACGGATGTCGGCGCAGGTGCCACCGATGTCGGCGACTTCACCGAGTTGATGCTGACCATCAATGAGGGCCTGACGGTCGGCGGCTATCCGGAGACCTGGACCGAGTACGTGATCGAAGTCACGGGCGTTCCCAGCGGCGCGAGCGGTCGCTTCGGCTTCCGCTACTTCGTGACCGATGCGGGTCCGGACGGCGTCAACAGCAACTACATCGGCATCGATACCGTCAGCGTTGCGCAGCCTGAGGCTTGCGTGAACCCGATGGGTTCGAGCTGGCTGAGCGTTGATACCACCAACGGAACGGTTACCGCGGGTGACACGCAGGATGTGACGGTAACGG
>JAAAPE010000061.1 GCA_009908385.1 Gammaproteobacteria bacterium
GGGATCGAGCGCGGAGAAGTAGCTCCCGTCGGGCCAGCCAGCTGAGTGGTGCAGGATGATCCGCCCGGCGTGCCCGAAACCGTAGAGGCTCAGCGAATCGCCATCGTTCATGGGCACGTCGAACACGGCTACGGAGTCAACGGAAGACAGTTTCGCCAGCCAGATCTGGTACTGACCGCCTTCCTCCGCCAGGACGGCAAGCTGTTGCCCACCGTCGTAGGCGATATCGACCGGCTCGAACGGAATGCCCGTCAGGTCCGCGCGATCCTGTATCCATTGATCGCTCACGACCGGCTCGAGCGTACGAACACCGCTCTTGTAGACCCCATTGAGCGTGCTGTCCTGGCCGACGCTGTATGGATCGATAACCACGTAGGCAGGCCCCAGCTCGGGATCCGTCACGCGGATCGGTTCGTAGTTGTCCTGCCTGAACCCCTCGACCTGGTTATGGAACACCCTTCCGAAATTGTGTGCCCGAATGAGCGGCGACCGGTCGGTATCCACGGTCACCACGGTGCTGGCGAGGTCCTGGTTGCCGGATCTCAATCGGACGAGATAATCACCATCAACGACCACCGAGCCGAAGTCATCGCGGCCGTCCCAGCGCAACTGTCCGCGGTCCACCGGGTTTTCCGCAAACTCGCTGAACCTGCGAACCACCTCACCCGGCCGCTCGATGATCAGCTCGACCGCCAGCGGCTCCTCCATCCGGAAGACGAGAAGGGTTTCGTCCTTGACGCCGTCACCGTTGGGCGAGAAATATCGGTTGGTCGTGAACAACGGTCCTTCACCGGCTGCAAGACCTAGGTCCGCCTCGTTGTTCGCCTCCGACTGTTCCGGAACTTCTGCCTGAGCGTCGACAACCACGCGCAAGCGCTCGGGATCTTCAACAGCCCCGAGCGTCCAGGACCAGGACACGGTGACGAATCCCTCACCGGCTACTTCGTCGATGATTCGCGATTCGATGAGACTCTGGCCCTCCGGGCCGATCTCGAGAAGATCTACACGAACGCTTTCGGCCGACTGCTCTCCGAGATTGTGAATCCTCGTATCCAGCGTGACCGCCTCGCCGGGGATGGGTGCGGCGGGATCGATCGAAAAATCCGAGACCTGCACCATCAGGTCCGGGAGGCTCAGCACCTGGTGGTCGAACGCGTGAAGGTTGTCGAGCTCATCGGTCTCGGAGACTTCATCGAGCCTGTCGGCCTGCAACCAAAGGGTCTGCTGCCCACGCAGCCCGAGCTCGTCGACCTGGACGTTCAGATCGACCGACCCTCCGGGAGCCAGGCCGTTGTCATGGACGACATCACCGAGGAGCTGGCCGCCGCTCCTCGGATCGCCGTCGAACAACCCCAGGGAGAAGGCCGGAACGGTTTCTCCACCATCGGAATGAACCGTGGCGGTCACGTTGAAAGCGTCACCTTCGAACCCCGGGTCGGGCAGGGCCACGACCGAGAGCGGGTCGAGGCGGAGATTCATGCCCTCCGCCGCGGTCACTTCGAACGAGGCCTCGAGCTCGTTGTTGAGCGGATCGACATCGTTCAGCAATTCTTCGGGATCAGCGTGCGCCGTTACCGTATAAACGCCCGGCACAGCCGGCTGCCAGTCGAACTCTCGCACCGTTGCGGACAACGAGTCCATGGAGAGTGTGGTGGTGGCCTCGTGGACCGGCTGTCCATCCCCGTCCACAACCTCCAACAGGACTTCGAACGACGGCGCCGCAGCCAGACCCCGGTTTGCCAGGCCAACCACGATCTTCAACGGATGACCGGCATAGGTTGCTTCTTCCGGCTCCAGCCCGATGGACTCGACGGCCAGATCGATGCCCGTGCTGACATCCAGGCCGATTTCGACTTCGTTGTTGCTCCGGTCGGCATCTGCGATCAGGCCCTCCGGGTCGGCGACCAGAATCAGCTGACTGCTCTGGCTACCGTCATATTCAAAGCCGAGACCGAAAGCCACTTCTCCACCGGCCGGCACGTCGAGCGAAGTTTCGGACAGGACGCCAGGGGGCGTCGCGCCAGCGTCGACCAGCGCCAGGGGGGCATCGCCAACCGCGGTGGACCCGTGGTTCCAGAGCGTTCCCGTGACCTGGACTTCGACCGGAACGGAATCGATGGCGGCCGGCGAAACGGCCACTGCACTCGGGTGCAGGGCCAGTTCGGGGCCTTCGGGCGGTTCGGAAAGCACCAGCGGAAGGCGGGCGAAATTGTCTTCGAGCGTCCACTCATCGACGCCATTCGGTCCTTCGACTGCAACCCATACGTCCTGCTCACCTGGCTCGGGTCCGGTCTGCCAGAGGTAGTGCAGCAGCTGGGAGGAGCCGGCGGAAAGTTCGGCAACCGGGAGCGGATTCGAGAGCGCCACGCCGCCATCGCGAGGATCACCGAGATACCATTGAGCCGAGGATTGCGGGGCCGTCTCCCGGCCCGAGTTGGCGACCCGGGCCGTCAGCTGAACCATCGAACCCGCGATCGGATTCTCGGGTTGGGCAGCGGGTTGCCCCGCGATCTGGAGATTGGGCAGGTCCAGAAGGCCCAGGACCAGAACGGCCCGGGCGGTCGAGAATGCGCTTCCCGCCCAATCCCCGGCTTCGCCCTGCTGCCTGGAAAGCCAGGTGGCCGTCGCGTCGAACAGCGCCGGATCGACTTCGTGACCGATCAGCAGGGCCAGCGCTCGGGCCGTGTCACCCGGCGAAAACGTTTCGCCGGCATGCTGGAACTCCCCGCTTGGCCGGTGGCGTGACGCCAGCCAGTCCCGACCCCCGTCGAGCGCTTCGGCGTGCGGCGAGATGGGCAGCGAGAGCGCCTCGACCGCCGAGAGCGTCGGCGGGAAATGCGTACTGGCGCCCGGGTAATTTCCCCAGCCTCCGTCAGCGTTGCGCGCATCGGCCAGGAACTCGAGCGCCGCGCTGCTGGATGGTTCCGGAAGCACATCCCAGAAAGCAATCAGGATGCCAGCGGTGTCCTCGACGCTGGACTGATGCTGACTCGTCAGCCCCCAACCGCCATCCGGTCGCTGTCGGGCAAGCAGTTGCTCGACCGTTTCCGCGCTCTTGCCCCCCTCGCCCGGCAAGGCGCGCGCCCGCCAGGCCAGCGCTTCGAGCGTGGCGGGAACAGCATCCAGCAGGGCGGTCTCCGCCAGCGGCAGCGCGTTCGAGTCCGGGCGCAGCAACCGCAGCGCCTCGATCGCCGACGCGGTGTCGCGCCAGAGGCTGCCGTTACGATCCGTCCAGAAGCCCTGCAGTCCCTGTGCCTGCTCGAGCCAGTCGAGCGCAAGCGCAATCGCGACGTCCGGGGTTTGCGACGGCGTACTGCCTTGTAGCGGTTCAGGCAATCCCGGCGCGGCGGGAGACGCGGATTCGGGCACGATGTGCAGGATGGCGCGGCCATCGACGAGCGACGAGAAGCGGTCCTGAATATCACGACGGAGGCGCTCCACCGACGCCAGCAAGCCCGCCGGGACGCTTTCTTCGGGTCGCGTCACGACCACCAGCGCCGCGCGAAAATGCTTCTGTGATTCGACGACGTCCGGAACCCGGGGGCCCTCGGCGTCGATCACGCTCTCTATGGCGATCCATTCCGGGTCGGCTTGGATCGACAAGCCGGCCTCGGGGAACTCGGGCACATCCGGCTGGGGCGACCCGAGCCGAAGCATCGGCGAGACCTCACTGCTATCGGCGAGGCCCGCCAGATACAGATCGAGATCCGAGTAGCGACGCATGACGGAACCACTCAGGTACTCGCTCCCGCCCTGCTCGATCCAGTCGTGCCCGTACATCACGGAGGCCTGGGTGTCGAGAAGTGAGTGCCAGTGGCTGTCGGCGTGGCCCAGGAGGTCGGGCTTGAGCGTGCCGCCTTCCATGTAGCGAACGTAGCTGGACCAGCGGTGCATCAGTTCGTGGGCGGCAGTCGTCAGGAGATACTGGTACTCGGCCGACTGCGGGAAGAGCCGCTCTGCGCCGGCCCGCCCCAGGTCGATGAAGCCTTGCAGGCGTCCACTGGATCCCCAGTCTGCGCTCTGGTCGAATACGGGAAGGCCGATCCCTTCGACGGCATTGCTGACGTGCCAGTACATGCCGTTGGCGGCCAACTCTTCCGTCCTCAACTCGACCGGGAATGTCGTCAGAACCATCACGAAATCGAAGCGATCTCCCTGGTCCTCGATCACGGCTTCCGTGAGGGCATGGCGGATCGCGAGGTTGAGCTCGTCGTCAACGTAGGTATCCAGGGGCCACTCCGTGGCGGTCGTCAGGACATTGCCTTGCCGCACGATCGGGCCGAAATAGTCGTCGACGTTTCGAAGCGACTGGGGTGCCTCGAAGCCTTCAGGCGGATAATCCTCCGGCAGGAAAACATCGGCGTGCACGGGGACGATCGTTGCCGAGCAAAGCAACAGGAAGAACAACAGGCCGCGAAAGAACGATCGCGGGTGGCCTTTCGGACTCATGGGGTTTCCTCGGGATCGTTGACGCCTGGCTGTGCTTCGATGTCGTCGACGAACACACCCTGGACTTCGTAATAGATCGACGTGCCAGGTTGAACGCGTTCAACGTCCGGCAGGTCATCTCCCGCTCCGAGGATGACCGATGGGATCGCCCTGGCGGCAGCCGCTCGTCTTGCCGGAACGAGCACCACATGGTCGGCGCCGATCGATTGCAGGCGCCATTGACCATCGGCGATCTCTTCGCCGGGTCGGTAGGTTGCCAGCTGCCCCTGAGAATCTGAAAAGACCGATGTTTCGGAAGCGACGGAAAAGCCGATCAATCGCCAGTCAAGATCGGCCTCCCCCCAGCTCGGCAGCGAGAGGGCAAGACAGAAACCCATAACGAATGAATTACGAACGAATCGCGCCAGATTGCCGTGACGCGACGTCCCCATGGGCCGAAACGAGGCCCGTCTCCCTGAAAAAGACACAACGAATTACCATGGTTGCCAGACGTATTGTTCGAGCCCGAAACGTCCAGCGACATTGCCCCTTCGGCGAAACCAATCCCTCACAGCGGATCGCCGCTACAACACCGGATCGTCATCAAGATCGTCGAATGGCGCCCCTCAGACCATTCGGTTCGGAGTCTACGGAATCGGCAATCGACTTTCAACACCACACGCAATAAAGTCCATTGAGGGCTTCCTTGATAAGACAAACCTGATATGAAGTCGCGTTGTGCCTGATGCACTCAATCAGCCTTCATGACCCGAAACCCATGGCCAGCCTTCGTAGTCGAGCCGAAGACGGCGCGAACCTGGCGGCACAGTCAGCGTCATCGCGCCAGAGTCCGGCTCTGTTTCGATCCGGACCGGCTCATCGCCGACCCGGGCTCGCCAACTCGGGAAGTTCAAGTGCTTCAGGCGGATCGTGCTCATCCGCGTCGCTTCGTAGTCGATGACAATCCGGTGCTGCGCCCGACTGAGTGAGCGAACTCGCAAATCCCCCGTTCTCACCCAGACAAACGGCATGGGATCCCTTTCCAGATCGAGCCTCCAACCCTCTCCCATCGATTTCGGCCGCATTTCGAGGGTCGGCCAGAATTCGTCTCGGATAGCACGCTCCGCCCTGGCTCCGGAAATGCGCTCGCTCTCCAGGCCCCAGTTACCAGCCCAGGGACCGGCGCCTACGACCGCGAGCGAGGTGGCGAACATCAACGCCAGAGTGAAACCCGGCACAACCAGGACCAGAGCTCTCGTGCGGCCGGGAAGCAGCGCAATCCCCTTCCAGCACACTTGGATGGAAAGCGCTAGCAGCCCGAAACCGAGCAGCCAATGAACGCCCAACCATCGCCAGGCGAACATGAGATACCCCACCGGCGGTATGGTCTCTGCAAGCCAGACCCCAGCCGGGCTCATGATGTAAAAGCAGGTCAGGACGGATAGAACCAGTGCCGTAGCAAGACCCCTGGCGTCTTTGCAGCAGCGCCATGTCGCCGCATAGCAAGCCATTGCGACCACCAGACCAGCGATGGCCAGCCCGTCGAATAGAGTTCGAAAGTCGTGGAAGGCTCCGTAAGGTGGCTCGGGGCGGCTAAACAGGACGTTGTGCTCCCACGACCATGCCGGGTTGAGGAGAAATTCCCACTGGACCAGGTCACGGAACAAGAGTAGGGGCAGCCAGTACCACACGGATGCAAGCAGCCCGACGGCGCCGCCGGCAATGGCCTGGAGGGCACCCTTCTTCTCGCCGCGGATAAGGACAAAGCAGAGCAGAATCGCCGTTACGATCGCTGCCTGCACCGCGATCATCGGGTGAGCAAGAATCATCAAGGCCGAAACCGCGGCAACAGTGGATATCTGTTTTCCCGCGCTTTGCCCCGGGGACAGCACGGCCCCAAGCAACCAGGGGATGAGGGCAACGGCCAACCCGCTCGCGGGCATGTGAATCTGATATAGCTTCAAAAGGAATGGCGGAGATAGCGCCCAAAGGGCGCCCGCGGTCGCTGCGACAACGGCGCCGGACCAAAGCCGAAACAGGCGATAGCTCCCGAGTGCCGCAGCCAGGATCGTCACCAGATAGACCAGCGACCAGGCGACCGGCATGGCCAGGCCAAGGAGCAATGGAACGGAACCCAGGTAGTACGAAAGCGGCGGATAGAACAGAAACGTAGGGGCGCCGTATCCGCCGTTGGCATCCGCGTGCCAGTATGGCCGCCATTCTCCTTCGAGAAGGGACTGGGAGAAACCCTGCAGGCGAAACCAATGAACATGCCAATCGCCGCTGTCGATCATCCCCGACAGCTGCATGGGCAGCCAGGCCAGAACGGACCCGATCAGAACGACTAAGACTGCGATTCGACGATCGTTCAATAGCTGATTCATCGACCTGGCATGATCGAAGCTTCTCGCGCCGGTTGATACGAGCAAACTCGGTGCTCGGTAAAGCCTCTTCAGACATGGCTTGAACGATCCGCTTGACCGCCAACGCCCAGCAGGCGCGATTCTAGCAGACAGCACCGACGGCCAGCCGACTTCCGCCCATCTCATTGAAAGGCGGGCGTTGTTCAGCAGGTTCCGCTTCGACGGATCCATACGAACTTTGCTGGCTGTACGTGCAATTGCGTAATGACCTGCCCGGCGCCCTGGATCAGAATACCGGCCAGTTTCGAGACTCAAAACCGGAGACGAAGAGATGTTCCTGATTGCCGTTCGAAATCGCCTGGAGGGCGCGGGTACGTGGCTCGCGCCGCTGGGTTTGCGTCTGCTGCTCGCCTACGAATTCTTCAGCGCCGGGCAGCGCAAGCTCGGGGCCGGGCTGGGCGAGGCGCCGGGCTGGTTCGCCGAGCAGAACTTCCCCTTTCCGTTCGGGATGCTGCCGCCGGACATCAACTGGATGCTGGTCACCCTGGGCGAACTGGTAGCCGGGGTGGCGCTGTTGCTGGGCGTGTTGACCCGCTTTTTCGCGCTGGTGCTGATCGTGATCACCACCGTCGCGATCGCCGCGGTGCACTGGCCGGAGTCCTTTGCCAGCCTGGGGCAGCTCTGGGAGGGCTACTCGGTCTCGCGCGTCATGGACGACGGTGATTTCCGGGGCAACTTCCGCATTCCCCTGTTGTTCCTGGCGATGCTCCTCCCGCTTCTGTTCACCGGGCCGGGCAAGCTCAGCGTGGACCATCTCGTAACGCGTCTGGCCGGGCCCGTGCGGCTCGAACCGGTCACGGACGCCGCGTCATTCGCCCTGGCCGCGGCGGTCGGTTCGCTCCTGACGATCTGGCTGATCCCTTCCTGGGGCATCGTGCTGGGCGTGGTTGCCGTTGCGCTGTTCGTTCGTGCCAGAATGAGCCCAGGTACCCATTCGGTTCCTGATCAGTGATGAGATCGGAGGGCAAGACGGCAACGGGTCGCGCACCGGCGCCCTGCGTGTTCGTGACCGACGACGACGATTCGGTCCGGGAGGCGATCGCCTTCCTGCTGCGCTCGGAAGAATTGGACTTTCAGCTCTGCGCCTCGGCCGAAGAGCTGCTCGAACGGGTCGGCCCCGATCACCGGGGCTGCATCCTGCTCGACGTGCGCATGCCGGGCATGGACGGGCTGCAGGCGCAGCGTGCGCTGAACGAACGCGGCATCCGCCTGCCGGTGATCTTCATCTCCGGTCATGCCGACGTCAGCACGGCCGTCCGCGCCGTCCAGGCCGGGGCGCTCGACTTCGTCGAGAAACCGTTCGAGGATGAACTGCTGGTCGAGAAGATCCGGAACGCGCTCGATCTCGACCTGGAAGAATGGCAGAGCGAGATCGAGCGCGACGACATCGAGCGACGGATCCTGTCGCTCACGCCGAGAGAGCGGCAGGTGGTGGAAGGCATCCTGGAGGGCAAGCTCAACAAGATCATCGCCGACGACCTCGATATCAGCGTGCGCACGGTCGAGATTCACCGCGCCAACGCGCTCGAGAAGATCGGGGCGCGCAACAGCTCGCAGATGATCCGCATGGTCCTGTCGAGCCACAGTTACCGCGACTGGCTGCTGTGACGTCTTCCGCCGGCCCTGGCGGCCCCGGTCAGGCTGGCGGTGATTCCGCAACGCCGTGGACGGGCAGGCTGAAGCAGAACGTCGCGCCCGGCCCGGGGACGTCTTCCAGCCAGACCTTGCCTTTGTGCCGATCGACCACCGACTTGCACAGCGACAGGCCGATGCCCAGACCCTGCTTGCGGGTGCTCACGAACGGATCGAAAAGGCGTTCGCGCATGCCCGCATCGACCCCCTTGCCGGTATCGCTGACCGACACCACCACCTGATCCCCCTCGGCGCTCAGAGTAACGGAGAGCTCGCGCCGGGGATTGTCGCTGTCGTTGATGGCTTCGATGCCGTTTCGCACCAGATTGAAGATGACTTGCTGGATCAGCACCGAGTCGACCCGCACGGTCGGCAGGTCTTCCGGCGCGACGATCCGCAAGCGCACGTGGTGGTGGCGCGCCTCGGTATCGAGCAGGACCCGGCACTCGCGCAAGAGATGGGCGGCCGGAACGGGATGCGGCTTCATTTCGCCGCGGCGGATGAAGCTACGCAGTTTGCTGACCACCTCGCGAGCGTGTTCCGCGCTGGCGAGTGAATTGCTCATGGCCTGGTGGAGATCGGCCTCGGACAACCGGCCCTGCTCGAGCATGCGCAGGCAGGTCCGGCAATAGGTCATGATGGCGGTCAGGGGCTGGTTGACTTCGTGCGCGAGGGCCGAGGCCAGTTCACCCATCGAGCCGAGGCGGGAGACGTGCGCCAGCTCGGTCAGGTGCTGCCGGGCCCGCGCTTCGCTGTCGCGCAGGGCGCGCTCGGCCTGCAGGCGCTCGATCTCGGCGCCGGCGCGAGCGGCGATGATCCGGAACATCGATTCGACCACGGCATCTTCGGCCATCGGCTTGCGTCCGTAGACGGCGATATGCCCCAGGGTGCGCCCGTCGCTGGGCGCCAGGACCGGAATGCCGATGAAGCTCTCGATTCCGCCTTCCTCGGCGGCCCAGTCGGGGAACTGTTTCGAAAGATCGTCCGGGTAGAAGCAGAACGCTCCGCCGTGAATGACCTCCTCGCAGGGCGTGCCGACGAGGTCGAATTCGATGTTCTCGGTGATTCCCTCGCCTTCCCAGAAGGCCAGCGTTCGGACGTGGTTCTCGGGATACTCCAGGCACTCGGTGGCCAGGGCGGCGTGGACATCGAGGTTTTCGGCCAATCTCGCCACCAGCGCGCGGAAATAGTCGCCTCCGGTCAGCGGCGCGGTGACCTCGTTGATCATCGCCACCATCTGTTCGACCTGCCAGCGGCGGTTCCCGGCCGGTTCGCCGTTCGGGAAAGTCGTGGTGGCAGCTTCAGACGTCGGATTGTCCATGGTAAGACTCGCTGTTCGAGGCAATGACCGAACGAGTGTTTCGACACCGCGGCCGGCCCGGACGTTCAGCTTGCCGGCCGACGGTAAGAGAGGCAAGGGCGAAGGCGCCCAGGCCCGTAGCGGATTCCGATTGTACGGGCGCGCCGCGGCGCCGGGCAAATGCCGCCTGTGACATGACGGGCGCCTGCCCCTATCATGTGCGGGATTCGACGCAAAGGCTAATCCGGGATGGAATGGTTGAGTTGGGAACTGCTGATCTGGCCGATCTGGGGACTGGCGTTCGTGCTGGTGCTGGTCGGACTGGCGGGCACGGTCCTGCCGATCCTGCCCGGGGTGCCGGTCGTGCTCCTGGGCCTGGTGCTCATGGCCTGGCTCGACGGATTCGAGCGCGTGGGCTGGTGGACGCTGCTGTGGCTGACGCTCCTGACCGTCCTGTCGGTCCTGATCGATTTCATCGCCACTGCCGAGGGGGCGCGGCGATTCGGCGCTGGACGCTACGCCATCCTGGGGGCCACGCTTGGCCTGCTGGTGGGCCTGTTCTTCGGCATCTTCGGCATTCTGCTCGGCCCCTTCGTCGGCGCGGTACTGGGTCACATGGCCGGCAAGGCCAATCTGGACGATTCACTGAGAGCGGGTGTTGGCGCCAGCATCGGGGTCGTCGTCGGCACGGTCGTCGGCGCAGCCATCGGCGCCGTCATGGTCGTCTGGTTCGCGCTGGCCTGGTGGTTGTAAGGTTTCAGGGTTCAGGGGGCGTTTGGGGAAGCGTTCCGTTCGTTGCCGAAGATTCCGGCGCCGAGTATGCTGCTTGCCCCCAAACAATCAGGTTCGGTCCGGAAACCGGAAGATCCGCCAGGGTCTTTTCCTGAACCCTGAACCCTGAATCCTTTTCTGTTCAGGCGTCAGTCGTCCGTCGGGGGTGCGACCCCGACCTACGTTACACGAAGGAACTCACGCAGAGGCTGATCAGGCCGCCGGAGAAGATGCCGAGCGCGAGCATGGCCACACCGTTGACGGTCAGCACCGCGCGGAAGTCGACCGGCGCGGTGACCGGCTCTGCGTCTTCGGGCTCGTCGAAGTACATCAGCTTGACCACGCGCAGGTAGTAGAACGCGCCGATGACGGCGGTGACGACGGCGATGATCGACAGCCAGGTCAGGCCGGCCGACAGAGCCGCGGCGATGACCTGCCACTTGGCGAAGAAACCGACGAAGACCGGGATGCCGGCCAGCGAAAACATGATCATGAGCATCATGAGGGCGTGCCAAGGATTGCGCTTGGCAAGGCCCTTGAGGTCGTCGAGGTTCTCGGCCTCCGCGCCGCTGGTGGACAGCAGGATCAGTACCGCGAAGGCGCCGGCCGACATGATCGCGTAGACAATCGTGTAGAACATCGCCGCCGCGTAGCCTTCGGGCGTGGCCGGCAGCAGGCCGAGCAGAATGAACCCGACGTGGGCGATGGTCGAATAGGCGAGCATGCGCTTGATATTGGTCTGCGCGATGGCGACGACGTTGCCGAGAATCATCGACAGGGCCGCGAGCACCACGAGCATGCCCTGCCAGTCCCCGTGCAGCGCCACCATGCCGTTGTCGAGCAGGCGGATCGCCAGGGCGACGGCGGCCAGTTTCGGCACCGAGCTCAGGAACAGGGTGATCGGTAGCGGCGCGCCGTGGTAGACATCGGGGATCCACATGTGAAGCGGCACGGCGCCGAACTTGAAAGCGATACCGAGCACCATGAAGACAAGGCCGAAGGCCAGCAGCATTTCCTCGCCGACGCCCGCCGACAGCGCCGCGCTGATGTCGGTGAGCGCGAGGCTGCCGGTGGCACCGAAGATCAGGCTCATGCCGAACAGCAGCATGCCCGATGCCATCGAGCCGAGAACGAAGTACTTCATGGCCGCTTCCGAGCCCTGCAGGGAATTGCGGTCGAGCGCCACCAGCGCATAGCTCGACAGGGTCAGCAGCTCCAGGCCCAGGTAGACGGTCAACAGCGAATTGGCCGAAATGAGCACCATCGTTCCAAGAAGCGCGAACAGGCTGAGCGTATAGAACTCGCCCTTGAACAGGCCGAACTGGCGCAGGTAGTGCTTGGCGTAGACGAACACGCCGATCAGGATCAGGTAGCAGAACACCTTGAGCACGTCGCCGAAGCGATCGCGAACGAACGTGTCACTGAACGCGTAGACGACCTCTCCGGGCGCCATCATCAGGCGCAGGCTCAGGATGGCCGCGAAGGCCAGGGTGATCACCGCCAGCGTGTGCGTGAGCCCGCGGCGCTCCTCGGAAATGAACAGGTCGGCCAGCAGCACAACGCAGGTCATGCTGAGCACGAAAATCTCCGGTAGCGCCAGTTGCAGTTCAGCAATCGTCATGTCGAATTATCCAGTCTTGCTCTGCATGATGTGCCCGACCAGATTCTGGACCGAGGGCTCCATCAGATCGATCAGCGGATAGGGCCACACGCCCAGCCCCAGCGTGAAGACGGCAAGCACGGTGAGCATGAGCCACTCGCGACCGTCCAGGTCCTTGAGCGATGCCACGTTGTCGTTCGCCACCTCGCCATAGAAAACGCGCTTGACCAGCCACAGGCTGTAGGCCGCGCCGAGAATCAGCGTGGCGGCGGCCGCGAAGGCGAACCAGAAGCTGGCGTGGAAAGCGGCCAGGATGACCATGAACTCGCCCACGAATCCGGACGTGCCCGGCAGGCCCGAGTTGGCCATGAAGAACAGCACGGCGAACATCGCGAACCAGGGCATGGTGTTGGCCACGCCGCCGTAGGCCGAGATTTCGCGGCTGTGCACGCGGTCGTAGAGCACGCCGACGGCGAGGAACATCGCGCCCGAGATGAAGCCGTGCGAGATCATCTGGACCATGGCGCCGGACATGCCCAGGCCCGCACCGGTCAACTCGCCTGTATTGCGGGCGATCGCGAAGGCCAGGAACATGCCCAGCGTCACGAAACCCATGTGCGAAATGGAGCTGTAGGCGATCAGCTTTTTCATGTCGCTCTGGGCCAGCGCGACGAAGCCGATGTAGACGATGGCGATCAGCGACAGGCCGATCACCAGCCAGTCGAGGTGCGCCGCCGCGTCGGGCGAGATCGGCAGGGCGAAGCGCAGCAGGCCGTAGCCGCCGATCTTGAGCATCACCGCCGCCAGCACCACCGATCCGCCCGTGGGCGCCTCGACGTGGGCGTCCGGCAACCAGGTGTGCACCGGCCACATGGGCACCTTGACGGCGAACGCGATCAGGAAGGCCAGGAACACCCAGATCTGCGGCACCAGGCCGAACTCGTGGCGGTGCAGGTCGGCGATGGCGAAGCTGCCCGAGTCGAGGTAGAGCCACAGCAGCGCGATCAGCATGAACACCGAGCCGAAGAAGGTGAACAGGAAGAATTTCACCGTGGCGTAGATGCGGTTGGGGCCGCCCCAGATACCGATGATCAGGAACATCGGCACCAGCATCGCTTCGAAGAAGACGTAGAACAGCAGCGCGTCGAGGGCGGCGAACATGCCGGTCATCAGCGCGTGCAGCGTCAGGAAGGCCGCCATGTACTGGTGCGGCCGGTCGGTGATACGCCAGCCGCCGACGACCACCAGGACGCAGATCAGCGTATTGAGCAGGATCAGCGGAAGCGACAGGCCGTCGATGCCCAGGTGGTAGTGGATATTGAACGCCTCGATCCAGACCGCTTTCTCGACGAACTGCATCTGGGCACTCGTGGCATCGAAGCCGGCGTAGAGCAGCAGCGACAGGCCGAACGTGACCAGGGCCACGATCAGCGACAGCGGGCGCACGAGATCGGGCGATCGCTGGCCGAGCGCGATCACGGCGACCGCACCGGCGATCGGAATCCAGGTCAGCAGACTCAGCAGGGGCCAATCCAGCATCTATTAGTCCTTTAGCTCGCCATGTGCATGGCTGGTTCGTCGCGAGACGGATCCAGGCCCTGTAGACGCGGCAATTCGCGACCGAGCGAACCACAGGCGTACTGGTCAGTACGTCGAGGATTCGCGACCGAGCAAAGTGCCGCAGATGCAGGGTCTGGGTGCGTCGTAGTAGAAGCAGTCATGTACATGGCGGGCCCAAATTACCGGAGCAGAACGAACGACGCCACGAGCGCGACCAGCGCGACTACCATGACGAAGGCGTAGTGGAACAGGAAGCCGGACTGCAGCTGACGCATGGCACCGGAAACGCGACCGACCAGGCGGGCCGAACCATTGACCAGCCAGCCGTCGATGACCGTACGGTCGCCGCCTTTCGACAGGCCCGAGGCAATGCCCAGGCCGGCGCCGGCTAGCACCTTCTGCCACAGCTCGTCGAAGCCGTACTTCCTGTCGAGGATGGTCCAGGCCAGGTAAAGCCTGCGCTTGATCGTATCGGCCAGGCCCGGATTGAACAGGTAGATGTAGGTCGAAATGCCCACACCGAGCATCGCCAGCCAGAACACCGGCGTCATGAAGCCGTGCAACGCGAAGGCGAAGGCGCCGTGATCGAACTTCGCGGCAAGCTTGTTACTGACCACGTCGTTGACTTCGCGCACGACGATGGAATCAGACAGGGCACCGCCGAACAGCAGCGGCTCGACCGTGAAATAGCCGATCGCCAGCGAGGGGATGGCCAGCAGGATCAGCGGCACGGTGACCACGGCGGGCGTCTCGTGCGCGTGCGAACGCGTCTCCTCGTCCATCCGCGTCGGACCGTGGAAGGTCAGGTAGAGCATCCGGAAGGTGTAGAGCGCCGTGATCACCACGCCGGCCATGACGGCGAAGTAGGCGAAGCCCGCGCCGGGCCGCTCGGCGTAGTGGACCGCCTCGATGATGAGATCCTTGGAGAAGAATCCCGAAAAGAACGGGAAGCCGATCAGCGCCAGCGAGCCGATCCAGGCGGTGGCGGCCGTGATCGGCATGTACTTCGCCAAGCCGCCCATCTCGCGCATGTCCTGCTTGTGGTGCAGGGCGATGATGACAGAACCCGCGCCCAGGAACAGCAGGGCCTTGAAGAAGGCGTGCGTCATCAGGTGGAAGATCGCGACCGAATAGGCCGACGCGCCCAGCGCCACCGTCATGTAGCCCAGCTGCGACAGGGTCGAGTAGGCGACGACACGCTTGATGTCGTTCTGCACGATGCCGATCAGACCCATGAACAAGGCGGTGACCGCACCGATGACCAGGATGAAGCTCAGCGCGACGTCGGATGTCTCGAAGATCGGCGACAGGCGCGCGACCATGAAGATGCCGGCCGTGACCATGGTGGCCGCGTGGATCAGTGCGGAGATGGGCGTCGGGCCTTCCATGGAGTCAGGCAGCCACACGTGCAGCGGCACCTGCGCCGACTTGCCCATCGCGCCGATGAACAGACAGATGCAGATTACCGTCATCAGCGACCACTGCGTGTCGCCGAACAGGGCGATGGTGGTGCCTTCGACGGCGGGCACGGCCGCGAACACTTCGGCATAGTTGAGCGAACCCATGTAGACCAGAATCGCCGCGATCCCCAGCAGGAAGCCGAAATCGCCCACACGGTTGACCAGGAAAGCCTTGAGGTTGGCGCGAACCGCCGTGTCCTTCTTGAACCAGAAACCGATCAGCAGGTAGGACACCAGGCCGACGGCTTCCCAGCCGAAGAACAGCTGCATGAAGTTGTTCGCCATCACCAGCATCAGCATGGCGAAGGTGAACAGGTTGATGTAGGCGAAGAAGCGCTGGTAGCCGGGATCGTCGTGCATGTAGCCGATGGTGTAGATGTGCACCATCAGCGACACGAAGGTCACCACGGTCATCATCAGGGCCGTGAGGCTGTCGACCAGGAACCCGACCTCGAAGGTGATGCCGTCGGTCACCGCCCAGGTGTAGACGGAGTAGTCCAGCGTGGGCAGGCCGTTGAAGAACACCTGCCAGGCGACCCAGGCCGACAGCGCCGCCGAACCCGCAACTGCGAGAATGGTAATCCAGTGCGCTCCGGCGCGCCCGACCTGATGACGCAACAAGCCGGCCACGGCACTACCGACGAGCGGCAGCAGCGGGATCAGCAGCAGTACGGTCTCAATACTCACAACGAGTCATCCCATCAAATTCAAAATTTGTCCACAGATGAACACAGATCAACACAGATAAAGAGCGAAGACCGTTTCGGGCGAAGCCCAGATGGGCCATTGATCGCTTCCGGAATCAACTTGGCGACGATCTCTCTCGTTTTTTCTTGTTCCTTTTTCATCCGTGTTCATCCGTGTTCATCTGTGGACAAAAGATCTTCCCGAATCAGCCCCTGAGGTCCGAAATATCCTCGACGCTGATCGAGCGACGGTTCCGGAACAGCACCACCAGCAGCGCCAGCCCGATCGCGGCCTCTGCGGCCGCGACGGTCAGGATGAAGAACACGAAGACCTGTCCGTCGAGCACGTCGAGAAAGCGCGAGAAGGCGATGAAGTTCATGTTCACCGAAAGGAGCATCAGCTCGATGCACATCAGCAGGATGAGCACGTTCTTCCGGTTGAGGAAGATGCCGGCCAGGGCGATGCAGAACAGCAGCGCGCCCAGGGTGATGAAGTGCGCCAGTGTCAGCATCAGGCTTCCTCTCCCTCGCTTTTCATCTTGACCACGCGCAGGCGCTCGTCGCGCTTGACGCGGACCTGGCGGGCGGGATCCTGGTGCTTGGTCTCCGGCCGCCGGCGATGCGTCAGCGCGATGGCCGCAATGATCGCGACCAGCAGCACGACCGCGGCGATCTCGAATGCGTAAAGGTACTCGGAATAAAGCAGCTCGCCGATCATGCTGGTGTGGCTGTATTCGTCGCCCTCGCCCGCGGGCATCGGCATCGTTTCCATGCCGCGCGTCCAGATCACCAGAAAGAGCTGGACGGCCATGGCGAGCGCAACCAGCACGCCGGCCGGCAGGTAGCGGGCAAAGCCCTCCCGAACGGAAGCGACGTGCACGTCGAGCATCATCACCACGAACAGGAAGAGCACCATGACGGCGCCGACGTAGACCAGCACCAGGGTGATGGCGAGAAACTCGGCCTGCAGCAGCATCCAGATGCACGCCGCCGAGAAGAAGCTGAGGATCAGGAACAGCGCCGCGTGGATCGGATTACCGACCGTGATGACGCTGAGCGCGGACAGGACGAGGACGCCGCTGAACAGGTAGAAGAGTATTTCGATGATTGGCATGGCAGGCAGACCCTTAACGATAGCGTGCGTCGCGCGCGCGGTTGGCGGCAATGCTCTCTTCGTACCGATCCCCGATGGCCAGCAGCTGCTGCTTGTCGACGACCTTTTCGGACTTGTGCTCCATGTGGTACTCCCCGACGTCGGTGAGCACGATCGAGTCGACGGGGCAGGATTCCTCGCAGAAACCGCAGTAGATGCACTTGAACAGGTCGATGTCGTAGCGCGTCGTGCGCCGCGTGTTGTCTTCTCGGTTGTGCGACTCGATGGTGATCGCCAGGGCCGGGCAGACCGCCTCACAGAGCTTGCAGGCGATACAGCGCTCTTCGCCGTTGGGGTAGCGGCGCAGCGCGTGCAGGCCGCGGAAGCGCGGCGACCAGGGCGTATGCTCGTCCGGGTAGTTGAGCGTGGCCTTGGGCGCCAGGCCCATCCGCCACGTCACCGCCAGGCCGCGGAACAGCTCCAGCAGCATCAGCGAGCGCAGATAGCGAGTAACAGCTTGCATAATCGATCAGCCTCCGAACCAGCCCATGACCCGGAACACCCCGGCGACCATGATCCACACGATCGTGATCGGGATGAAGACCTTCCAGCCCAGGCGCATGATCTGGTCGTAGCGATAGCGCGGAAACGTCGCGCGGAACCACAAGAACAGGAAACAGAACACGGCGGTCTTGAGCAGGAACCAGTGCACCCCGCCCTCGCCGAGGAACGTGTCGCCCACGACCGGAATGCCCGAAAACGGCGACAGCCAGCCGCCCATGAACAGCAGGGAGGCGAGCGCCGAGATCAGGATCATGTTGGCGTATTCGGCCAGGAAGAACACGGCGAAGCCGGCGCCGGAATACTCGACGTGGAAACCGGCGACGATCTCGGACTCGCCCTCGGCCACGTCGAAGGGCGCGCGGTTGGTCTCGGCCACGCCGGAGACGAAGTAGATCACGAACAGCGGCAGCAGCGGCAGCCAGTACCAGGTGAAGATGTTGCCGGACTGCGCCTCGACGATGGCCGTCAGGTTGAGCGTGCCGGCCAGCACGATCACGCCGACCAGGGCGAAGCCCATGGCGATTTCGTAGGAAACCGTCTGCGCGGCCGCGCGCAGGCCGCCAATCAGCGCGTACTTGGAATTCGAGGCCCAGCCACCGAGCAGGATGCCGTAGACGCCCATCGACGTCAGGGCCAGGATCAGCAGCAGCCCGGCGTCGACGTCGGCCAGCACCAGCCAGTCGTCGAAGGGCACTACGGCCCAGGCAGCCAGCGCCGGCGCCAGCGAAAGCAGCGGCGCGAGCAGGAACAGGAACTTGTTGGCGTTGGTCGGAACAATCAGTTCCTTGAACAGCATCTTGAACACGTCGGCGAAGGGCTGCAGCAGCCCCAGCGGCCCGACGCGGTTCGGCCCGCGGCGCGAGTGCATGTAGCCGAGCACCTTGCGCTCGAAATACGTGTAGTAGGCCACGGCGATGGTCACCGGCAGGATGATGATCATGATCTTGGTCATCGTCCAGATCAGCGTGAGGAGCTGGTCGATCATGCCGGCACCTCCAGGCTGATGTCACCGCCACCGGCGCCCAGGGTCGAAACCGGGCAGGTCGCGACCGGCAGGCCGACCGCCCCCGGCGCGACGCGGGCGTCGATCACCAGATCGAGCTCTGCGCTGGCATCGCCCTGGCTGACGCGAACCCGACTGGCGTCCTCGAGACCGTGACGCCGGGCCGTGGCCGGGTGAACGGCGCAGACCGTGGCCTCGGCATGCGTGGTCTGCTGCAGGGCCGGCGCCCTTCTGAGCACGTTGTCGCCGGCGTAGATGGGCACCTCGCCGGTGCGCCAGAGCGTGTCGCCTTCGGCCAGCACCGGCGCGGCCGGCTCGTCGCAGGCCGCTTCGCCCGTCTCCACGGCGAGGGCGCGTTCGGTCACGGCCTCCAGGGTCGCGAAGTCGAAACCCGCCGCCCCGGACATCTCCCCGAGCTTGCGCAGGATCTTCCAGCCGGGCCGCGCCTGTTCCGGCGCGCGTCCGACCGCCTGAAGCGTTTCGCGATGGCCGTCGGCATTGATCCAGGTGCCGTCGACTTCCGGCACCGGCGAGAGCGGCAGCAGGACATCGGCCGTCTCGCGCAGCACGGCGTTGTCGAAAGGCGTCGCGGCGACCACCGAAGCGGCGCCGTCGAGCGCGCGGCGCGCCGCGGCCGGGTCGGCCAGGTCGAAGTCCGGCTCGATGTCCCAGAGCAGGTAGGCCTGCCGAGGCCTGGCGATCATGCCCCAGGCGCTCAGGCCGTCGCGGGCGGGGACGCTGCCGGCGGTCCAGGCACCGGTGCTGTTGGCCGGCCCGGGCAGGACGACGAGCGCCACTTCCACGGCGCCGGCCAGCCATTCGGCGATGCGGCGCAGCCAGCCGGCTTCGGGGTGGTTGAGCGCCTGGTCGCCGAGAAGGAGAACGCCGGAATCGGCGTCCTTGAGGAGGCTCGCGAGCTGTTGCGCTTCGGGTTCCGGATGCCGCTCGGCGATGTATTCGCCCAGCTTGCCGTCGGGCAGGCTCGCGCCGGTCAGGTCGGCGGCCGCCTTGGCGACCCGGCCGAAGGTGTCGACCATCGCCTGCGGCGGCACGATCAGGCGCTCGGCGAGATCGAAATGGAAGTCCCAGGCCACGCTGTTGATGTCGGCCACCTTCGCGCCGTTCTGACGCCAGGCGGTGCGCACGCGATGGCCCAGGATGGGCTGTTCGTGGCGGATGTTGCTGCCGACCAGCACGATGGCGTCGGACTCGGAAATACTCGCCGTGGGCACGTCGAGATGCGCGCGGCCCGCCTGCGGATGCGAGAAGTCGAGCAGGCGCAGGCGGTGGTCGACGTTCTCGCTGCCCAGGGCACGCGCCATCGAGGCCGCAAGGTAGTGTTCTTCGGTGGACGCGCGCGGCGAGACCAGCACGCCGAGTTCGCGGCCGCCGTGGGTCTCGACGGCGCCCTTGAGCGCGCGTGCGGCCGCTTCGAGGGCGTCCTGCCAGTTGGCCTCGCGCCACTCGCCGTCGACCTTGATCTGCGGCGTGGTCAGGCGATCGTCGGCGCGCAGCCCGAAGTGGCTGTAGCGGTCGCGGTCGGCCAGCCAGCATTCGTTGATCGCCTCGTTGTCGCGCGGCACGGCGCGCATGATCTTCGGGCCACGCGTGTGGTAGAACAGGTGCGAGCCGAGGCAATCGTGCGTCCCGATGGACTTCCGGGCGCGCATCTCCCACGGCCGCGCGGTGTGGCGGAAGGGCTTGTTGGTGAGCGCGCCGACCGGGCAGAGGTCGATGACGTTGCCCGACAGCTCGGAGTTGATGTTGCGCTCGACGAAGGTGCCGATCTCCATGTGCTCGCCGCGGCTCATGCCGCCGAGCTCGCAGGTGCCGGCGATTTCCTCGAGGAAGCGCACGCAGCGCGTGCAGTGGATGCAGCGCGTCATGTCGGTCTCGATCAGCGGGCCGACGTTCTTGTCGCGCACCACGCGCTTGCGCTCGGTAAAGCGCGATACCGACCGGCCGTAGCCCATGGCCAGGTCCTGCAGCTCGCATTCGCCGCCCTGGTCGCAGATCGGGCAGTCGAGCGGATGGTTGATCAGCAGGAATTCCATCACGCCGCGCTGGGCGTCGACGGTGCGGCGCGATTCGGTGAACACCTTCATGCCGTCGGCCACCGGCGTGGCGCAGGCCGGCAGCGGCTTGGGCGCCTTCTCGACATCGACCAGGCACATGCGGCAGTTGGCCGCGATCGACAGCTTGTGGTGGTAGCAGAATCGCGGAATGTCGATCCCGGCCCGATCGGTCACCTGGATGATCATCTCGCCCTTCCGGGCGGTCAGTTCCTGGCCGTCGACCTCGATCGTGACGGTGTCGTCCTGTTTGTTCTCAGCAGTAGCCATCAGTTCATCCGATCTGCCAGAGCTTCTCGAAACCGCCGATTACGCAGATTCGCGCAGATTCATTGGTTTCGGAAAACTCCGAAACGCCGTTACAAGATTCGATTTGCTGCGTCATTCTCGAAATCATTCGTCTGCGAGCTCGATCTGCGTCCATCTGCGCAATCTGCGGTTGCATGGGCCCCACATCAGGCTGCTTCGCCGATCTTGTCGGCGATCATCGAACGGCCGTGCTCGACGTAGTACTCGAATTCCTCGCGGTAGTGCTTGAGGAAGCCCTGCACGGGCCAGGCCGCGGCTTCGCCGAAGGCGCAGATGGTGTGGCCCTCGATCTGCGTGGTCACCGACGCCAGGGTGTCGATGTCTTCCATCTTTCCCTGGCCGGCCATCAGCCGCTTGAGCATGCGGTACATCCAGCCGGTGCCTTCGCGGCAGGGCGTGCACTGGCCGCAGGATTCGGCGTAGTAGAAGCGCGCGATCCGGGTGCAGGCGGCGACCATGTCGGTGGTCTCGTCCATGACGATCACCGCGCCCGAGCCCAGGCCCGAACCGGCCTTCTGGATGGCGTCGTAGTCCATGGTCAGGTCCATCATCACGTCGCCGGGCAGCACCGGCATGGACGACCCGCCCGGGATCACGCCCTTGATCTCGTGGCCGTTTCGCATGCCGCCGGCCATCTCGAGCAGCTCGGAAAACGGCGTACCCAGCGGCACCTCGTAGTTGCCCGGCCGGTTGACGTGGCCGGAGACCGAGAAGATCTTCGGGCCGCCGTTGTTGGGCTTGCCCAGATCGAGGAACCACTCGCCGCCGTTGCGCATGATCGCCGGTACCGAGGCGAGCGTCTCGGTGTTGTTGATGGTGGTCGGCCGGCCGTAGACGCCAAAATTGGCTGGGAACGGCGGCTTGAAGCGCGGCTGGCCCTTCTTGCCCTCTACCGATTCCATCAGCGCGGTTTCCTCGCCGCAGATGTAGGCGCCGGCGCCGAGCAGGTTGTGGATGTCGATGTCGATGCCCGAGCCCTGGACATTCTTGCCCAGGTAGCCGGCCTCGTAGGCTTCCTTGAGCGCCGCCTCGACGCGCTCGAAGGGCTCGTGGTGGAACTCGCCTCGCAGGTAGTTGTAGGCCACGGTCGCGCCCATCGAGTAGGCGGCGATCGCCATGCCCTCGAGCAGCGCGTGCGGGTTGTAGCGCAGTATGTCGCGGTCGTGGCAGGTACCCGGCTCGGATTCGTCGGAATTGCATACCAGGTATTTCTGTCCGGGCGCTGATCGCGGCATGAACGACCATTTCAACCCGGTCGGGAAACCGGCGCCGCCGCGCCCGCGCAGGGACGATTTCTTCACCGTCTCGATGATCTCTTCCTGGGGCGTCTTGTCCTTGAGGATCTTCTCCCAGGCCTGCCAGCCGCCGTGCTTGCGATAAGCCTCGAGCGTCCAGCAGTTGTCCTCGTCGAGATGCGTAAAGCATATGTTGTGTTCAGCCATCGTCAATCACTCCAGACCGTCGAGGATCTCGTCGACCTTCTCGGGCGTGAGGTTCTCGTGGTAGTGGCCGTCGACGATCATCATCGGCGCACGCACGCAGGCTGCCAGGCACTCTTCCTCGCGCTTGAGGAAGATGCGGCCGTCCGGCGTGGTTTCGCCGATTCGCGTGCCCAGCTTCTTCTCCACGTGTTCCAAGATCTTGTCGGAACCGCATAGCATGCATGAGATGTTGGTGCAGATCGAAATCGAGTGACGACCGACCGGCTCGGTCTCGATCATCGAATAGAAGGTCGCCACTTCGTAGACCCAGACCGGCGGCACTTCGAGGCAATCGGCCACGCCGTCCATCAGGTCGACGCCGACCCAGCCGCCGTTCTGGTGCTGGGCGGCGACCAGCGCCTGGATGATGGCCGAGCGCCGGCCCTCGATGCCTTCGGGGAACTTGGCGCGCCAATGGTCGATCTCGCGGCGGGTCTCTTCATTGAGCAGCTCGGCCTTGCCGGCGACCGCACTGGTGGTAGCTTGATCGGTCATCTGTCAATCTCCCCGAAGACGATGTCCTGGGTTGCAATGAGCGCGGCGATATCGGCCAGCATATGGCCCTTGGCCATCTCGTGCATTGAAGCGAGATGCGCATAACCCGGTGCGCGCAGGTGCACGCGAAACGGCTTGTTGGCGCCGTCGGAAACCAGGTAGCAGCCGAATTCACCCTTGGGGGCTTCGACCGACACGTAGGTTTCGCCCTCGGGCACGCAATAGCCTTCGGTGAACAGCTTGAAGTGATGGATCAACGCTTCCATGTCGTCCTTCATCTCTTCGCGCGTGGGCGGCGCGACCTTGAAGTCGCGCACGATCACGGGGCCGGGGTTTTCCCGCAGCCAGGCGATACACTGCTTGATGATGCGCGCGGACTGGCGCATTTCCTCGACGCGCACCAGGTAGCGGTCGTAGCAATCGCCGTTGGTGCCCACCGGGATGTCGAAATCGACTTCGCGGTACTTGGCGTAGGGCTGCTTCTTGCGCAGGTCCCACTCGACACCGCTACCGCGCAGCATCGGGCCGGTGAAACCGAGCTGAAGCGCCCGCTCCGGGCTGACCGCGCCGATGCCGACCGTGCGCTGCTTCCAGATTCGGTTGTCGGTCAGCAACGTTTCGTAGTCATCGACGCGGTGGAAGAAGTCGTCGGTAAAGGCCTCGATGAAGTCGAGCATCGAACCCTGCCGCCACGCGTTGATGCGCTCGAGCTCCTTACCCTTACGCCAGCGCGTCTCGGCCACCTTGGGCATCTCGTCGGGCAGGTCGCGGTAGACGCCGCCGGGGCGATAGTACGTGGCATGCATGCGCGTGCCCGAGACCGCCTCGTAGACGTCCATCAGGTTTTCGCGCTCGCGGAAGGCATAGAGGAACACCGCCATCGCGCCGAGATCGAGCGCGTTCGACCCGATCCACATCAGATGATTGAGGATGCGCGTGACTTCGTCGAACATCGTGCGGATCCACTGCGCTCGCTCCGGAGGACTCACCTCGAGGAGGTTCTCGATGGCGCGCACGTAGGCGTGTTCGTTGCACATCATCGAGACGTAGTCGAGCCGATCCATGTAGCCGATCGAATGGTTGTACGGCTTGGACTCGGCCAGCTTCTCGGTGGCACGGTGCAGAAGGCCGACGTGCGGGTCGGCACGAACGACGGTCTCGCCGTCGAGCTCGAGAATCAGCCGCAGCACGCCGTGCGCAGCCGGATGCTGCGGGCCGAAATTCATCGTGAAGTTGCGAATCTCGCTCATGCGCCGCTTCCTGTTCCTTCGAGCTTCTTGTCGATGTATCGGCTGTCGCGGCGCACGACGCGTGCCACGGTCACGCGCGGCTCGATCTCGACCGGCTCGTAGACCACCCGCCCCTTGTCCTCGTCGTAGCGGACGGTCACGTTGCCGATCAGGGGGAAATCCTTGCGGAAGGGGTGGCCGATGAAGCCGTAGTCGGTCAACAGGCGCCGCAGGTCCGGGTGGCCGTCGAAGACGATTCCGAACAGGTCGAAGGCCTCGCGCTCGTACCAGTTGACGGAGTTCCAGACCTCGATGAGCGAAGGCAACACCGGAAACTCGTTGTCCGGGGCGTAGCAACGAAGGCTCAGGCGCCGGTTGTGCTTGAGCGAAAGCAGCTGCACCACCGCGGCGAAACGGTTCTGGATCTCGCCGGCCTCGGGGCGCTCTTCCCAGGAGAACCGTCCGGGACCGAGCTCATCGGCAGCGCGCGAGTAGCCCTGACCGGTCGCTTCGGCCGTCTCCCATTCGTCGTCGCCGTAGCCCAGGTAGTCGATTCCGCACAGGTCGAGCAGCTGCTCGAAGGCCAGTTCCGGCTCGTCGCGCAGCATGAAGGCCGCATCCAGCCAGTGATCTCGCGGAATCTCGACGGTGAGCTGGCCGCGGTGCTCGATCATCGAGTCGATGCGTTCGCCGAGCTTGTCGACTAGCGACTGTGCCAGCGCCTGATTGCGGGTCGAAAACTGGGTCATGATCGGGCAATGGTGTTGGTGCGCCGGATCTTCTTGTAGAGCTGGAGCACGCCGTAGACGAGGGCTTCGGCCGTCGGCGGGCAGCCCGGCACGTAGATGTCGACCGGCACGATTCGATCGCAGCCGCGCGTGACGGCATAGGAGTAGTGGTAGTAACCGCCGCCGTTGGAACAAGAGCCCATGGAAATCACCCACTTGGGATCGGGCATCTGGTCGTAGACCTTGCGCAGCGCCGGGGCCATCTTGTTGACCAGGGTGCCGGCGACGATCATCACGTCCGACTGGCGAGGACTCGGCCGGAAGATCATGCCAAAGCGGTCGAGGTCGTAGCGCGAAGCGGCCGAATGCATCATTTCGACGGCGCAGCAGGCCAGCCCGAAGGTAACCGGCCACATCGAACCGGTCCGCGCCCAGTTGATGAGGGCGTCGGCGCTGGTGGTCACGAAACCCTTCTTGAGCAGCGGGTTCTCGCCGCCGGGGCGCAGGATGTCATCAACCGGGCTCTCGGGAACCGGGTTGTGCATGATGTTGCTTATTCCCATTCCAGCGCTCCCTTTTTCCACTCGTAGATGAAGCCGATCACAAGGATCAGCAGGAACACGCCCATCGCCACCAGCCCGGTCACGCCGACGGTGTCCAGGGCGACGGCCCAGGGGAAGAGAAAGGCGATTTCCAGGTCGAAGATGATGAACAGGATGGCCACCAGGTAGAAGCGCACGTCGAACTTCATGCGCGAATC
Organism: Gammaproteobacteria bacterium; assembly: GCA_009908385.1. GTDB lineage: Bacteria > Pseudomonadota > Gammaproteobacteria > Xanthomonadales > Wenzhouxiangellaceae > Wenzhouxiangella. The sequence continues at coordinate 25,595 of JAAAPE010000061.1, forward strand.
CTCGAAGGCCTCAAAGCCGCATTCGTAGGGCGAGAGCTTCTCGTCGTTCGGCCGGCGCGGGCCGAGAATGCCGCCGGCCAGCAGCAGGACCACGCCCATTCCGAAGGCCATAGCCAGGAACAACAGAATCGAAAAGTAGTCAGCGAGCATCCGTCTACCTGCCAGTAGTGCGTCGATTGTCGCGGCGATCCGCCGCAGCGATTGTCGCCGCAAGTGTCGCCGCAAGTGACCGCGCGCCGGTGGAAGCGCGGGTCTTGCAAGATGGTGCCGAAGGCCGGACTCGAACCGGCACGACCGTTAGGCCACTGCCCCCTCAAGACAGCGTGTCTACCAATTCCACCACTTCGGCATTGTCAACGATGAGGACCAGTCGGCGCCGACATCAGTCAACGCGCGGCGGCTCCTGCGTACCTTCCTCCCCGTCGGCCGTCTCCTCTTCGACCGGAACTTCGAGAAACTCGTCTTCGCCCGCCTGTGCGGCTTCGGAAGCTGCTTCGCTGCCAGCTGAGTCGTTGTCGGCCTGCTGCCCGGCCGCCGGCTGACCGAGCTGATCGGCCACGCCGAGGTCGTCGCTCGCCGGACCGACATTACCCGAGCGGGCCACCATAACGGCCATGGTCAGGCTGATGGTGAAAAAGGCCACACCGAGCCAGCTCGTAAGCTTGGTCAGGAACCCCGCCGAGCCGCGCGAACCGAAAACCGTGCCGGAAGCTCCCGAACCGAAAGCGGCGCCCATGGTGGCGCCCGGCCCGCGCTGGACCAGTACGACGGCAACCAGGGCCACGGCCAGGAGGACATGAAAAACGATCAGAACCGTATACATCAAAAATTCTCGTCAAAAAAACCGTTGGACTCAGGCCGCCTGATAAATCGCCATGAACGATTCGGCCTGCAGCGACGCACCGCCGATCAGACCGCCATCGATATCCTCGCAGGCAAACAGATCAGCGGCATTGTCGGGTTTGACGCTGCCGCCATACAGGATCCTGACTCGGCCGGCTATTGTAGCATCCTCTTCGGCCATCTGCGCCCTGATTGCGGCGTGAACTTCCTGCGCCTGGTCGGGCGTGGCAGTCCGGCCGGTACCGATCGCCCAGACCGGCTCGTAGGCCAAGACGGCACGCGAGAACGCCTGAATGCCGGCCGCTTCGATCGCCGCCGAGAGCTGCGCGCCGACCACTTCGCGCGTGCGCCCGGCCTCGCGCTCTTCAAGGGTTTCGCCGACGCACAGAATGGGCTGCAGACCGGCGTCCTGGGCAGCGACGAACTTGCGCGCCACCTGTTCGCTGTCCTCGCGGTGCAGCGCCCGGCGCTCGGAGTGCCCCACCAGGACGTGCGAGCAGTTCCAGTCGGCCAGCATTCCGCCCGACACCTCGCCGGTATAGGCACCGCTTGGGTGGACACTGAGATCCTGTGCGCCCAGCATGACCGGCGTGGCGTCGGTGAGGGAATCGACCAGCGGCAGGTAGGGGAACGGCGGCAGCACCATCACTTCGGCGGACCGGTTGGCATCGAGACGGGCGAGGATGCCGCCGATGAGGCTGCGAACCTCGGGCTTGCTGCCGTGCATTTTCCAGTTGCCGGCGATCAGCTTCGTGCGCATGTATCCACCATGGGGGGGTTCGATGAAGGACGCAGATTTTACTGTCTCAGGGAACCTCTGAACAACTCTGCGCGGGCGCGAAGGCGCAGAGTTGTTCAGAGGTTCCTTGGGGCTCGCCGGATAAAGACGTTCGTCAAGCCACCGGCGACCGGCAGAAGAACGGCCGGGTCGCTCAGGGCAGGTCGATCCGGCGAAGGCGGCCGTCGACGAACAGGAGCTCGCGGGGGCGCTGGCGACCGTCGAATTCGTAAGTCCACACCAGGCGCTCGGCGAACGCCGAGGACGATCGGTGCCAGCCCGGAGCGTAGCCCATCGGCTCGGAAAGCTCGTAGCTGAAGTCGGGCGGGCCGCAGCGCGCGAAGATTTCGGCGGTGGTCTCGCCGGCCTGGCCCAGATCGAGTGGATCGCAGCGCCGGCTGCCGGGCTCGTAGCTCACGCCGTAGCCGAGCTCGCGTACTCGAGAGAGGCGGCCGTCGACGAACTCGAGCTGTCGCATGAAGCGGTTGCGCCCGAAATTGAGCGTCCAGATCTCGACGCGGGCCAGCCCCAGGACGTGACCGTGTCGGTCGACGACGGTGGGTCGCTCGCGCGTCTCGCGCCAGAATGGCTCCGGGCAACGCCGCGCCACCTGCCAGACGGGGTCGCCCACCTGGACGATGCGCTGGCCGCACCAGAAGCCTTCGTTGGCAGCGAGCGCGGCACCCGGGGCAAGCAGGCACAGCAGCAGAAGGGCGGCGAGCGTCTTCATGGGATCAAGACTATTCGGCCGGCCATGAACGCAAACTGAATTTTCCCTCGCGGCACGGGTCAATGCCGATAGAACATTCACTTCCAATGCTCTATTGTCTTTGCCACCCGAATCCACAGCAAGGAGTTCCATCATGAAGACGCGTCTCATCACGGCTCTTTTCGCCCTGGCGCTGGCGGCCCCGCTGCAGGCGTCCGAGCGCTACGTCATCGACACCGAGGGCATGCACGCCTTCGTGCAGTTCAAGATTTCCCATCTCGGCTTTTCGTGGCTGTACGGGCGGTTCAACGATTTCGAGGGTGAATTCACCTTCGACCCGGAAAACCCGGCCAACTCGGCCGTGCAGGCCACCATCCAGACGGCGAGCGTGGATACCAACCACGAGCGCCGCGACAATCACCTGCGGGGCGAGGATTTCCTCCACACCGAGGAATATCCCGAGGCGACCTTCGTGTCGACCGCATTCGAGCCCGTCGGCGAGGACAGTTATCGCCTGGAAGGCGAATTCACGCTTCGCGGCGTCACCCACGAGATCGAGATTCCGGTGACCCAGATCGGCGCCGGCGAAGACCCCTGGGGCGGCTTTCGCCGCGGCTTCCAGGGCCGCACCGAGCTGACGCTCGAGGCCTTCGGCATCGACTACGACCTGGGCCCGGCGGCCGAGGAAGTCGAGATCATCCTGTCCATCGAAGGGATTCGGCAGGACGACGAGTAATCGCACGGCGGGTCAGTGCGTCTGTGCGTCGGTAGTCTGTGCGTCAGTGGTCGGCACCTCCGACGCACGGACGCACGGACGCACGGACGCACGGACGCACTGACTACTGACGCACTGACCACAGACGTACTGACGTCCTGCCCACCGACGCACGGACACGCCGACCCCTCACTCCTCCTGCCCGGCGACGGTCATCTCGCCGACCAGCAGGGAGCCGGTCCGGATATTGTGGCGGACATCCACGTCGGTGCCCGCCGCGACCAGGCCGAGGTACATCTCGCGCAGGTTGCCGGCGATCGTGATCTCCTCGACCGGGGCGCCCAGGCGGCCGTCCTCGACCCGGAACCCGGCCGCCCCGCGCGAGTAGTCGCCGGTGACCAGGTTCACGCCCTGCCCCATCAGTTCGGTCACCACCAGCCCCTCGCCCATCGCCGCGAGCAGCTCCTCGAAGCTGTGCGTCGCGCCCGATAGCTCCAGATTGTGGACGCCGCCGGCATTGGCCGTCGGCGCCAGGCCCAGACGGCGGGCGGAATAGCTGCTGAGCACGTAGCGCGACAGGACGCCGGAATCGACCAGCGGTGATTCCCGCGTCGCCATGCCGTCGGCGTCGAAGGCCGCCGAGCGCGCGCCGCGCGGCAGGTGGGGGCGCTCCACCAGGGAGGCCCAGTCCGGCAACACGCGTTCGCCGGCGGCATCGAGCAGGAAGCTGCTGCGCCGGTAGAGGTTGCCGCCCGACACCGCGCCAACCAGGTGGCCGATCAGGCCGCGTGCGACCTCGGGCGCGAACAGCACCGGCATGCGTCCGGTCCGGATGCGCTTCGCACCGAGCCGGCGGACCGTGCGCCGGGCCGCTTCCCGTCCCGTGCTTTCCGCGCTGGCCAGGTCGGCGAAGCGGCGCTGCATGTCGAAATCGTAGTCGCGCTGCATGCCGTTCTCGTCGCGCGCGATCAGCACGCAGCTCTGCGAATAGGCCGTGCCGCGCATGCGGCCGACAAAGCCGTGGCTGTTCGCGTAGACGGCGAGGTTCGCCTCGGTCGTCACGCTCGCGCCCTCGGAATTGGCGATGCGGCTGTCGGCGTCGCGTCCGGCCTGCTCGATGTCCAGGGCGCGGGCGACGAGGTCGTCGAGCGCGATGTCCTCCGGATGCCACAGATCCAGGTCCGGGAACTCGGTCGCCATCGATGCCGCGTCGGCCAGTCCGGCGGCCCGGTCGGGCTGGGTGTTGCGCGCGATCGCCAGGGCGCGCTCGACCGTCTCGTCGATCGCCTGCGGCCTGAGGTCGCCGGTGCTGGCGCTGCCCGTGCACTGGCGGATGTAGACGGTCACCTGGACGCTGCGGTCGCGCGCTTCCTCGAGCGTTTCAATTTCGGCCAGCCTCACGGTCGCTTCGCGTCCGAGGCTCGAGCCCAGCGACACTTCGGCCTCGTCGGCCCCGCCGGCCTTCGCCCGCTCGAGCACGCGCTGCGCGATGCCCACGAGCAGCTCGGTTTCGCGGTCGGGGTCGTGGAGCAGCGCGGTATTGTCGGTGTCGATCGACTGCCCGCGGCTCATCCCGTCCCCCCGACGGTCAGGCCGTCGATCCGCAGCGTGGGCTGGCCCACGCCGACCGGGACGCTCTGTCCTTCCTTGCCGCAGATGCCCACGCCCGAATCGAGGGCCAGGTCGTTGCCGACCATGCCCACCCGGGTGAGCACGTCCGGCCCGTTGCCGATCAGGGTGGCGCCCTTGATCGGCGCCCCGACCTTCCCGTTCTTGACCCGGTAGGCCTCGGAGGCGGCGAAGACGAACTTGCCGGACGTGATGTCGACCTGGCCGCCGTTGAATCCGACGGCGTAGATGCCGTCGTCGACGGAGGCGAGAATTTCGCCGGGATCGTGCTCGCCCGGCAGCATGTAGGTATTGGTCATGCGCGGCATGGGGAGGTGGGCGAAGGACTCGCGGCGGCCGTTACCGGTCGGCCTGCCGCCCATCAGGCGGGCATTGAGCCGGTCCTGCATGTAACCGACCAGGCGGCCGTTCTCGATCAGCGTATTGTAGGCCGAGGGCGTGCCCTCGTCGTCGATGCTCAGCGAACCGCGCCGATCGTCGAGCGTGCCGTCGTCGACCACGGTGCACGCCTCGGTGGCGACCATCTCGCCCATGCGATCGGCGAACGCCGAAATGCCCTTGCGGTTGAAGTCGCCCTCGAGCCCATGGCCGACCGCCTCGTGCAGCAGGACGCCGGGCCAGCCCGACCCCAGGACGACCGTCATGTAGCCGGCGGGGGCCGGCTCGGCGCCCAGGTTGACCGCGGCGATGCGAACCGCCTCGCGGGCATGCTCCTGCCAGAAATCGGCGTCGCTCACCGACGACAGACCCCAGCGGCCGCCGCCGCCCGAAAAGCCCTGCTCGCGACGACCGTCTTCTTCCATCAGCACGCGGATGTCGAGCCGGACCAGCGGCCGGACGTCGCCGGCGAGCACGCCGTCGGTCGCCGCCACCAGGATCGATTCATGGCTGGCGGAGAGATTGACGCTGACCTGGCTGATGCGCGAGTCGAGCGAACGCACGTAGGCGTCGATGGTGCGCAGCAGCTCGACGCGTTCGGACGACTCGCCGCCGCCGACCGGATCGTGCGAGCCGTAGCGCGTCGGTGCCGTGCGCGGCTGGCCGACGCGAACCATGCCGTTGCCGCCCGCGCGGGCGATGGCGCGGGCGCTGCCGGCGGCATCCATCAGGGCCGGCAGGGCCATCGAATCCGCGTAGGCGAAACCCGTTCCGGCGCCGGCCACGGCGCGAACGCCCACGCCCTGGTCCGAATCGAAGCTGCCGCTCTTGACCGCGCCGTCCTCGAGCATCCAGCCCTCGGACACGCGGCGCTGGAAGTACAGCTCGCCGAAATCGATCTGCGAAGACACGAGCCGGCCGAGCGCCAGCTCCAGTTCCTTTTCGCCTACGCCGGCCGGGGCCAGCAGGCTGTCGAGTACTTGTGCATACATATCGGGTCAGATATCCGGTCGGTCGGTGGTGGTTTCAATCGGGGGGCGGCTGTGAAGCGTCGTTTTCTTCGGCGGCCCCGGGCTCGCCTTCGCCGGCGTCCCCGTTCTCCTCGCCGGCATCCAGCCGGTAGTCGGGTTCGGCCGCGCGCGCGCCGACCAGCTCCACTTCGGGGTCGCCCCAGGGGCCGGTGACCCGGTAGCGCGCCTCGGCGATTCCCTGCAGCGGTCGCTCGAGCAGGCTGCGCAGGATGAGACCGGCCGCGGCGCCGGCCGGCCCGCCCGCCAGGCCGCCGAGCACGGGCAGGGTTCCGCCGACCCCGGGTTCGACGACCACGGTCTGGTCGTAGGTCTGCCCGCCCAGGTCGGTCAGGCCGCTCACGCGGATGTCGGCCGCCGGCGATTCGAGCTTGAGACCGTCGGTGCGCGCGACGCCCCCGGCGAGCTCGAACGCCCCCTCGATGCGATCGAACTTCAGGCCCTGGCCGAACACGTCGCGGAAGTCGAGCATCAGGCGGCGCGGCATGGCGCTGAGGCTGATCAGGCCGAGCAGCCGGCCCGCGCCCGGCTGGGCTTCCGGGATGTTGCCGTCGACCATGACCAGCTGCATCCGGCCGCTGAGGCGGGCGAGCGCGAAGTCGAACGGTGCGCCGGTCCAGCGCCCGTTCAGATCGACCTGGGCGCGGGCGGCGCGGAACTGCGAGGCGTGCCCCATCGCGTCGAGCAGCGCCGGCAGGTCGCTGCTGATCAGGCGGCCCTCGAACTCGGTCACCGGACCGTCCGCGCCGACGATCCAGCGGCCATGGCCCCCGAGTTCCAGATGCGGCCCGTCGACCTCGATGCGCTCGATCTCGATGCCGTCGGGGCGCGCGTGGCTTTCGACGCGCACCCGCCCCATGGGCAACTCCCCGTAGCGGAACGACTCGACCAGCAGGTGAATCGGCGGGAACTCGGTCGGCACGCGGGTACTCGTCTGACCGGGCACCGGCGCCTGCGACAGGTCCTCGGCGAGGGACTCGCCTTCCGGACGGGCGAGGTGCAGACGCGCCATGTCCACCGCGACCACCCGCCCGGAGTCGATTGGCCGGGGCACGCTCACCTCGCCGCTCGCGTTGTCACCGGCCAGGTTCAGCCGCCACTCCTGCGCGTCGCGCCGGCCGTCGAGCTCGACGTCGAGCAGGCTGACCGCGCCGTAGTCGAGCCGGCCCAGCTGCAGGCGGAGGCGCCCGCCGCCGGTGCCGCCCGCATCCGCCCGCGCCGGCGACAGCGCCGAAAGGAGGTCGATCCACGCCGCCAGGTCGAGGCGATCGATGGCGCCGGCGATCTCGAAGCCGGCGGTCGACGGCAGGGCTGGCGCGGCGCGGCCGAGACCGGCCGCCAGGCGCCATCGACCCGAGGCGTCCTCGGCGGTCAGGTCGAGCAGCTCGCCGAGGCGGCCGCTGACGGTCAGGCCCGCTTCGTGGCCGCGCAGGCTCAGCTGCAGCGGCATGACGGACTCGGCGGGCTTGGTCAGCGGCACCGGCAGCTGCAGCGACAGGCCCGCCAGGTCGGAGCGTGCATCGAGCTGCCAGCCGCCGGCGGGATGGCCGTCCAGGCGAACCCGCCACTCGCTCTCGCCGCCGATGCGTCCGGCCAGCTCGGACCAGGGCGCCTGCCCGGACAGCAGGCGCGACACCAGCAGGCGGCCGCTCGCTTCGAGCCAGTTCGGGCGCGTGAAACCGGCCGCCACCTCGACCGCGGCTTGTCCTTCAGCGCCGATCGTCAGCCGCGTCGGGTCGATGCCTTCCCGGTCGAACGCGAGCGGGCCCTTCAGCTCGGGAAAGCGCAGCGCAGCGGCCGGCAGCGCCAGTGTCGTGCCGTCCAGCGTCACGCGACCCTGCAGCCGCCAGTCGCTCATCGAGCGCACCGGCAGGAAGAGATCGGTTTCGAGCGACAGCGTGCCGGACGCCGCCACCGGTTCCACGAAGCGCGACCAGCCCTCGATGGGGAAGGCGCCGACGACGTCCCTGACCGCCGCGGACTCGACCGATTCGGCGGCCAATTCGATCTCGACGGCCGGCGCGGTCAGGTCGTCGATGGCGATTCGCTCGGCCGTCAGCGGCACCGTTCCGAGCCGTCCGGCGTCGACGCTGGCCACCATGCTGCGACCGGCGAAATCGATCCGGCCGCCCAGATCGCGGGCCACGGGCCAGTCTTCCCAGTAATCCAGGTCGGCGCCCCGGAAGTCGACCCAGGCCTGGAAGTCCCCGGGGCTCCAGGTGCGGAACTTGTGCCCCAGGCGGAAATGGTAGTTGAGCCCCCCGCTGGCGGACGTCACACCGAGCAGAGCGCGGTCGAGCCAGGTCAGGGCCTTCGGCGGAATCTGCCCGGCCGGCAGCCACGGCCGCGGATCGACCGGCCCGACCCGATCGGAGGTGACGATGAAGTCCATGAAAGGCCGCCCCCCGCCGAGCCAGACCCAGCCGTCGGCCCGCGCGCTGGCCTCGGGACGACGTCCGACGACGCCATCGATCTGCACGGCGCGCGGCGAGACCACCAGGCGGCCCGAGATCGTCTCGATCGGGACCGGCTGGCGCATCTTGGCCGGCCAATCGAGCACCGGGCTGCCCGACAACGACAGCGCGGCGCGGTCGCCGGCCAGCCCGAGGTCCAGGTCCAGGCCCGACAGGCCCGCCCGGTCGCCGGGCAGGTCGAAGGCCAGGCCGGTGATGGCGCCCTCCAGGCGGTGCAGGGAACCCGGGTGGCGATAGAGCAGCTCGAGTCCGTCGATCCGGCCGGCCACCGAGGTCGGCCAGTGTTCCCAATCGCCCAGCCAGCGACCCAGCAGGGCATGCACGCCCGGCAGATCGAGAGCGGGCACCGAGGCTGCCCAGCGTTCGTCCCGGTGGGCCAGGACGATGCCTTCCGCGATCGGTTGCCCGCGCACGGTGAGCGTCTCGAGCTCGGCGTCGATGCGACGCGCGCGGCGCTCGATCCGAAGGCGGGCCGAGGCCTCGAAGTCGCCTTCGCCGCTCAGCTCGAGTTCGAGATCCGCCACCCCGCCGCGGCCGGCCCGCCAGTCGAAACGCAGGCTCGCCCCCAACCGGTCCGGGGGAACCGTCAGGAAGCCGGGCAGGAAGTCGTCGAGCTCGATCGCCGCCAGCCTCAAGCGGTCCAGGCTCACCCGGCCGGTCAGGGCCTGCAGGCGTCCGTCGACCTGACGGCCGGCCAGCGCGAGGTCGAGGGCGGCCCGCGGCGCGGCCGCCAGGTGGGCGCGGGCCACCAGTCCGGTCCGGTCACCCAGGCGTCGGATCTCTCCCTCTTCGATGATCACGTCCAGGGGCGGACCAGCCCGAGGTCGGACCCGGAGCCGGGCGTCGCGCACCAGGAGGTCTCCGGCCAGGCCCTGCCCGCCGCCCGCCGGCTGGCCGTCTCCCTGCATGCGCAAGCCCCACTGGCCGCTCTCGTTCTCGGCCAGGACCAGGTCGAGTCCGAGCACCACCAGGCGGAAGGGATTCCGCTCGGCGCGAAGCAGGTCGGGCAGATGCAGTTCGAGCCGCGCACGCGCGGCCTCGATCAGCGGCTGGCGCTCATCGCCGGCGCGCAGGCCCTGCAGGGTGACCTGGGGTGTCAGTCGCGGCCATCGGGCTTCCACGCGCTCGATCGAGACCGGCTGGCCGAGGCGTTCGGACAGCTGGCTTTCGAGCCAGGGCCTGAGTTCGTCAGCGTAGGGAATCAGCATGCGACCGACGCCGACGACCACCGCCGTGGCGATGATCGCGACCGCGGCAATCGCCGCCAGCCACTGGCGCAGCCGGCGCAGCAGCGTGCCCAGCCGTCGAGCGGGCTTGTTCGAACCGCGTTGACTCAAAGCAGGACCACGTCGAACTGTTCCTGGCCGTACTGTTCCTCGGGCTGAAAGTGGATGCTGGTGCCGAGCTGTTCGGTCAGCTCGGCGATCGGGCGATGGTGCTCGTCGAGCATCCGATCGACGACCGCCGGACTGGCCATGACCCGCATCTGCCCGGTCTCGAACTGCCGGACCGCGCGCACGATCTCGCGGAAGATCTCCGAGCAGACGGTGTCGACGCTCTTGACCCGCCCGCGTCCGTCACACGCCGCACAGGGCTCGCACAACCGGTGCTCCAGGCTCTCGGTGGTTCGCTTGCGGGTCATCTCCACGAGGCCGAGGGGAGAGATCTCCGAGACGGTCGTGCGCGCATGGTCACGCGCGAGCGCCCGCTGCAGCGTCCGCAGCACCTGGCGCTTGTGGTCGTCATCGGTCATGTCGATGAAATCGATGATGATGATGCCGCCGAGGTTGCGCAGGCGCAGCTGGCGCGCAATCGCCTGGGCCGCCTCGAGATTGGTCTTGTAGATGGTCTCTTCGAGATTGCGGTAGCCCAGGTAGGAGCCGGTGTTGACGTCGACCGTGGTCATCGCCTCGGTCTGGTCGATGGTCAGGTGGCCGCCCGACTTCAGCGGCGTGTTGCGCTCCAGCGCGCGTTCGATTTCGGTTTCCACGCCGTAGAGGTCGAACAGCGGACCGTCGCCGTCGTAGAACTCGATGCGGTCGGCCCACTCCGGGAAGAACTCGCCGGCGAAGCGCAGCGCGCGCTGGAAGGTCTCGCGGTCGTCGATGCGCACCTTCTCGATCTGGGCGTGCATCAGGTCCCGGAGCGACCGGTACGGCAACGAGAGATCCTCGTAGACGAGCTCTCCGGCAGGCGTTTGATCGGCATCGGCTTCGATGCGGGGCCAGAGCCGGCGCAGGTATTTCAGGTCCCGCGCCAGCGCCTCGGCCTCGACACCCTCCGCGTTGGTCCGGATGATGAAACCGTGCCCGGTGTCCTCGCCGATCAGATCGCGCAGCTCGCCGCGCAGGCGTTCACGCTCGGCCTCGGCCTCGATGCGCACCGATACACCCAGGCTGTCGACGCCGGGCAGCAACACCAGGTAGCGCGACGGGATGCTCAGCTGCGTGGTCAGGCGCGCGCCCTTGGTTCCAAGCGGATCCTTGACGACCTGCACCAGCAGTTTCTGCCCCTGCCCGACCAGCTCGATGATCGACGGGACGGGCCGCGACTCGCCATTGTCGTCGAGCTCCGGCTGGCGCGGCACGATATCGGCAGCGTGCAGGAACGCGGTGCGTTCGAGCCCGACATTGACGAAGGCCGCCTGCATGCCCGGCAGGACCCGCTCGACGCGGCCCACATAGATATTGCCCACGTAGCTGGACTCGCCGATGCGCTCGAGGTAGAGCTCCTGCAGCAGGCCGCTTTCGACGACCGCCACGCGCCGCTCGGTCGGCGAGACGTTGATCAGGATTTCATCGCTCACGGTCGCTGGATTCGCTCAAGGAAACCGGTAATCGGAAAGAATAGCACTCGCCGCCGCCAGGCCGCGTCCTCAGCGCCCGAGCCCGGCCGCGCGGAGGAGCTCGCCGGTTTCGAAAAGCGGCAGGCCCACGACGCCGCTGTAGCTGCCGTTCAGAGACCTTACCCAGATCCCGGCAGCGCCCTGGATCCCGTACGCGCCGGCCTTGTCGTGCGGTTCGCCGGAGGCGATGTAGCGCCGGATCCACTCGAGCGGCAACTCGGCGAACTCGACCCGGGTCACGCTCAGGCGTTCCCGGCTCGCGCCGTCGGGGGCGATCAGGGCAACGGCCGAGAGAACGCGATGCTCGCGGCCCGACAGGCGCCGGAGCATGTCCTTCGCCTCATCATCGTCGGCGGGCTTGCCGAGACATTCGTCGTCGACGACCACGGCGGTATCGGAGCCGAGCACGAAGCGGCCGTCCAAGCGGGCATGGATCGCCAGCGCCTTGTCACGCGCCACCCGAACGACGTAGCGCTCGGGCGATTCGCCGCCTTGGACGGACTCGTCGATATGCGCCGGGGCCACCTCGAAATCGACTCCGAACAGGCCCAGCAGCTCGCGGCGACGGGGGGAGGCGGAGGCGAGGATGAGTGAAGCAGCGTTGGCTTGTCGGGTTCTGGAGTGGTCCATGGGTCGGTGCGTCTGTGCGTCTGTACATCTGTGCGTCTGGGCGTCTGGGCGTCTGGGCGATCACCGGGGCCCGCCGGGTCATCTTCCATAGAATTCATCGTCGAACGGGGCCGTCTCGTTCGGGGAGGCTTCGCTGAGGGCCTCGCCACCGCGTCGAACTGAAGCGAAGCCTCCCCGAACGAGGCGGCATCGAAGCCCGCCCCAGCGAAGAACCCATTCAGGCGCGATGGTATGGGTGGCCGGAAAGGATCGAATGGGCGCGGTAGAGTTGCTCGGCCACGATCACCCGAACCAGCATGTGCGGCAGGGTCGCCGGGCCCAGGGACCAGCGCTCTTGGGCGCGATCGAGCAGTTGCGGGTCGAGGCCGTTGGCGCCGCCGATGAGAAACCACACCGGTTCGCCTTCCAGTTGCCAGTGCTCCAGCCGGGAAGCCAGTTTCTCGGTCGTCCAGGAGCGGGCGGTGATTTCCAGGGCGACGATGCGCGCGCGATCGGGCAGCTTGCCGATCAGGCGCTCGGCCTCCAGGGCGGACTCGCGCCCCGCGCCGGCCTTGCCGGCAACCGGCACCTCGAC
>JAAAPE010000002.1 GCA_009908385.1 Gammaproteobacteria bacterium
GACGCTGCTCGAAACCGGTCTGATTCTCGGGTGGTATTAGCCGGCTATGGGCGTAAACCGCACGAGAACGGCACGACCTCGATGACCCCGGCTTCGGTTGGCGGGGCCACGACCTCTCGGCTGAGGGGCTTGGCCCACCGGGACGACTGCGCGCGCGAAGCGCGCGGTGTCGTGTCATCCGAAAGCCAAGCATCCTGACCAGGGCCACTTCCGGATTGGGCCGAAGTCCCGGCGAATCCAGCCGGGTTCGAACAACGTCGTAGTCGGAGTTCTGGAGCCCCCACACGGCGCGATTTCCGAGACGCCCAACGGCGTCTTTTAAGCGCGTTTTTTGGTGACTGAACCATCGAGAACCGGGTTGGGCCGCGGCTCAGAGCTTCGGACGCGGTCGCCTGCAAGGCGAGGCGGCGCCGGGGCCCAACCCGGTTCTCGATGGTCCTCGCGCAGGAAAAAAGTTACCCGGCGCAAGAGCCTGCGAAGCAGGCCGGCCGGAACCGCCTTTGACTTGTCGAGACCACCAGCGCACGCGGCGTTCCAGCCCCGGCTAGGGATAAAGCCCTGAACGACCCACCGCAAGACCCCGCGAAGCGGGCCCGGGCGAAACAGATTTTGACGTGTCGAGGACGCCACTGCGACCGGTGTCGCCAACCGCCAGAACCACGTCCAAACACAAGACTCCGAAACCCCGGGAAGGCACCCCTCCCGGGGAATCCGATCACTCCTCGGCCCCGGCCGACCGGGGTCTTCCGCGATAACGCTCGTAGAGGCGACGCTGCCGATCGCGGGTGAAATCGTAGGGCTCGCCGTCGATCCAGGCCGCGAGTACGGTGGTCGTCGCTTCCAGCGGCGAGCCGTCGGTCGCGAAGAAGGTGGCGCGCTTGCCAACTTCGAGGGTGCCCAACTCATCGCCGACGCCCAGGATTTCGGCCGGCCACTGCGTGACGCTGCGAATCGCGTCGGCCTCGTCGAGCCCGAAGGCGACGGCCATGCCGGCCTGGAAGGGAATGTGCCGGGCATTGCCTGCGGTGAAGGCCGAACCGCCGTCGGTGATGGCGAAGCGAACGCCCGCTTCGGCGAGCTTTCCGGCGGCGACGTAAGCCGAATCGTAGGCCGCCCAGGCTCGCTCGGGCATCACGTGCACACCGGTCAGGACGGCGTCGACATCCTCCGCGGCCAGGCGCTCGGCGACGTACTGCAGGTCGGGGCCGCCGACCAGCACGACATCCTCGAACGCCTGGCGCGCGGCCCAGTCGAGCGCGGCGTTCATGTCGTCCTCGCGGGCCGCGTGAAGGAACAGGCTTTGGCGACCTTCCAGCAGCGGCACGAGTGCCGAGAACTGGTCATTGGGCGCAGGCCGGGGCGCCCGGCCGTCGCGATGGGCCCCCATCGCCTTCGACCAGGCACGGGCCTGATCGAGCACGCGGTCGAGCAGGACCAGGTCGTCGTTCTCGTCGTCGTCGGCCGCGCCGCGCGGAAACGCGATATGCATGGCCGCGGGCGCGCGCAGCGTCATCTCCTCCCAGTTCCAGCCCGCCAGGCTGATCACCGCCGACGTGCCCCGGATCAGGCCGCCGCGCGGCACGACGTGCGCGGTCAACAGGCCGTTGGTGGCGTTCGGACCGAACAGCATCGAGTCGTGGTTGACGGCGATTTCCGCCCGGATCGCGGCGTTGATCTGGCCGGTCTCGGTCGTGTCGTCGGTGCCCGCCACGCTGCCGATCTCGGTCAGCCCGAGCACGGTGCCCGCGTGAATGAGCCCGGGATACAGGTGTTGCCCGGAAAGGTCCACGCGGCGCGCGCCCTCGGGCACGGTCACATCCGCGCCGAGCGCCTCGATCCGGCCGTCCCGGACGACCATGACGCCCTGCTCGACGGGTTCGCCGCTGACCGGATGAATGGTCGCGCCGAAATAGGCGACCGGTTCGGCGGCGGCCGACAGGGACAGGCCGGCGAACAGCAGGCCGATGATGGGGGTTGCAAGGCTGTTGTTCATCGGGCGCCTCCCAGCATTCGTCTCAGCACGTCGAGCCCCGGTTCGGGATCGCTCGCCTCGCCCTCGGCTTCGGGCGATTCTTCTTCCGGCGTCGCTTCGGGCTCCGCCTCTTCCTCGGGTGCGTTCTCGTTCTCGACCAGCTCGATCAGTTGCTGCCGCTCGGCCTCCCAGGCCTCCCGGGATTCCAGGTCGCGCTCGCGGTCGAAGTAGAGTCGCCCGTCGATCCAGGTTTGATCGACGCGGCTGGTGACCGACAGCGGGTGTCCGTTCCAGATCACCAGGTCGGCATCCAGGTCCTCCGCGACGCGACCGATGCGATCGGCCAGTCCCAGCTGCGCGGCCGCATTGGCGGTAACCAGCTTGAGCGCCTCGTGCTCGTCCATCCCGCCGTAGCGCACGGCCTTGGCGGCCTCGATATTCATGCGTCGGGCCAGCTCGGGATTATCGGAGTTGACGCTGGTGAGAACGCCGCGCTCGTGCATCAGTGCCGCGTTGTAGGGAATCGCATCGCGCGCTTCGTACTTGAACCCGTACCAGTCCGAGAAGGTCGAGGCGCCGGCACCGTGTTCGGCGAGCTCGTCGGCCACCTTGTAGCCTTCCAGCACGTGATGCAGTGCGGTGATACGGAAGCCGTGGCGTTCGGCGGTTCGCAGCAGGGCGATGAATTCGTCGGCGCGGTAGCCGTGCGAATGCACGTCGATCTCGCCGTCGATGATGTCCAGCAGGGTTTCCATCTCGAGATCCCGCCGGGGCGGGACGTCGTTGCGGCCGCCGCGACGGGAATGTTCGAGACGGTAGCGCTCGGCCTTCTGGAACTTCTCGTCGATGATCTGGTTCACGCCCTGCCGACTGTCGGGATAACGGGGCGTTTCAGGCTGCCAGTTGCTCTGCTTGGGGTTCTCGCCCAGGGCAAACTTGATCAGCCCGGGCTGGCCATCCACGATCATCTCGCGCGGGTCGGCGCCCCAGCGCAGCTTGACGATGATGTTCTGCCCGCCGATGGCGTTGGCCGAACCATGCATGAGATGCATCGCGGTGAGTCCGCCCGCCATCTGGCGATAGATGTTGATCGAGTCGGCGTCGATCACGTCGCCGATTCGCACCATGGCCGTGCTGATGAGCGAGGATTCGTTGACACCCCCGACGATCGCGGCGTGGGAATGGGCGTCGATCAGCCCCGGCGTGACGTGACGACCCGAAGCGTCGATCTCGATCGCGCTGCCGGGCGCGCGAAGGTCGCGGCCGACGCGGGCGATCCGGCCCCGGCGAACCAGGATGTCGGCTTCTTCGAGAATGCCCGCTTCATCGGCGGTCCACACCGTGGCGTTACGGATCACCACGTAATCCGGCTGCTCCGGCTGGTCGCTGTTCCAGGCCTCGATATCGTAGGCCTGTGCGGGTGGGAGAACGGCCAGCAATGCGACGCCGGCCAAAAGAAGAATCTTGCGCTTCATGCCGTGCCCTCCGCTTCGTCCGGTCCCGAGCTGCGCTGGCCGCGCACGTCGAATTCTCCCTGCGGGCTCGAACCGCTGCCCCTGCCGCGCTCGCCCTCGATGTCCATGTAGAAGGTGATGGCGCCCGGCATGCCGAGGCGTGATCCGTCGATTCTCACGTCGAGGCGGCTCCCGGAGACGCGCGCCTCGGCCAGCGGAACCGAACTGCCCATGACTTCCAGGCTGCCCGAAAGCGTCGGCGACTCGCCCTGCAGTTCGAGGACGGCATCGATGTTACCCATGCCGGTCACGATCAGGCTCAGATCCCAACTGCCGGCCGGTTCGACTTCGGGTGGCTCGAGTTCTCGCAGGATGTGCTGTCGGCCGTCGATCCAGACCTCGCGCAAGGCCGGCGATTCGACGAACAGTTCATCCTCGACGATCAGGAAGTTGGCCATGTAGCCCGGCGCCAGTCGGCCCGCCCGGTCGTCGATGCCGAGCATCCGAGCCGGTTCGGTGGTCAGCGCGGCCAGGGCCGCGTCGGAATCCAGGCCGCGTTCGATGGCTCGGGCCAGGTTGGCGAAGATGGCCTCCGGGTTGCCGTGCGGATGACTGGTGAATACCACCGGCAGGCCGGCTTCGATGACGCGAAGCGGATTCTCCGGCGCGACGTGCCAGTGCCTGAGCTCCGGCAACCCGATGTCACGCCGGCTCTGCTCGAGGTCGGGCGCTTCGGGAAAATCGAGCGGCAGAATCTGGCCGAGCCCCGTTTCGGCCAGGCTCTCCAGGCGCTGGTACTCGCGCCCGTGCCCGACCAGCCAGGGCCGGAGCTCGAACTCCGCCGACACGCGCGCGGCTCTCAGGCTGTCGAGCATGTCCGAAGCGTCGACGACCATCATCCGGTCGCCTTCCACAAGCGGCTCGAGCGCCTCGATATCCTCGAGGTAGGTCGGGCGCGGCTGGGCGGGGTTGCGCGACCAGGCGGTGCGCGCCTCGACCTGCCAGCGTGCATCGAGCATCACCTGACGCACCAGGGCCATCGTGCCCATGCGGGAATTGGGAAACTCTCTCCCGGAGATCGTCGCGCCCAGGGACACGTGCTGGAACATCGACGGCTCGATAAGGTTGTCGGCCAGTCCGCCCTCACCCAGGTTGACCAGCGCACTGTAACCGCGGAACAGGCCGCTGTCGGGCGCCATGACCGCGGTGGTGAATCCGGCGCGTCGAAGCCCGGCCACCTTGTCGGCCGGCCAGTGGCCCGAAGAAAGGCGACGGGCGGGCGTTACCAGGGGATGGGGGTACTGCCCCGGCCGAAGGGTGACCGCTTCTTCGTCCTCGCCTCCCTGTCCTTCTTCGCTGTCCGAGACGAAGGGTACCGGCACGTAGGCGTCGATCATTCCCGGGTAGATGCGGACCTCGGCCTCTTCGGGATCGAATTCGTGCACGAGCGCATCGGCCGGAATCTCGATATCGGCGCCGACCGACTCGATGATGCCGTCTCGCACCACGATGGCGCCGTTCTCGATGACTTCGCCGGGAGCCGTGACCACCGTGACTCCGGTCACCGCATGGACGCCCGGCACGGGCTGGCGCAGCACGGGCTCCTGAGCCCAGGCCATGGCCTGGACCAGCAGCAATGCCACAAGAATCGTCGTTCTCAACAAGTGGGACTCCCCGCGACAAAAGAAGCGTAAAGGTATACCGGCGGTCGGCGCCGAAGCAAGCCGACTGCATCCGGGAGCCGCCCGAAAGCCTTCCGCCTGTTATAGTTGACGTCATCTGTTTCGCGTTCATCAGGAGGGGACTGCATGTCGGCTAGAGCCGCGCATCGCCTGGTCTGGCTGGTCGCCCTGCTGCCCTCGCTCATCTTCCTCGCCCACCTGGACGCAGCGGCCGTGAACTCGGCGTCCGGGGCGCTCAATGCGGCCGGCCGACTGACCGGCGTAGCCGGCCTGTCGATGCTCCTGCTGGCGGCGATCCTGAGCGCGCGTGTCCCCGGCTTCGACCGTCCCTTCGGCGGACTGACCCGGCTCTGGCGAACCCATCACCTGCTCGGTGCCTGGTCGCTGATCCTCCTGCTCCTGCACCCGGTGCTGCTCGCCCTGGCCGCGGCCGAAGTGAGTATCTCGGCGGCCGCCGCCACCCTGCTCCCGCCCCCGTCGGACCTGGCGGGCTGGAGCGGCTGGGCGGCGCTGATCCTGATGATGATCTTCCTGGCGCCGAGCTTTTCCTTCTTCGGCCCGCCCCGATACGAACGCTGGAAGAAGGTTCACCGTCTCGCCGGTCCGGCCGTCGCGCTCGCCCTGGTTCACGACTTCTGGCTGTCGCGGGGGCTGCCGCAGTGGCTCGATCTGGCGCTCTGGTCGACGCTGGCGCTGCTGGCGCTGGCAGCGGTCGGCTGGCGCTTCGTGTTTTCGCGCCGGATCGGCCGCCTGGCCTACACCGTCAGCGACGTCACGGCGATCGCCAACAACGTGGTCGAACTGAGCCTCGAACCCGGCGGGCGCAAGCTTCGACACGAGGCCGGCAATTTCGTCTATCTCACGCTGGAAGACGACGCCCTCGAGGCCGGGCGCGGGGAAGAGCACCCCTACACCCTGTCCTCCTCGCCGGACGAGAAACGGTTGCGCGTCGCGATCAAGTCGCTGGGCGATGCAAGCCGCGCGGCGCAGACGGTCCGTCCCGGCACGAAAGCCCGCGTGGAGGGCCCCTACGGCCGATTCTTCCTGTCTCCCGACCGGGTCGGCGAACCCGAGCTCTGGGTCGCCGGCGGCATCGGCGTGACCCCATTCATCGCGAGAATGCGGCACCTCTCACGGCGCGGCGAAGCCGCCGACGTCTGCATGATCTTCTGCGTACAGGACCCGGCGCGCGAGATCTTCACGACCGAACTGCACGAGCTGGCCGCCCGGCTCGAGGGCTTTTCCCTGCATATCCATTACTTCTACCGCGAAGGACCGCTGTCGGGCGGCTACCTGGACAACGTCTGTCCCGACCTGGGTCGCCGCAGCATCTATATCTGCGGGCCGCAACCGCTCAACGCCCTCGTGCAGCAGCAGGCCGCGGCGGCAGGCGTTCCCGCATCAAGAATCCACACCGAGGAGTTCGAACTGCTATGAAACAGGTCGTCTATACCATCTTCGTCGCCTTCTGGACCGCCGTACTGACCATCATCGCGCTCGATGCAATGACGCCGACGGCCGAAGCCGGCGATTCCGGCACGGCATCCGCAAGCTACACGCTCGCCGAGGTCGCCGAACACGGCCAGCTCGACGATTGCTGGATGGCGATCGAGGGCAAGGTCTACGATTTCACCGACTACATCGACCAGCACCCCACGCCACCAGCGGTCATGGCGCCCTGGTGCGGCAAGGAAGCCACTGAGGGCATGCGCACCAAGGGCTATGGTCGGGATCACTCCGAGCGGGCCTGGCAAATGGCCGAGCAGTACCTGATCGGGGAGCTCGCCGACCCGGACGAGTGATTCAGAAGCGATAACCCAGCGTGGCCAGCACCGCCGTGACCGAATAGTCCGGGGCCGCACGACCGAGCAGCAGGAGGTTGGCCACGCTGTCGATCGACACCGAGTCGAAGGCGTAGTCGCGCGAGCGGAATCGCTCGTGCTCCACACGCAAGCCGGCGCGCCAGCCCGACGGCATCGTGTAGCGGGCCCAGGCGGCCCAGCTGCGCCGACGACTCGAGGTTTCGGGAAGCGGAGCGACGGTCAGCCCCTCCGCGGCCCGGACGTCGATATCACCCAGCGCCCGAACGTTCACGAAATCCGCGCCGAGATCCAGGCTGCCCTCGAGTCCGAGCGACGAAAACATCCGATGGCCGAAGGCCGCGTCGTGCCAGGCCAGTGACACGCTGGCGGTATCGACCCGGTCGTCGTGGCTTGCCCACCAGTTCCTCGCTGGATCGAAGGCCAGCTGCGGTGCGAAACCCGGCCAGTCGCGCCCCGACTGCTCGGCCTGGTAGCGGTCGCTGGCGAACAGGCCGCTGAGCGTCAGGCCCCGCGCAAGCTGCCAGCCGAAATCGGCCGTCAGGGTCCGCACCTCCGCGCGCTCCAGCCCGAACCGCTCATCCGCGTAGTCGTCGCGATGGTAGCGGCCACCCAGACCGAAGCTCAGCCGCGCCGTTGGCTGCACATCGACGCGGAGACGAAGACTGCTGCGGTCGCGATCGGCGACGTTGTACTTGCGCAATTCGGGATGATTCTCGAACGCCTCCGGCTCGACCGTTCCCGGCAGCCGTCCGGCCCGAAACGGTGCGCGGCCGATGTACTCGTCGAAACGCCGCAAGGAATGCTCGGCGTCGATCCGCAAGCGGGCGTCCGGCCCCAGCCGGCCGCGCCAGCCCATCTCCCCGCGCCATTCGTCCAGCTGCGCGACTTCGGCGAAGTCGTCCCGGTCCTCCCGTTCGAAGGACAACCCGCCCACGAGGCGCTGGTGTCCGGCCAGGCGCAAGCGGCCGTCCAGGTCGAGGGTCTGGCGCTGGAGGCTGTAGGGCAGATTGATTCGCGTGTCCTCGGGCGGCCGCTGATCCTGCGAATCGGCGCCCACGACCCGCCACGCCAGCGAAGGCGTGCGATTGTCGCGGTCATCGAAGCGATAGTCCACGACCACGTCGAGTCGCTCGGACCACTGCGTCGAAAGCCTCAGGTTGGCCACCAGGGTGCGCATCTCCGCATCGAGCCGGGACACGGGGAGCGGCTCGGTCACCTGCAGTTGTTCGTTGGCCGTGTAGGGCAGCAGCAGGTCGTTCTGACGCATCAGGCCATAGGCCAGATCCGCGCCGAAGCGGGTCCGCCCGCCAAGTTGCCAGGACCCGAAGGCCCTCAGTTGATGGGCGCTGTTGTCGGGATGATCGGCGATTCGTCCCAGGCCGTCCGGGTAGCCGGTCCCCGCCGCCCACTGGGGATGCCGGGCGAAGGCATTCTCGAACTCGATCGAGCTGCGGTCGTTGCGATAGAAAGAGGCCGTCCAGGCCATGCCGAGTTGATGCCCGGACGGATCGGCGTAGATCAGCCGGCTCTCGATGCGCTGCGTGCTGTCGTCCACGACGGCCGGCAGCAGCATGCCCCGCGGGTTGCCGCCGGTGTAGCCGAAAATCGCCCCGATCAGGCGATTGCCGTCGCGCCGCTCTTCGCTGGCCTCCACCGAGAGACGCCAGCGATCGCGAAAGCGCTGCCAATAGCCCAGGTCGAGTCGCTTCCGTTGCGACCGGATCTCGACCGGCTCGAAACCGGCCGCCTCCCCCGGCAGGCCGGCGGTGGTCTCGAGCGCCTGCCAGTCGCCCGGCAGCACCAGGCGCCCCCCAGGGCCGGTCATGAACGGGGTCAGGCCACCCGAAAGACGCCAGTTCGGCATCTCCCGCCAGCTCGCCGAGAAAGCCTGCCGGCCCGAACGCTCGGCCAGGACGTCCAGCCGGCGCGAAGACTGACCGAGGCGAGCACCGTCCAGGCGCAGGTACCAGTCACCCGGCCGCTGACGGGGCCGCTCCACGGAAACGTCCGCCAGCGGTGAAAAACCCGACTCGTCGAACCCCGAGAAGCGACCGAAGCGATCGGCGCTGTCGTCCAGCCAGGCCAGCCCCAGGTCGATACTGCCGAACAGCCGCATGGTGTCGCCCCGCGCGGGCTGGCTGGACACGGCGAGCAGCGTGGTGACCATCAGCAGCGTGGCGATCCTGCTTCCCATCGCGGCGGCCCTAGCGCGTGAAGCCCGGCGAGGACGGATGGTTGGAACCGTGCACGGCCGTGTGGCAGTTCATGCAATTCTGCCCGAGCAGGTTCGGATCCGCGCCGAGCGGCGGAAGCCCCGTTCCGCTGCGGACCGTGCTGGGATGGAATCTCGCCAGGTGACACTGCTGGCAAAGTTGCGGGGGTCGCTGGCGCAGCATGGCATCGTGAATCGCGCCGTGCGGAAGATGACAGCTGCTGCAGTCCTCGCGCACCGGCGCATGCTCCCAGAGAAAGGGACCGCGAAGCTCAGCGTGGCAGCCGTAGCAGGTCTCGTTGAGCGTCATGCCGTCGAGATCCGCCACCGCAGCGCTGCCATGGGCGTCGTGACAGTTGCTGCAGGCGAGCAGCCCGGGATCCGAGCTGAATCCGCCGGTGGCAAGCGGGTGGCGGTGCGGACGCATGAACTCGGCGCGCTCGCGCTGGTGACAATCGAAGCAGAGACCGACCTGCCGGTCGGGATCGAGTGCCGGGTCGCCCAGAGGATCGTGCGCGCTGTGGCAATCCGTGCAGGCCAGCTCCTCGAATTCGTGCGCGCTGCCGGACCAGTGCGGCGCCACCTCCCCGGCGTGGCAGTTCATGCAGGTGCTATTGATGTCCGCGGCGAGATCGTCCGGACCGAGAGAGCGATCCGGCGGCGGGCGACTGCCGTCCTCGGCCAGGCCGAGATGAGCCTGGCTGGGCCCGTGGCAGGCGGCACAGGCCTGTCCGCCTGCTCCGAACAGTGCCGCGTGAGCGGAATGCACGATACCGGCCGCCGGGAGGGGAGCGCCTTCGCCGTGACACACCAGGCAGGCGCCGGTTTCCTGACCGGGCGCGGCCGGAGCAGGACCGCCCTGCCCGGCACCGGCGACGAGGATCAGCCCCGACCAGGCCAGGATCCCGGCCCCGGCGGCTGCCAGTGTGCGCCGAATCAATCGCGCATTCGAAGCCTGAAGCATTCTGCCCTCCCGATCTCCGCGGTCGGCTCCCGCGCCGAACCCGCAGGGTCAGATTGACATGGCCGAAACCCGGTCACGTTGACCGGGATCAACTCACGGCCATTCAGAGCGGATCGCGCGCCACCGGCATGGTCATGCAACGGCATCCGCCGCCGCCGCGCGACAACTCGGCACCCCCGATGGTGACCACCACGCGCTCGCCGGGGCCAATGTCGCGATCGCCGTCAATCAGTGCCGGTGCATCCACGACGCTGAACCCGGCCCTGTCGAGCGCTTCCACCGTGTAGCGGTTGTGCCGGTAGCCCAGGATCTGGCCCGGACCGAACGCGAAGAAGTTCGCGCCGCTCGCCCACTGTTCCCGTTCCTGGTGGAACTCCTGCTCGCCGCCGCAGCTGATCGGATCGAGCTCGACCCCGAGAGACGCCAGGGCGCCGAGCACATCGCGGTGCTCGGTGATCCTGGCATCCGGCCCGCCGTTGAACGCGCAGTGGAACGCGCGCGATCTATTGGGGCCCGTGATCAGGGGCGGAAAAACGACGCACTTGTCGTGGTCCACCATGGTGAAGATCATGTCCAGGTGAATCGTGGCCCGGGTCTTCGGGATTTCCACCACGATGAAGTTCTT
>JAAAPE010000093.1 GCA_009908385.1 Gammaproteobacteria bacterium
GGGCAGCTCGTCCTGCTCGCGCTCATCGACGCCTTCATCGTCGTCCGGGCGACCGAACACCTGGGCCGTACCGGTCTTGCCGGCCATGATCACGTCCAGTCGGGGCTCGATGGCGCGCGCCGTGCCGCTCGCCCCGTGGATCACGCCCACGAGTCCCTCGTGGACCGCCTGCCAGTAGGCGTCGTCGTGGTCGATCATGCGAACCGTCTGCCGTTCGCCCATCAGGGCCGGCGGCGCGGTCCGGCCGCGGCCGGCCAGGGCGGCGGTCGCGTGCGCGAGCTGGACCGGCGTGACTACGGTGAAGCCCTGCCCGATGCCGGTGATCACCGTCTCGCCCGGAAACCAGGGCTGGTCGAAGGTCGCGCGCTTCCAGGAGCGCGTCGGCAGCACGCCGGTGATTTCGCCGGGCAGGTCGAGGCCGGTCTTGCGCCCGAACCCGAACAGCGCCAGTTCGCGCGCGATCCGGTCGATGCCGAGCTCGACGGCCAGGCGATAGAAGTAGACATTGACCGACTCGGCCAGCGCCAGGGACAGGTCGACCTCGCCGTGGCCGCCGTCCTTCCAGTCCCGGTAACGCCGGCTGTGCCCGGGCAGCTGGTAGGTTCCGCTGGAAAACACCCGCGTGTCGGGCGTGATCGCTCCGGCCTGCAGCCCGGCCAGCGCGATGAAGGGCTTGACCGTCGAGCCCGGTTCGTACCCGCCGGACAGCACGCGATTGAACAGCGGGCGCTGCCGGTGGGCCAGCAGCGCGTCGTAGTCGGCATGGCTGATCCCGTGGACGAAGAGATTGGGATCGAAGCCCGGCTTGCTGACCAGGGCCAGCACCTGCCCGCTGGCGACGTCGAGGACGACGACTGCGCCGGCGAAATCACCCAGGGCCTCGTAGGCGGCGCGCTGCACGTCGAGGTCGACGTTGAGGCGAAGGTCCTCGCCGGGCGCCGGGTCGGTATGCTCGAGCACCCGCAGCACCCGACCCTGCGCGTTCGTCTCTACGCGCTCGAAGCCGGGGTGCCCGTGCAGGCGCGCTTCGTACTCGTACTCGATGCCGGTCTTGCCGACGTGCGTGGTGGCACGGTAGCGGTCGCCGTCGAGGCGCTGCCGATCGCGATCGTCGATGCGGCCGACGTACCCGACCAGGTGGGCGAACAGCTCGCCGTGCGGATAGTGGCGCGTCAGGTAGGGTTCGATGTCCACGCCCGGCAGGCGATGGCGGTGAATGGCCAGGCGCGCGACCTCTTCCTCGACCAGGTTGCTCTTGAGCGTGATCGCCTCGAAGCGACGGGAGCGCGCGCTCTGCCGGTCGAAGCGTTCCCGCTCGTCGTCGCTGATCGGCACCAGATCCGCCAGGCGGGTGATGGTCGCGTCGAGGTCATCGGTTCGCTCCGGCACCACGACCAGCCGGTAGGCCGGCAGGTTCTCGGCCAGCACGCGGCCGCGGCGGTCCAGGATCAGTCCCCGGTTGGGGGCGAGGGCGCGCAGGCCGATGCGGTTCTCGTCGGCGCGCGCCGCGTACTGTTCGTGATCGCCCAGCTGCAGCAGTGCCAGCCGCAGCAGGAGCAGGCCGATGACGAGCAGCATGACGACGATGAGGAAGCGGAAACGGCCGCGCAGCAGCGCCCTGACTGCGCGCGAATCGCCGATGCTCGACTCGCGCGTACCCGAAATCACGTCCGCACCCGCCGCTCACGCTGCCGGAGCGCATCGAGCAGCAGAAAGAGCCAGGGCCAGATCAGCATGCCCACCAGCGGCGCGAGCCACCACTGCCAGGTCGGCCAGCGATCGCCGACCAGTCCGATGATCCACAGCTGGACGATGCGGTCGTTGAAAAGCAGCAGCAGGACCACCGCGGCCTGCTGCCAGGGCGGGAAGAAGCGAATCCGGAAGCGGAATCGTTCCACGAGGTAGCTGATGATGACCAGGCTCAGGGCGTGCTGCCCCAGCAGCGAACCGGTGAGCAGGTCGATCACCAGCCCGCCGGCGAAGGCCTGGCCCATGTGGCGCAGCCGCCCGCCTTCGAGGTTCCAGTAGATCATCACCAGGGCGGCCCAGTAAGGGCGGGCATCCTCGATCGCCGCCGGCAGCGGCATCAGGGTCAGCAGGATCACCACGAGCAGGGACAGGGCCAGCGTCCAGTTGGCGCTGTCGCGGACGCTCACGAGCGCACCTCCCCGCCGCTGTCATCCCCGTCGGGCTCCGCAGCGGTCGCTTCCGTCGCGGACTCCCC
Organism: Gammaproteobacteria bacterium; assembly: GCA_009908385.1. GTDB lineage: Bacteria > Pseudomonadota > Gammaproteobacteria > Xanthomonadales > Wenzhouxiangellaceae > Wenzhouxiangella. Next base: position 2,225 of record JAAAPE010000093.1, read on the forward strand.
GGCGGGCGCTTCCTCCGCGTCCGGTTCCGGCGCGGCCTCGACGTCCGGTTCGGGCGTGTCGACCACGAGCACGTGCCGCGCCCGGTCGAGACGCCCGAGCGGTCGCGCCTGCGCCCGGGCGAAGGCCTCGCCGGCGGGCCGCAGGACCGATTCGACCTCGGCGACGGGCAGACCGGGCGGAAAGGCACCGCCCAGGCCGGACGTCACCAGTCGATCGCCCGGCGCCAGGTCGACGTTCATCGGCAGGTCGGTCAGTCGCAGTCGGTTGATCCGGCCGGAGCCGTAGGCGACGGTGCGCAGGCCCGTGCGCTGAACGCGCACCGGCAGGGCATGGTCCGGGTCGGAAATCAGGATGACCTGGGCGGTGCGCAGGCCCAGTTCGTCGACCTGGCCGATCACCCCGAGGCTGTCCATCACGGGCTGGCCGGTCGACAGGCCGTCGCTGCTGCCGCGGTTGATTACCACGCGGTGCGACCAGGGATTGAGATCGATCTTCATCAGCTCGGCCGAGCGATAGGTCGTTTCCAGGCGGCGCGAGGCCTCGAGCAGGGCGCGCAGTTCGCGGTTGTCGTTCCGGAGTTCCTGGAGCAGCGCCAGCTCAGCGCTCTGCTGGCGACGCTGGCGTTCCAGCGCGGCGATGTCGTTCATCAGTTCGTGGCGCGTGCGCATTTCCTCGCCGAGGCGCCGACCGAGCGCGAACGGCGCTTCGACCGCCAGCACCACCGGCTCGACGGCACGCCAGCCGAGGGCACGGATCTTCTCGACGTAGCGCCCGCGGTAATCGAGCGTCATCAGGATGATGGCCAGCAGCGCGTAGAACATGAGCCGCGCAATGCGAGCGGCCGCATCGCCGTCGATCGCCGCCGGCCATGAGCTGCCGCCCGGAGTCACTGCCCGATCCGGCCCCCGTGTGCCGCCACGGCGTCAGGTCGCAAAGAAGAAGTCGCCCTTGTTCTCATCCATCAGTTCGAGGGCCCGTCCGCCGCCGCGGGCGACGCAGGTCAGCGGATCGTCCGCGATGATCACCGGCAGGCCGGTTTCTTCCATCAGCAGCTTGTCGAGCCCGCGCAGCAGCGCCCCGCCGCCGGTCAGCACGATCCCGGTTTCGGCCACGTCAGCGCACAGCTCCGGGGGCGTCTGCTCGAGCGCGGTCTTGACCGAGCCGACGATGCTGGCCAGCGCCTCGTTGAGCGCCTCGAGCACCTCGTTGTTGTTGAGCGTGATCATCTTCGGGACGCCCTCGGCCAGGTTGCGGCCGGAAATCTGGATCTCGGTCAGTTCGTCCTGCTGGTGGGCGCAGCCGATTTCCATCTTGATGCGCTCGGCCGTCGATTCGCCGATCAGCGTGCCGTAGGAGCGGCGGACGTAATTGATGATCGCCTCGTCGAAGTGGTCGCCGCCGACGCGCACCGAGTTGGAATAGACGATACCGTTGAGGGACAGCACGGCGACCTCGGTCGTGCCGCCGCCGATGTCGAGCACCATCGAACCGCGCGCTTCGTGGATCGGGATGCCCGCGCCGATCGCCGCGGCCATCGGCTCCTCGATCAGGAAGACCTCGCGCGCGCCGGCGCCTTCGGCCGATTCCTTGATCGCGCGGCGCTCGACCTGGGTCGAAGAGCAGGGCACGCAGACCAGCACGCGCGGACTGGGCCGCAGGAAGCGCGAGGAATGCACCTTCTTGATGAAGTGCTGGAGCATCTGCTCGGTCATGTTGAAGTCGGCGATCACTCCGTCCTTGAGCGGACGCGTCGTACGGATGTTACCCGGGGTCCGACCGAGCATCTGCTTGGCCTCGGCGCCGACCGCTGCGACGGCCTGCGGCCCGCCGGGTCCGCGTTCCATGCGGACGGCCACGACGGAGGGCTCGTTGAGCACGATGCCCTGCCCGCGCACGAAGATCAGGGTGTTGGCCGTGCCCAGGTCGATGGACAGGTCGTTCGAGAAAATGCCGCGTAAGCGCTTGAACATGATGAAGGAAGGGGCTTCCGGAGCTGGTTGCGAAAAGACCGCCTAATGTAGCAATGCCAGCGCAAACCGGCAAGCTGCAATGGAGGGTTCAGGTTTCAGGGTTCAGGTTTCAGGCGGCAGCGGCCGGGTTCTGGCGGGCGGACAAGCCGCGACATGCAGGTGCCGGGCCTTGACGTGGTTGTTCGTGGAACCATCGTGGCGCGGCTTCCTCCAATCCCTGAAACCTAAACCCTAAACCCTAAACCCTGAAACCTGAAACCTGAAACATGAAACCTCGAACCGGCCGCCGTCAGGCGGCCTGTTCGTCGTGGCCGTGGTCGCGGGCCAGGTAGAGGTACATCGCCGGCACCACGAACAGCGTGAAGGCCGTCCCGATCGTCATGCCGGTGGCGATCACCAGGCCCATCGAGAAACGCGAGGCCGCGCCAGCGCCGGTGGCGATGAGCAGCGGCACCATCGCCAGCACCAGGGCCGCGGTGGTCATCAGGATCGGGCGCAGGCGGATCGATGTCGCCTCCTCGATGGCCTTGCGCTTGCTCATGCCCTCTTCCTGAAGCTTGTTGGCGAATTCCACGATCAGGATGCCGTGCTTGGAGATCACGCCGATGAGCGTGACCAGGCCGACCTGGGTATAGATGTTGAGCGTGGTCAGGCCCAGCGCGACGAAGATCATCGCGCCGCAGATCGACATCGGCACGGTCACGAGCATGATCAGCGGGTCGCGGAAGGATTCGAACTGCGCCGCAAGCACCAGAAAGATGACCGTCAGCGCGAAAGCGAAGGTGAGCAGCAGCGCGGAACCTTCGGTCTTGAGCTGGCGCGACTGGCCCGCGTAGTCGACGTTGTAGCCCGGCGGCAGCACCTGCGCGGCGGCGGCGTCGAGTACCGCCAGGGCGTCGCCCAGCGGCACGCCCGGCCGCGGAACCCCCGAGATGGTGACCGCGTTGAGCTGCTGGAAACGCTTGAGCTGGCGCGGCTCGACCGTTTCCTCGAGGCTCACCAGCGTGGCCAGCGGAATCAGCTCGCCGCTTCTCGAGCGCGTGTAGTAGTCCTCGAGCTGATCCGGATTGAGGCGGCGCTCGCGCTCGACCTGTGGAATCACGCGGTAACTGCGGTTGTCGAGCGAGAAGCGATTGACGTAGCCGCCGGCGAGCATCGCCGAGAGGTCGTTACCCAGGGTGGCCATGTCCACGCCCAGCAGCGCCGCCTTGTCCCGGTTGACCCGGACGCGCACGCGCGGCTTGTCGATGTTGAGGTCGGAGTTGACGAAGATGAACTTGCCGCTCTCCCGCGCCGCCTGCAGCACCTGATCGGCCAGCTGCTGGATATTGCTCAGCGGCTCGGTCGAGCCGATGACGAATTCCACCGGAAAGCCGGAACCGCCGCTGGGCAGCGAGGGAGGCATGAACGTCGCCACCTCCAGTCCGGCCACGTTCTGCGCCGCCGGCTGAATGGCCTCGTCCATCACCGCCCGTGTCCCTCGCTCGCGCTCGTTCCAGGGCTTGAGCACGAAGCCGGTAATCGCCGAGTTGGTCGACTCGGTCATACCGCCCCCGCCGCCGCTGGCGCCGTTGATGATGAACACGTTCTCAAGCTCGGGGATCTCGTCGATCAGGTCGACGAAGGTGCGTGTGTAGCGCGACAGGTATTCGATGGTGGAGTACGGGTCGCTGGTGGACTGGGCGACCACGAAGCCCTGGTCTTCCTCGGGCGCCAGCTCGGAACTGGCAGACATGAACAGAAAGCCGCAGGAAACGAGCACGATCAGGCCGAAGACGGCGATGACCGAGCGGGTCTCGAGCGCCCCGTGGAGCTTGCGGCGATAGGCGCGGCGCAGGTTGTCGAACTTCTCGTCGAGCCAGCGCGCCAGTCGGCTGTCGCCGTTGTCGCCGTCGCTGGCCTTGAGCAGCTTGGCGCACATCATCGGCGAGAGCGTCAGCGCGACCACCCCCGACAGCAGCACGGCGCCGGCCAGCGTGAAGGCGAACTCGACGAACAGCGTGCCCGTCAGCCCGCCGATGAAGCCGATCGGGATGTAGACGGCCACCAGGGTCGTGGTCATGGCCACGACCGGCCAGGCCAGCTCACGCGCGCCCTTGATCGCCGCGTCCCGGGGTGTCATGCCCTCCTCGATGTGCCGGTGGATGTTCTCGAGCACGATGATGGCGTCGTCGACGACGATGCCGATGGCCAGCACCATCGCGAGCAGCGTGAGCAGGTTGATCGAAAAGCCCATCAGCAGCATCAGGAACAGGGCGCCGACGAGCGACAAGGGCACGGCGACGGCCGGGATGATGACCGTCCGGAGCGAGCCGAGGAACAGGAATATGACGATCACGACGATGATCAGCGCCTCGATGATCGTGGTGATCACCTCGTCGATGGCGTTGTTGATGTACTCGGTGCTGTCGTAGGGGATATCGGCTTCCAGCCCGGTCGGCAGTTCCGGCAGGATCTCGCGGTCCCACACCTCGCGCACGTCGGCGATCACGTCGAGCGAGTTGGCGTCGGGCGAGACCTCCACACCGATGAAGGTCGCCTCCTCGCCGTTGAAGCTCACCGACGAGTTGTAGCTCTCCGAACCCAGCTCCACGCGCGCGACGTCTTCCAGGCGTACGAGGGTGTCGCTGGTCGAGGCGACGACGAGGTCGCGGAACTGCTCGGGCGTCTGCAGGTCGGTCTCGGCGGTCAGGCCGATCGAGATCATCTGGCCCTTGGTCGATCCCACCGCCGAGAGCACGTTGTTGCGCGCGAGGGCGGCGTAGACGTCGCTGGAGGTTACCTCGAGCGCGGTCATGCGGTCGGGCTCGAGCCAGATGCGCATGGCGAAGGTCTCCGCACCCAGGATCTGCGCCCGCTGCACGCCCGGGATCGTGGACAGCTTCGGCTCGACCACGCGCACCAGGTAGTCGGTGATCTGGTTGTTGTCGAGCAGCTCGCTGTAGAAGCTGAGGTACATGGCCGCGGTCGACTGGCCTTCGGCCAGGTCGACGACCGGGTCCTCGGCGGCGTCCGGCAGTTCGCCGCGCAGCTTGTTGACCTTGGCCGCCACCTGCGTGAGCGCCTCGTTGGGGTCGGTCTCGATGTCCAGGTAGGCCTGGATGTTCGACGCGCCGGGCACGGTCGTGGAGACGATGTAGTCGATGCCCTCGGCGGTCGCGACCTCGCGCTCCATCGGCGTGGTGATGAAGCCCTGGACGAGGTCGGCGTCGGCCCCGATGTAGGCGGTCGACACGCTGATCACCGCGTTCTGCAGCTCGGGATACTGGCGCACGTTCAGGTCGGTGGCGGCGCGCAGGCCCAGCAGCAGGATGAACAGGCTGACCACGCTGGCCAGCACCGGCTTGTTGATGAAGATGTCGGTGAATTTCATGCGTTCAGCCGCTCGCCGGTTGCGGGTTCAGGTCGGACTCCGGCCGGACGTCGTTGTTGATCTTCACGCTCGCGCCGTTGCGCAGCTTGAGCAGCCCGCTGGTGGCCACGCGGTCCCCGGCTTCGAGCCCGTCGGTGATGGCGATCATGTCGCCGCGGCGAACGCCGGTCTGGACCAGCCGTCTTTCAACGGTCAGCTCGGAGTCGTCGCCCTCGCCGTCGCCCTGGATGACGTAGACGGAGTTGCCGTAGGGGTTGAAGCTGACCGCCGTCTGCGGAACCATCAGCACCTCCCGCGGCTCGCCCCAGCGCAGGATGACGCTGGCGAACATGCCCGGCCGGAGCGCCATGTCGGCGTTCTCGAAGGTGGCCTGCACCAGGAAGCTGCGCGTGCGTTCGTCGATCGAGCCCTCGACCGAGGTCACTTCGCCGCGGAAGCTGCGGCCCGGATAGGCATCGGTTTCCACGCTGACTTCCGCGCCCACCGACACCTCCGGGAGATTCCTTTCGGGCAGCGTGAAGTTGAGGAAGATCGGTGAAATCGCACGCAGCGGCACGATGGTCGTGCCGGGCGATACGTACTGCCCGAGGTCCACCCGCCGGATGCCGAGATAGCCGTCGAAGGGTGCTCGCAGGATCTTCTGCTCGATGCGCGCCTGCTGCGCATCCATGTCGGCGACCGCCTGGCGGTAGCGCGACTCGGCCTGGTCGAGCTCGGACTCGGACACGCTGTTCTGCGCTCGCAACCGGCGCAGTCGGTCGCGCTCGGATTCGGCCAGGTCGCGCGCGGCGCGCAGTGCCGCCAGCTCGGCCTGGTCGGTGTCGACATCCAGCCTCGCCAGGACGTCGCCGACCTCGACGTAGGCGCCGTTTTCGAATTCGATCGAGCGAACGATGCCCCCGAGTTCGGTCGTCAGGTTGACGCCGTTGGTCGCCTTGAACGTGCCGACGGCCCGGATTTCGCGCGGCCAGCGATCCTCGACCGCCTCGGTGGTGGTCACGGTCGCCGGCGGCGCGGGCATGTTGTCGAAGAACTGGTTCATCATCTTGCCCGAAAACCAGATCCAGCCGAACACGCCGCCGAACACCACGCCGACGATCAGCAGCATGATGATCATCCGCTTGGTCACCGAAGGTTGCTTGCGCTGTGCGCCCTGATGCTGATTGGCCATAGGTCAGTCTCGATTCGTTCGGTTGGTGGAGTTCGTATCCAGGTCGGAAAGCAGGACGTGCAGCCCCTCGCGATCGCACACGCCGTGGAAGACCCCGCGCCAGAGTCGTTCCACCTTGTCGGCCACGTGTGACGCGCTGATGTCGTCGACCAGGGGCTTCCAGCCCAGGCCGTTGAGCAGGAACTCGATATGCTGCAGCAGCAGTCCGTAGGGGCGATTGACGTCGTAGAAGGACAGCAGCCCGTCGGCATGGACCAGGGTGTGCATGCCCAGGCACAGCGTCCACGGCCCGACACCCAGGTCGAGATTGCGCAGGCCCCGGTCGGGCAGGTCGCCTTCGTCGACGGCCTGCCGCACGATCGAGCGGACCTCTTCGCACATCGGCTGGCTTCGCTCCAGCGCCTGGGTCCGGCGCGCCTCGCTGGTCGCCGACCAGACCGCCTCGGTGAACACGTACTGGGCCAGGCGGAAATGTTCCGGGCACTGGCTGGCGAAGAGCACGTCGGCGACCGACAGCGCGAACATCCGGTCGCGCGTCGTGCCGTCGAAGCCGGCGGCCCGGCAGAACAGCTCGACCCGATCGCCGGACATTAGCGTCGACAGCGCCAGCAGCAGGTCTTCCTTGGACGAGAAATGCTGGTAGAGGGTACCCGTGGCGTAGTCGCAGGCGGCGGCCACCCGGGCCATGGTCAGGCTGAGCAGGCCGTCGCCGAGAATCAGCCGGCGTGCGGTGTCCAGGAACAGGTCTTCGCGGGCCGCGAATTCCCGGGCCTTGCGTTCTTGAGTACCCATGGGGCGGAGACTAGCTCGGCGGGCGTGAATTAAACGCGTATTTTGAACGGCGTTCAATAAATGATCAAGCCCCGGAAATTCCGGCGATCCGGCGTCGGCACGGCCCGGCGGGTTCATTACAATGGACGGCCGTTTCGCCCACGCAATCGCTGAGGAACCCCCAATGTCCGTGCTCATCTGCGGCTCGATGGCCTACGACAACATCATGGTCTTCCCGGAGCGCTTCAAGGATCACATCCTTCCCGACAAGACCCACATGATCAACGTGGCCTTCCTGGTGCCCGAGCTGCACCGGAATTTCGGCGGAACCGCCGGCAACATCGCCTACAACCTGCGCAAGCTGGGCGGCGACCCCCTGCCGATGGCCACGGTCGGGCCCGACTTCGACGACTACGCGCGCCACCTGGAACGGCTCGACATCAACCAGGATTTCGTGCGCACCCTGGGAGATCACTGGACCGCCCAGGCCTACATCACCACCGACCTCGACGACAACCAGATCACGGCCTTCCACCCCGGGGCGATGAACGAGGCGCACTGCCAGCCGGTCCCCGAAGACCGCGACATCGGCTTCGGAATCGTCTCGCCCGACGGCAAGCAGGCCATGCTCGACCATTCCGAACAGTTCAGGGCGGCCGGGATTCCCCACGTCTTCGATCCCGGCCAGGGCCTGCCGCTGTTCAGCGGCGAGGAACTGCAGCACATGATCACCAACGCCGACTGGCTGGCCGTCAATTCCTACGAGTGGGAGATGCTCAAGCACAAGACCGGCTGGGAACACGGCGACATCACCTCGCGCCTGGCCGGGGGCCTGGTGATCACCCATGGCGGAGAGGGCTCGGAACTGTGGACCGGCGACGGTCTGACCCGCATCCCGGCCGTCTCACCCGAGAAGATCACCGACCCCACCGGCTGCGGCGACGCCTATCGGGCGGGCCTGCTCTACGGCCTGGAGAGGGGCTGGGATTCCGCCGACGCCTGCCGGCTCGGATCGATCCTCGGCGCGCTCAAGATCGCCGAAGCCGGCCCGCAGCACCACGACTTCACGCCCGCGCAGATCGCCGAACGCTTCGAGCGCGAATTCGGCCACCCGATGCCGGCCGGCTAGGGCGCGCGCGGCAGAAGCTTCTTGACTTCAGGAAGGAAAATGGAAAGAATATCCGGCTCGCTTATGGCTACGTAGCTCAGCCGGTTAGAGCACAGCACTCATAATGCTGGGGTCGGTGGTTCGAGTCCACCCGTAGCCACCACTTTTCCCTTCGGTTTCAGGCTTCCAGGCAGCACTCTCTTCCGGGGCGCCCGCGGCGTGGTGTACCCATGGGGCGTCCGCGCGGCGGCTTACAAGCGTGTGGCCGAAAAGGTGTCGCAGCGCTCGAAGCGACCGGTCTCGAAACCCGTGCGGAACCAGCGCACGCGCTGTTCGGAGCTGCCGTGGGTGAACGAGTCGGGCACGACGGTGCCGCGGGCCTGGCGCTGCAGGTTGTCGTCGCCGATGGCCGAGGCGGTGTCGAGCGCCTCTTCGATGTCGCCCGGCTCGAGCCAGTCGTGGCGCCGCTGGGCGTGGTGCGCCCACACGCCCGAGTAACAGTCGGCCTGGAGTTCCTGTCGCACCAGCAAGCCGTCGGCGCCTTCGATGTTGCGGCCCTGGCGGCGGGCGTCGTTGACCCGGGCGCTCACGCCGGTCAGGGTCTGGATATGGTGGCCGACCTCGTGGGCGATGACGTAGGCTTCGGCAAAGTCTCCGCCGCCGCCGAGACGGGTTTCCATTTGCCGGAAGAATCCCAGGTCGATATAGATCTGGCGGTCACCCGGACAGTAGAACGGTCCGACCGCCGAGCTGGCCGTGCCGCAGGCCGACCGGACCCGGTCGGTGAACAAGACCAGGCGCGCCGGCTCGTAGCGCCGGCCCATTTCCCGGAACAGCCCGGCCCAAACGTCTTCGGTCTCTCCCAGTATGGCGGCGACGAAGCGCGAGGCTTCGTCATCGGTCGGCGCGGCCGGGGACGAGGTCTGCGGCGCACCATCGGTGAACTGTCCGACCAGGCCCAGCACTTCCATCGGATTCTTGCCCAGCACCAGGCTGATGACGACGACGATCGCGATACCGCCCAGGCCCAGGCCGCCGCCGGCGGCGACGGCCCGACGCCCGCGGCGGTCCTCGACGTTGCTGCTCTTGCGCGCCCGCTGCCACTTCATGGCCGTCCCTCTGTCCCATTCGTTGCGTCAAGCATAACCGCTGCCGTAGGGCGCGTCGCTCCCCGGCCGGCCACGCTGGTAGACTGGTGCCTTGCCATCCGCAAGCTGCCGGATCCCGCCCGGCGCGACCACCGACACGAATGACTTCCCTTTACTTCTCCGCAGCGCGCAGCTTCGAAGCGGCCCGGCGGACCGATTCCGGATGCCACGGTCACGGCTTTCTGGCACGACTCGTGGCCGACTCGAAGGCCGTCGACGGCGACTTTCCCGGCGACGAATGCAATGCGCTGGAAAAACGCCTGGGACAAGCCGTCGCGCCGCTCGACTACGCCCTGGTCAATGACCACCTGCCGCGTATCGAAGACGATGGGATGGCCGCCTGGCTGCTCGACCGACTCGGGCTGTCGGCGGCGGCTGCCCTTTCTTTACGCAGCGCGCCCGACCGGGGCGCCATCGTCAAGCACGGCGGTGAGCGCCTGGCCTGGCGAAACTTTCGCTTCGAGTCAGCCCACCAACTGCCCAACGTTCCCGCGGGGCACAAGTGCGGGCGCATGCACGGGCACGGTTTCCAGGCCACGATCTTCTCGCTCGCGGGTGGCAACGACAAGGCGAGCGTCGTGCAGGCGGCCATCGCCCGGGCCTGGCAACCACTGCACGAGCGTCTGCACCTGGCCTGCCTCAACGACCTGCCCGGGCTGGAGAACCCGACCAGCGAAGTGCTGGCGCGGTGGATATGGCACCGGCTCGAAAGCGCCTTGCCCGGCCGGGCCGGCGTGTCGGTGATGGAAACCGCCTCGGCCGGCTGTCACTTCGACGGCTCGCGCTTCCGGATCTGGAAGTCGGCCTGCTTCGACAGCGCGGTGCGCCTGGCGCAAGCGCCGCCGGCGGATCCCAGGCGACTCGTGCACGGCCACACGTTCAACGCACGGTTGCACTTGAGCGGTGAGCTCGACCGGCTGTTGGGCTGGGTTCACGACTACGGCGACGTCAAGCGCCTGTTCGATCCACTGTTCCGGGAGCTCGACCACCAGCCTCTGCACGAACACACCGGGCTGGATGACAACGATGCGCCCTCGCTCGCGCGCTACATCGTTGCGCGCATGTCGACGCGGCTGCCGGGCCTGTCTCGCGTCGACATCGAGTCCACGCCCGGCTGCGGCGCCACCGTGCTCTGCGGAGACGAGCCACGGGGCCTGCTCGTACCATGACCTACACGGTGCGCGAGATCTTTCACACCCTGCAGGGCGAAGGCCTCAACGCCGGGCGGCCTTCGGTGTTCCTGCGCTTCGCCGGTTGCAACCTCTGGTCGGGTCGCGAACAGCACCGCCACCTGGCCATCTGCCGGTTCTGCGACACCGAGTTCGTGGGCACCGGCGGGCCCGGCGGCGGCAAGTTCCCGGACGCCGGATCGCTCGCCGCCGCCGTGGCCCGGCGCTGGCCTCACGATGCGAGCGGCCCCAGGCTGGTCGTTTGCACCGGAGGGGAGCCGCTGCTCCAGCTCGACGAGACCGCCATCGAAGCGCTGCACCAGGAAGGCTTCGAGGTGGCCGTGGAGACCAACGGCACCGTGCCGGCGCCGCCGGGCATCGACTGGCTCTGCGTCAGTCCCAAGGCGAGCGCCCCGCTGGTTCAGTCGGAAGGTGACGAGCTCAAGCTGGTCTTTCCGCAGGCGGGCATCGACCCCGCCGATCTCGAACATCTCCGCTTCCGCCATTTTCTCCTGCAGCCCATGGACGGCCCCGAACTGGCCGACAACACGCGCCGGGCGATCGACTACTGCATGCGTCACCCCAGGTGGCGGCTGAGCGTCCAGACCCACAAGCTGCTCGGGCTGCCGTGAAAGCCCCGAAACAGGCCCCTCGACTGCCTGCCGGGTCGTGACGTCGGGAGGCACTGCAGCGCGCCGTTTTCCCAAGCACCCGAAGCGATCGAGGCGGTCTCGACACGGCCGTGAGCGCCGGGCGCATATGCTAAAGTTCTCAAGTCGCCAACGACGTACTTTCCCGGGGGTTTCATGCCTGTCGACAATCCGGCCTTCGACCTGGATCAGGTCCGTCGGCATTGCGCGCGCTGCGACCTTCGCGATCTGTGCCTGCCGGCCGGACTCGACGCCGCTGACGTCGAACGCGTCGACGATATCGTGGCCGACCGCACCAGCCTGGCCACCGGCAGCACGCTCTACCATGCCGGATCGCCATTCCGCGCCCTGTACGTCATCAAGACCGGTTCGCTCAAGACCCAGGCCGTTTCCGAGGGCGGCGAGCTGCAGATTCTCGGCTTTCACCTGCCCGGCGAAATCATGGGCTTCGACGCCCTGGCCGGGGAACGCCACCAGTGCAGCGCGGAGGCGCTGGAAGCTTCCAGTGTCTGCCGCCTGCCCTATGCGGAACTCGAGCGCATCTGCGCCGCCGTTCCGGGGCTGCAGCGGCAGTTCATGCGCCTGGTGAGCCGGGAAATGGGTGACGATCACGACCACATGGCCATGATGGGACGCAACCAGGCGATCGCCCGCCTGGCGCTTTTCCTGCACAGCATGAGCAAACGCCAGACCCGCCTGGGCCGGAGCGCCGACCAACTCACCCTCACCATGTCGCGCGCCGACCTGGCCAACTACCTCGGGCTCGTGCTGGAAACGGTCAGCCGCCTGTTCGGCCGGCTGCAGGAAATGGGCCTGATCGAGGTTCGGCGACGGGAGATCAAGATTCTCGACCGGGAAGGCCTGAAATCCGTCGGCGAATGCTGACCCTCCCGCTTTGATGCGGGTCAAATGGCCGCCGTGCTCGCCCTGACATACTGACACCACGATTGATGCATCCTGGAGTCACTTATGTCCACCCTCATCCGCCACGCTCTCATCCTGGCCCTCGCCCTCTCGACGTCGGCCATCGCCAGCAACGGCGAGGGATGGCAGCCGACGCTCGACCTTCGCTACCGCCTCGAACGGGTCGATGACGATCGCTTCGCAGAAGACGCTACGGCCTCGACCCTGCGCGCTCGCGTCGGTTTGACCAGCCCCGACTGGTCGGGCTGGCGGTTCGGGCTGACCGCCCACGCCAACCGGCACATCGGCAGCCAAGACTTCAATTCCACGGCCAACGGCCGCAGCCGTTTCCCCGTGGTGGCCGACCCCGACGACGAAAACATCTCGGAAGCCTGGATTGCCTACTCGCGTCCCGACGCCTTTCAGCTGCGCGCCGGCCGACAGCGCCTGGCCGAAGACAACATGCGCTACATCGGCCACGTGGGCTTTCGCCAGCTCGAACAGACCTTCGACGCCGTTGCGCTCGACCTGGACGCGCTCGGCGACTGGCAGTTCGGACTGAAGTGGCTCGACCGGGCCAACCGGATCTTCGGACCCTCCAATCCCAACGACCTGCTGGCCGAAGCCGAGTTGAACGCCTGGATGGGCACCCTGTCCCGACCGGTCGGCGGGAGCGTCCTGGCGCTCTACGCCCATCGGATCGCCTACGACGACCGCCCGGCCTCGCACCGCAACCTGGGCCTGCGGCTGACCGGCGCGCTACCACGCACCGAACGCTTCAGCTACCGTCTCGAGTTCGCCCGGCAGGACGGCATTCGCGAGCTCGACGCCGTCGACGATCAGATCTACTTCCACGGCCGTATCGCGCAGAAGCTCGAAGCCTGGCACTGGTTCGCCGGCCATGAGCGGCTCGGCGGCGACGGCGGCTACGCTTTTCAAACACCACTGGCCACGCTGCACGCCTTCAACGGCTGGACCGACCAGTTCCTGGCCACGCCGGCCGACGGGCTGGTCGACACCTATGCCGCGGCGGGCACGAAGATCGGCGAGTGGATCGGCCTGCTCAAGCTGCACGACTTTCGCAGCGATCGCGGCTCGACCGACTACGGCCGCGAGTACGGTGTCATGCTCAAGCGCCCCCTCGGCGCCGGACTCGCCTTCGAGTTCAAGGGCGCCCTGTTCGACGGCACCCACGGCCGCCCCGACGTCAGCAAGCTGTGGTTCACGCTGAGCGGTCACTGGTAAGCGGCTCGACCCAACCCAGGCACCGACAGGTTGCGGGGTCTGTCACCTGAACAGGTGGTCGACCCGTCTCGTTTGGAACATTGCAGTTTCGGACATTCGGATTTGTTTGTAATTTGGTGCTCGGGATTTCGAATTTCCCGAGCACCGTGGATGTTCAAGCGGCAGGGCTCGTGAACGGCCCGGGAAGCTCTAGAGCCACCACGCCGAGACCCGGTCGTCCGGACTGCCGTGATACGCCACCTGCGCCTGGAACAGCTCGGCGGTGGCCAGGGCGTCGGTGAAGGCGTGGTGCGGTGAATACTCGGGCAGGCCATAGCGCCCCCGGGCGGCGGCCAGCCGCAAGGACACGCGACGCTGACGGAACCAGGTCAGCGGGTTGATCGTGCGGCGCTCGCTGACCTGCTTTTCGATGTGCAGGGTGTCGATGAGCGGAAACAGAATTCCCTCGCCGAAGCGCCGCAGGAACGCGTGATACAGGAAGCGGCGCTCGATGGCGTGATAGTGCACCACCGCCACCCGGCCGGACAGCGCCTCGAGCACCTCGTCGACGATCTCCTCGAGGTCGGGTGCGCCCTCGACCTCGACATGCGTGATGCGGTGAATCCGGATGGAGTGCTCGTCGATTTCGCGCCGCGGCCTGACCACGCGGTAGTAGCCGTCGGCCGGCCGGATTCGCTCGAGAGAGAACGGCACGACGCCGATGCTGACGATGCCGTGCCGCTTCGGATCCATACCGGTGGTCTCCAGGTCGAGCGCCGCCAGCGGCGTCTCGGACAGCTTGCCGTCGCCGGCCGGGCTGCCGCACTGGTAGAAGTCTCGGATCGGCGCGACGCGGGATTCGGCCGCGAGTTCGGCGAAGCGTTCGCGCCAGTCGACGGTCGCTTTCGATTCGTATCGAGGCGGCGAGGCCATCAACTAGGGTCGCCGGACCGGTCGATAGCGGAAACGGATGAACTTCTGGGCATTGGCCAGCACCTTGAACGCGTCCTTGAGGCTTCGCCGTTCGAAGGCCGACAGCGTCTCGGGATCGATGTTGTTGTTCGCGTCGCCGCCGCGCTCGGCGTCCCGGGCCTGGTGCCTGGCGCGCACCATCGAGATGAACTCCAGCGCGTCGCGCAGGTCGGCGGCCATGCTGGCGGTCAGGAAGCCGGCGGCCACCGTGTCCTCCAGCCGGCGGAACGAATTCTGCGACTGCGAACCGGCCGCCAGCGCGTGCACGCGGATCACGTCGACCAGCGGCGCGGTACCCCGGCGTTTGAGATTGATCGAGTTCTCGTGGCGCCCGCCTTGCTCGAGCACGAAGTCGCGGAAAAAGCCCAGCGGCGGCGTGCGGTTGTTGGCGTTGATCGCCAGGCAGCCGAGGAAGGCCTGCTGGCCGCTGGCCTCGCGGGCGATCAGGGACTTGAGCTCGTCGGCCATGCTGGTGACCCCGGCCACGCCGTCGAGATCGAAGAAGATCGAGCTGTGCAACAGGCGCCGCGCGTTGGGCTCGCGGATCCACTCGGTGAACTGGCGCTTCCAGGCCGAGAGGGGCTGGCGCCATTGCTTGTTGGTCGCCATGATGTCGCCTGAACAGTAGACGTAGCCCGCGCGGTGCAGGCCGTCGCTGACGAACTGCGCAAGCTCCCGGAAATACTCGTCGTGCGCCTTCCGGTCGAAGGCGTCGTCGAGGATCATGGCGTTGTCCTGGTCGGTGTAGACGAACTGCTCGTCGCGCGCCATCGACCCCAGCGCCAGGAAGCAGTAGGGCACGGGTGGCGGTCCGAGCTTCTCCTCGCCCAGCTCGAGCAGGCGCTGCTTGAAACTCCGGCCGATGGTGGCCATGGCCGACCCGATCATGTGCGAATTCGCGTCTTCATTGACCATGCGGATAAAGCTCGCGGCGACCGAGGGCTTGAGCGCTTCGAGCTCTTCCTGGGAATTACAGTGGAAGATGTTGCGCACCACGAACAGGCTGTTCTGCGTCTCGTGGTGGATGATGTCGGCCATGTCGAGCACGCCGACCGGCCGCCGATGCTCGAGCACCGGCAAGTGGTGGACGTTCTGGCGCAGCATCACCAGCAGGGCCTCGAACAGGAACTGATCGCGCTGCACGCTTGCGACGTTGCCCGACATGACCTCGCCGACCGGCGTCGAGGGCGGCAGCCCCTCGGCCACGATCCTGCGCCTGAGATCGCTGTCGGTCAGGATCCCGGCCAGCGTGGCCGGTGCGGGCTCGCTGCCCGCGTCCTCGTCTTCGAGTACCAGCACCGAGGTCACGCGCTCGCCGGTCATCAGGCGGGCGGCGTCCTCGACCGGGGTCGACACCGTGACCGTCACCGGCGGGTGTCGGACCAGCTTGCCCGTGCGCAGGGTCAGGAGCGGGTTGTCGCCGGAATGCTGCTTCGCCGCCTGCCGGAGCCGGGTGCGGTCCTCGACCTCGACGTAATCGGCGAAGGCGACGTTGCTGTCGAACAACTGCTTGAAGAGCTCGCCCGGAATGAAATAGATCAGGGTGTCCTCGAGCGCACGGGCGGGGAAGCGCGCGGGCCGCCCGCTGAGCAAACCCAGTTGGCCGAACACATCGCCCTCTCCCAACCGGTTGTAGAGTTCGCCCCTGCGGCGGAACAGCTCCACCGAACCACTGCGTATGTAGTGCAGGTCGCGAATCTCGTCGCCCAGACGGACGATGTCGGTGCCGGCGCGGAAGTAGTTCACCGCCACCGCACGCGCCACCTCTTCCACTTCCTCGTCGGTGAGAAAGCTGAACGGCTCGTGGTCGCGCAGATGCTCGCGGATCTCGATCTGCTCGATTTCCATCCCGAACTCCGTGGCGAATGACGCTCATGGTACCGCGCCGTGTTGAGCCCCCGGCTTCACGCGACAATAATGGCGACATGAGCGATTCCCTCGACGATCTCTGGTCCCTGGCGGGACGTCGCGCCCTGGTTACCGGCGCCAGCCGGGGCATCGGGCTGGCCATCACGCGAGCGCTGTGCGAACGCGGCGCCGAGGTCCGGATGGTCGCGCGCGGCCGCGAGCGCCTGGCCGCGGCAGCCGCCGAACTGGCGTCGGCTGGCTTCGAGGTGCAGCCCTGGGCGGCCGACATCACCGATCCGGATTCGCGAAGCGCGATGCTCGAAGCCTTCGACGGCCCCCTCGACATCCTGGTCAACAACGCCGGCCACAACATCCGCAAGCCGGCGCTGGACTACAGCGAATCGGAACTGCGCGGCATTCTCGAGACGAATCTCGTGGCCGGATTCGAGCTGGCCCGCGCCGCGCATCCGGCCCTGAAGGCGTCGGGATCGGCCAGCCTGGTCAACGTGTCCTCGGTCGCCGGCCTGACCCATCTCCGCACGGGCGCCCCCTACGCCATGAGCAAGGCCGCCATGAACCAGATGACGCGCAACCTCGCCGCGGAGTGGGCCGCCGACGGCATCCGCGTCAACGCGGTCGCCCCCTGGTACATCGATACCCCGCTGGCCCGACAGGTGCTCGACGACGCCGACTTCCTGGCCGAGGTGCTCGCCCGCACGCCGCTCAGGCGCATCGGCCGGCCGGAAGAAGCAGCCGCCGCCGTGACCTTCCTGTGCCTGCCGGGGGCGGGCTACATCACCGGCCAGACGCTGGCGGTGGACGGCGGCTTCAGCACCTTCGGCTTCTGAACCCGGTCCGGCCCGTCACCGCATCCCGGCGTTGCCTGCACCCTTAGTCCGCTACAATGCCCCCAGTCTTCAAAAATGACACGGCATGGCCTTACTGGCGTTCTACCTGTTCCTCGCCATCGGCGTTTCCTTCCTTTGTTCGATACTCGAAGCTGCTCTGCTGAGCCTCACGCCTGCCCACATCGCCGTGCTCAACGAGCGGGGGAGCAAGACCGGCAAGCGGCTGCGGCGACTCAAGCGCGATATCGATCAGCCGCTTTCGGCGATCCTCAGTCTCAACACCATCGCCCACACCTTCGGCGCGGCCGGGGTAGGCGCACAGGCGCAGGTGGTTTTCGGCCAGGCCTGGCTGACGCTCGCCTCGGCCATCGTGACCCTGCTCATCCTCGTGTTCTCCGAAATCATTCCCAAGACCCTGGGCGCCACCCACGCCAAGAGCCTGGCGGGCTTCACCGCCGGAGCGTGCGTCGTCCTCATCTACCTGACCTGGCCGCTGGTGCAGCTGTCGAAGCAGATCACGCGCTGGCTGGCCCGCGACAAGTCGGCCCCGACGGTCAGCCGCGAGGAATTCCGGGTACTCGCGCAGACCGGCACGCGCGAAGGCGTGTTCGAGGAGGAAGAATCGAATATCTTTCTCAACCTGATCCGGTTCAGCGCCATCCGTGTCGAGGACATCATGACGCCGCGGGTGGCCGTGGTGATGATGCGCTGCGACCAGACGGTCGGCGAGATCATGGCGTGGAAACGCGGCTTGAGCTTCTCGCGGTTCCCGGTCTACGGCGAGTCCGACGAGGATATTCGCGGCTATGTCCTGAAGGCCGACATCATGCTGGCACAGGCCCAGGGGCGTGGCGAAACGAAACTCGAGGACCTCAAGCGCGAAGTCCTCTTCGTGCCCGAGTTCGTCTCCCTGCAGGCGCTGTTCAGCCAGCTCCTCGCGCGTCAGGAGCATTTCGCGGTCGTGGTCGACGAATACGGCGGCCTGGCCGGTGTCGTGACGATGGAGGACGTGCTCGAGACCCTGTTGGGCATGGAGATCGTCGACGAGAGCGACACCGTCGAGGACCTGCGGCATGCCGCCCGCGAGCGCTGGAAGGTCCGTGCCCGCAAGCTCGGCATGGACTGGCTAGAATCCGAAGAAGCCCAGCAGGAAAAGACACCCGACGAGACGAGGCAGTGACACCATGAAACCAGCCAGCAAGTTCCTCCTCCCGATCCTGGCGCTCCTGCTGAGCGCCTGCGCCACCACCCCGGAAAGCCCGCGCTGGCCCGATCTCCAGGGCGCCAGCAATCCGCAGCACAATCGCCTGGTCTCCGGCCAGCCCACACCCGCCGAGCTGGTCGAGCTCGAGCGGGCCGGCGTACGCCACGTCGTCAACGCGCGCGGCATCGGCGAATTCGAGGCCTGGGACGAAGAGACCCTGGTCGAAAGCCTTGGCCTGCAGTATCACCGCGTACCCATCGCCACCCCCAACGATCTCGACCTCGAAGCGGTCACCGCCTTCGACCGGGTACTCGAGCGCATCGGCGAGGACCCGGCGTTCCTGCACTGCGCTTCGGGCAACCGTATCGGCGCCCTCTACGCGCTGCGCGCCGGCTGGATCCAGGGCGAAAGCCCGGAACGCGCCATCGCCATCGGCCGGGCGCACGGACTGACCAGCCTGGAAGCCACCGTGCGCGAGAAGCTGGAATCCGACGGCTGAGCCGTCCCACCGGCCGCCGATCGCGGCCACCGACAACGACCCCCGGAGGGTATTGATCAATGGATATTCAACAACTGCTTCGTCTCGGCGCGCAGGCTTTCCAGTCGCAGCTCGGCGCGCAACTGGCCGACTCGATCTCCCTGGAGGGCATCATGGGCGGGTTGGCGGAGCTCCTCCCCGGCGACGGCGACAACGTCGATCTCGGGAAGCTGGTCGGACGCATGCAGGGCGGCGGCCTGTCGGCCCTGGCGGAATCCTGGCTGGGCGACGGCGGCAACGAGGGCCTGGGCGCCGACCAGGTGCGCGAGCTGCTCGGCCCGGACGCCATCGAGCGCTTCGCCGGCAAGCTAGACCTGGACGAGGGCCAGGCGGTCGAAGGGCTCAAGGGCGCCCTGCCCGAAATGATCGACAAGGCCTCGAGCGGCGGCAGCCTGGATATCCTCGGCGGCGCCTCGGGCCTGCTCGGAGCCGCGTCGGGACTGTTCGGCCGCTAGGGCCCGCCGCGCTCGACGATCGAATCGATCGCGGAAAGCACCCGAGGGGGCTCGTCGAGCGCATTGGGCCAGTGCGGCGAGAAGCGGATCCAGCCGTCCGGGCTGGCGCAGGCCACGCCCTGGCCGGCCAGCGCCTGAACCCAGGCCGGGGAAAGCGACGTATCCCGCGGGCGAACGCTGAGAATGCCCGAGCGGCCCGCCGCCCCTTCCATGCGGGCGCTCTCGAAGCCGCGCTCGACCAGCCCCGGTTCGAGGGCATCGTGCCAGGCCTGGACGTGTTCGAGGATGGCGCCCACGCCCATGTCGTCGATCAGGGCGGTGCTCGCCGCCAGGCCGGCCGCCCCGATCGTGTTGGGCGTTCCGGCTTCGGCCATCAGCGCGCCGCGGCGGAAGGGGCGGTCGTAGCGCAACTCACCTGGTGCGCGGGTGAGAAAAGCGAAGGCGTCTTCGTGACTCAACCAGGCTGCCATATTCGGCACCAGGCGGTCGGCGCGTTCGGGCGAAACGTAGAGAAAGCCGATTCCCTCCGGTGCCATCAGCCACTTGTGGCTGCCGCAGACGAGGTAGTCGATGCCCAGGGCCTCGACGTCCAGCGGCACGATCCCGACGGCCTGGATGGCGTCGACGAACAACTCCGCGCCGTGGGCGCGGCACAGCTCGCCCATTTCGGCCAACGGCATGCGCTGGCCGGTCGTGAACTGCACGGCGCTGACCGCGACCAGGCGGATGCCGCGTTCCAGCTCCGCCGCCAGCCGCGCCAGCGCCGCTTCGCGGTCGGTCCGGAAATCGTCGGCCGCCATCCATTCCAGCTCGAGCCCGTGGCGCCGGGCCGCCTGCTGCCAGGGCGTGACGTTGGTGGGGAATTCGCCGTCGAACAGCAGGATCCGATCGCCGCGCCGCCAGCGCAGGCCCAGGGCGACGTCGAGCACACCGGCCGAGGTGTTGGCCACCAGGCCGACGCTGTCCTCGCGCGCACCGATAAGACGCTCTAGCCGGCGGCGCAGGCGCGCTCGCCGCTCGACTTCCTCCGCGTACCAGGCCATGCCGGCCCGCGCATAGCCGTCGAGTACGGACGTCACGGCGTCCCTGACCGGGCGGGAAGGGGGCGAAAGCGAGGCATGATTGGCGTAGACCGCCGTCTCGAGCGCGTCGAATAGCGCCCGGCTGCCCAGTTCTGCTCTCTGCCTCATCGATCGATCTCCGGTTCCTTGTCGAATGCCTCCCTGCCGGGGGCGAATGTCCTGCTCGGAGCTTAGCGCAGATCAAGGCGCCGCCCGGCCCGTTCGCGCTAAGCTCATGGAAGAAACCCAGGAGAACCCGCAGCCGTGACGCCCCGATTCCTCGAGAAGCTGAGACGGCAGACGGCGCCGGCTTCCCGCGACGAACATGCCGCGCTGGCCGGCGCGCTCGCCGCCACCGGTTCGGTCATCGTGCTGCTGCTCGTACCGTCCTACCACCTGATGGACACCTTCCTCGACCGCACGCCGTCGGAGCTGCTCCGGACCCACGCGCTCTGGCGCCTGCCGCCGGTGCTGGTCGCGATCGCGGCACTGGCTGCCTACCGGCAGAGCCGAAGCCCCGCGGTACACCGAGCATTCCTCAGGGCGCTGGCCTTCGCCGTCATGGCGATGGCCCTGGGCATGTTCTCGGCGGACCTGGTGCACCCGGCCGGCAACCCCCCGCTCATGGTGCGGGGCACCATCATCTGCACCTTCGCAGTCTCGCTCGTGTCGCTCAGCGGCGCAAGGGAGCTGATGATCATCTTCGGCCTGCCGTTCCTCACCGCGCTGGCCTGGATCGTTTACCAGTCGATCGACCTCGCGCCGCTGACCAACCAGTTGATCGACGTCCTGATGGCGCTGATCATCGCCCTGATCATCTCCGAGGTCTTCTTCAGGATCCGCAAGCAACAGTTCGAACTGCTTGGGGAACTCGAACGGCAGGCCACGACGGACGCGCTGACGGGCCTGCCGAACCGGCGCATTCTCGATGACCGCCTCGGCCGGGAGATCGCCCGGAGCCGGCGGCACGGGGATCCGCTTTCGGTCGTCATCGGCGACCTCGATCACTTCAAGCGCGTCAACGACGAATTCGGTCACGCGGCGGGCGACGAAGTGCTCCACGCCGTGGGCGAGACGATGCAGCAGCACCTGCGCGCGGAGGATCTCGCCGTTCGCTGGGGCGGCGAGGAGTTCCTCCTGCTCCTGCCCAGCACGTCACTCGATCAGGCCGTCCAGGTGGCCGACAAGGTTCGTCGGGCAATCGCCGCAGTCCCGATCGACTGCCAGGACCGGGCCGTGCCGGTGACCATCAGCCTCGGGGCGGCCCAGCTGGCCGCCGGGGAAGAGGTCGCCGACCTGGTTCGCCGGGCCGACGACGCCATGTACCGGGCCAAGAAAGCGGGACGCAACCGGGTCAGCACCTGAGCCCCGCGATCGCCCAATCCCTCGAAGCGCGGGCCGCGGGTCGTCCCGGGCCCGCGCCGGGGCCTCAGGGCTGCTGGCGGAAGCGGTCGCTGAAGATCCGGTTGATGTTGAGGATCGTCCGCGACATGTAGACGTGCGTGATCTCGTTGACCGCTTCGGAACTGGTCGTGACCTCGAGATTGATGTCGGCCTGGCCGTCCTCGACGATGGTCGGGTCGGTCGCGAGATGCAGGGTGATCGCGCGTTCCTCGCCGACGTCGAAGTCGCCGAGCTCGCAGTCGATGCTCAAGCCGTCCGCGGCGATCTCGCAACCGGCCTCCGAACTGCCGGTGAAGATCACACCCGGGCTGTCGATGGTGCCGTGCATGGCGATCGCCTGCGCCGCCAGGCCGGGCACGCCCTCCGGCTGGAGGTTGCCGACCACGACCTGGACCGAGAATGCGTCCCCGGCCGGAACGGGCGGCGGCGGGTCTTCGCCGTGCTCTTGCGGAAGCTCCACGAGCAGGTTGACCAGCGGCTCGGGCGTCACCTCGCTGGTGAGGCACTCTCCGCGGCTGTCCTGGTCGAGAATGCAGAAGCGGACGGTCTTCGGCCCGGGCGTGGTGAACACGTGCTGGGCGACTCCGTAACCCGTGCCGCGGCCCCCGATCGGTTCGACCAGGAGAACACCCTCGATTCGCGGATTGTCCGGATCGTCGTCGTTGACGCCGCCTTCCACGATGGTGATCTCCCCGTTCCAGACCACGGAGGGCTGGAAGTCCTGCGCGCCGTCGTCGGCGAATCGCCCGCGCAGGACGAAGGGGAAGCCCAGGCCGATTCGCGGCGGCAGCTCGTTGTCCTCGACCACCGGCGGATCGTCGACGTAGGCGACATCGATGACCACCTCGGCCGGCAGCGAGTCGTCGACCCCGTCGTTGGCGATGAAGGTGAAGCGATCCTCGCCGGAGAAGTCCGGGTCGGGCGTGTAGGCGAGCGTGATCGTGGCGTTGTCGGACGCCACCGGCAGGAGCTGGCCGTGGCCGGGGCTTTCGACGACCTCGTAGGAGAGGATGTCGAGGCCGTTGAAATCGACACCGACGATGCCGTCGGGATCGTCGGCCGACAGGACGATGTCGACGGGCTCGTCCTCGATCGTGTCGACGACCTGGTCCGCTGCCACCGGGGCGCGGAAATTCCGGGACACCTCGATGGTCGCCACGCCGGTATTGCTGTCGGCGAGCCCGTCGCTGGCAACGAACTCGAAGCTGTCGGCGTCGCTGTGGAAGTCGGTGTTCGAGACGTAGGTGACCGTGACCGAATCGTCGGTGATGTCCTTCAGCGGCGAGGTCTCGAACACGTGCACGAAGCCCTCTTCCCGGTCGACGACGTAGAACTGCGTCGAATTGACCGACACCGAGCGCGGCCGGCCCATGTTGCCGAGCACGAAGCCGGGCTGCTCGCCCTGGTTGACCCCGCTGCCGGTCGACAGGGCCTGGCCCGCGAAGCTGCCGTCGGCAGCGAAGCGCTGGACCCGGTAGTTGTCCCATTCGGCCACGTAGAGCACGTCGTTGGGATCGAGCGCGATGTAGAGCGGCGTATCGAGCTGCCCGGGCTCCTCGCCGGCGTCGCTGTCCCGGGTGCAGGTGGCGTCGGTGCAGGCAAAGCCGCGGCTGATCTGCTTGGCCTCGTCGCAGGCGTTGTTGGTGCTCGACTGGCATCGCCCCAGCCAGCCGACGTACTCGCCCGGCTGGAACTGTCCCTGGGCATCGAATCGGGAAGCCGCGAACTTGTCGATCCGGTGGTTGGCACAACCGGTCACGTACAGGTTGCCGGCGCGGTCGACCTCCATGGCATAACCGAGCGAACTGCTGCCGGCACAGGACGGGCTGGGCGTGGGGAACGGCGCGCCGGCGTTGAGGGTCGCCAGGTAGACGGGATCGGGCGGATCGTTGCGGATGTCGAAGGCGAACACGCGCGCCTTGTCGGTAACGTAGAGCAGGCCGCGATCGCTGTCGACCCGGGCGTAGGCCACGCTGTTGGCCTGTAGATCGGGCGCCGAATCGTTGTCGACGCTGCCCAGGGACTCGCAGTAGTCGGGACGGTGCGCCTTGCCCTCGAAGTCCGCGCCGCAGCGGTTGACGATGATTTCCCGGCTCGAACCCGAGCCCACCGTCTTGATCTCGTAGATGAACCCGTCGCGGTCGAGCACGAAGGCGTTGTTGAAGCCCTCGTAGTCGATCTGTCCGATGAAGCCGCCGTCCTCGTCCCAGGTCGATATCCGCGGGTAGTTCTGGGCGCTGCTCGCGCTGCACTGCCAGTAGCTGTCGACCATGTACACCTTGCCGGCGTCGTCGACGTGTACGAACTCCGGCTCGTAGACCCAGTCGACCTCGATCTTTTCGTCGTTGGGTCCCGGCAGGACCTGGCAGACGTTGGCGTAGAGCCAGGCCGCCCGGTTGCCGCTGAGGTAGAAGTCCTGGCCGTAGGGGCCGCCTGGGCTGGTGCGGTAGTCCTCGATGAAGAAGGGGTACAGCGGCGCGACGAACTCGCCGTGGTCGGGTCGCCGCGTGATCCGGAACGACAGGGGGTCGAAGCGCCCGTCGAGAAAATCGGCGTCCTCGCCGGCGAGCACCAGGTCGACCGGCTCGGACGTGAGGGTCGAGGCAGACACGTCGTCGACCGTCGGGGCCGTGTTGCTGCCGCTGGCCTTGACCGTGATGAGCTGGTCGGCGCTCGTGCTGTTGCCCGACGCGTCGGTGGCCGTCCAGGTCACCGGCGACCGGCTGTCGATCGGGTAGAAGATCGGGCCATCGTTGTCCACCTGCGGATCGGGATCGGCCAGGTCCACGACGCGCGCCGCCCCCAGGTCGATCGACGTCGCACCGATGCCGGACTGCGCCGCGGGAATCTCGATCACGCGGCCGGACGGCGGCACCATGATCGGGGCCTGCGTGTCCTCGACGATGACCTGCTGGACGATCGAGTCGCTGTTGCCGCCACCGCCGGGCAGCGGCCCGCTGTCGGACACCGTCCAGGTGATCGGCGTCGTGCCCACCGCCAGCAGCGCAGGCGCGTCGTTGCCCAGGGTGAAGGGCCGGTCGCAGGGGTCGTAGGCCTGGATGGTCTGGCGCAGGGCCTGCGCCACGCGCTGGTAGAGCACCCCGCCGAAATCGCTCGCCTCCAGGGTCAGCACGGGCGTGCTGGTGCCGACCACCGGCGGCACCTGCTTGTAGACGGTGATGAACTGTTCGCGCTCGTGGGTCACCGAGGTGCGCGTCTCGAACAACTGAGAGGCGGTCACCAGGCCGATGTTGATCGCGATGTTCTTGAGCGTCTCCCGGGCGGCATTCTGCATGGCCGCCTGCCGGGCCGCGGAGGCTCCCTGGTTGGCCACGGCCGCGCCGTACTTGATCGAGTTGTAGGTCAGCAGGGCGCCGGGAATGATGATGTCGAAGGCATCCGAAATCTGGGTGTCGGCCCGCCACAGGAAGCGGTGAACCCCGGAAGGCAGGGACACCGCCTGCTCCTCGAGGGGATCCCCCGTCAGGTACGCATTGAGCAGGCTGACCTCGACGCCGGTATTGGCGTGGTCGACGAGCACGCCGGACTCGCGGGTGAGCTCGCCCCAGTCGGCCGGCACGTCGTCGAGCTTGATGAAGCCGAGCAGGTCGTTGTGCACCCCCGCGGCCTGGGGCAGGTCGAAGTCGAAGCTGCAGTCGTCCGCCGAGTTGGGCCAGTCCTGCCAGTCATCGGGCGTGAAGAAGATGGCCTGCGTGTCCTTGAGGCCCAGGTTCGTTCCGAAGGTGACCGCGCTGGCGGGCAGGCCGATCAGCGGGTCGGGCACGAAGGACAGCGGCAGGGCCAGGTTGTGGGCGGCCAGCAGGGCGGCGATCCGGATCTCGAGGTCGTCGTTGTCCTGGGCCCGCGTCGGGGCGATCGCCGTCATCGCCAGGGCGGCGGCGAGGAGCAGGCTCAGTGAGGCGCGTTTCAGGGTGCGAATGGGCATGGCGTCGATTCGGTCGTGGTCGTGTACTGGTCTTATGCGCCCCCTGGGCTAGAATCGGATCATTCCGAGGGACGCGCCATGCCGACCGAGATCGATCATCCCCTGACCGAGTTGTTGCAACGATCGGCCGCCGGCGACGAAACGGCCCGGGAAGCGCTGTGGGACCAGCTCCACGACCGTCTCAGGGGGCTCGCCCGGCATCGCCTGGCCCGGGAGGGCGCCGCGGACTGCGATCCCACCGAACTGGTCCACGAAGCCTTCATCAAGCTCGAAGGGCTGCGCGTGGCACCGCGCGACCGGCTGCATTTCCTCGGCCTGGCCGCGCGCGCCATGCGCCAGGTACTGGTCGACCAGGCCCGGCGCCGGCGGCGCGACAAGCGCGGCGGCGGCACCCCGGACCTGACCCTGCCCTCCCAGTGGATCGACGCCGATCAGCGCGGACCGATCGACACGCTCGATCTCGAACGCGCGCTCGACGCCCTGTTCCGACTCGACGAACGCAAGGCGCGCGCGGTAGAGCTGAGCTACTTCGGCGGACTCACCGACGATGAGGTCGCCGAGGTGCTCGGCGTATCGGTCGCCACGGTCAAGCGCGACCTGCGCACCGCCCGGGCCTGGCTGGCCACGGAACTGCCGTGAAGGCCGACGAGTTCCTCGAGCTGGAGCGGCAGTTCAGCGAGGCCGTGGCACTCGATGAACGCGGCCGCGCCGAGCGGATCGCCCGCCTCAAGGCCAGCTCGCCCGAGCTGGGAGAGCGCCTCGAGGCGATGCTCGCCGCCGATGCCGGGGCGCAGGATCCGCTACTGCGCGCGATGGCCGACGACGCGCCGGCGCCGCTGCCGGAAACCATCGGCCCCTTCGAGGTGCTCCAGCGCATCGGCGAGGGCGGCATGGGTGTGGTGTACCTGTGCCGGCGCCAGGGCGACGACTTCGAGCAGCTGCTCGCGGTCAAGCGCCTCAACGCGGCGGCCGACTCGGCGGCGGCCCGGCAGCGCCTGCGCGTCGAGCGCCGTCTGCTGGCGTCCCTGCGTCATCCCAACATCGCCCAGCTGGTCGACGGCGGCGAGGAAGCCGACGGCACCCCCTGGGTGGCCATGGAATTCATCGACGGCGAGCCCATTCTCGACAACGCGCGGCGCCGGCGTCTCGACCGGCGCGCGCGGGTCAGGCTGTTCCTCGCCCTGTGCAGCGCCGCCCACTTCGCCCACCAGCACCTGGTCGTCCACCGGGACATCAAGCCGGCCAACGTCCTCATCGACCGGGCCGGCCACCTCAAGCTGCTCGATTTCGGCATCGCCAAGCTGCTCGACGAGCAGCGCGAGGAAAACCAGCGCACGGTCCTGACCGTCGCCGGGGCGATGACCCCGCACTACGCCAGCCCGGAACAGATCCGCGGCGAGACGGTCACGCCGCTGAGCGACGTGTATTCGATGGGCGTGCTGCTTTATGAACTGATCGCCGGGCGCCGGCCCTACGAGATCCATACGCGGCGGCCGACCGAGATCGAGCGCATCGTCTGCCGGGACGAGCCGCGCCGGCCGCTCCCCGGCCGGCGCGGGCCCGCCGGCGATCTCAACTGCATCGTGGCCAAGGCCATGCACAAGGCGCCCGACCGGCGCTACCAGTCGGCGGCACAGCTGGCCGAGGACCTCGAGCGCTGGCTCGACGGCCGGGCGGTGCTCGCCCGGCCGGATTCGGCCGCCTACCGCTTCCGCACTTTCGTCCGACGGCATCCTTTCGGCGTAGCCGCCTCCGGGCTGCTGGCCCTGCTGCTGGTGGGATTCGGGGCAGCGATGGGCTGGCAGGCGAGCGAACTGGCCGAACAGCGCGACCGCGCCGAGCGCGAGGCCCGCATCGCCGGCGAAACCGCCGAGTTCCTGATCGAGCTGTTCGCCGTCTCCGACCCGCGGGAGAACAACCCGGCCGACGTGCGCGCCCGCGACCTCCTGGAGCGGGCCGCCGAACGCCTGCCGGCCGGACTCGAAAGCGATCCGCTGATGCGCGCGCAGTTGCTGCACGTCATCGGCCTGGCCTTCGCCAACCTCGGCGAGGACGCGCGCGGCACCGAACTGCTGGCCGGCGCGCTGGCGCTTCGCCGACAGCACGCCGGACCCGACAGCGCGCTCACCGCCGATTCGCTCAACCGCCTCGGCAACGTCCACCGCCGATTCGGACGCCTGCGCGAGGCCGAACCGATGCTCGTCGGCGCCCTCGAGTGGCGGCGCGCCAACGGCCCGGTCGACCACGACCTGGCCGACTCCTGGAACAACGTCGGGCTGCTGCGCAACGAACTGGGCTGGTACGAAGAAGCGGAAGCGGCGCTGCGCGAGGCGATTGCACTGCACCGGCGCGTCGGCGGCGACGACACCACGCATGCGGCCGCGCCCCTGCACAACCTGGCCCTGTCGCTGCGCGACCAGGGTCGGCTCGGGGAAGCGCGCGACGCCGCGCTCGACTCGCTCGCCATCAAGCGACCCAACGACTGGAGCCTGTCATCGCTGGCCAACACCCTCGGCGTGCTGGCCGGCATCGAGCGGCGACGCGGCGATCTCGATGCCGCCCTGGCCGCCTCGCGCGAGAGCCTGGCTTTGCGCGAACAGGTCTTCGGCCGGGACAACGTGATGATCGCCTCGGGGCTGACCACGCACGCGTCCGTGCTGCACGCGCGCGGCCGGGACGCCGAGGCGGAGGCCCTGTACCTGGAAGCCCTGGGCCTGCACGAGCGAAGCGACAGTTCGGGTAGCCTTCGGGCCGCCGACCTGCGCCTGGGCTACGCCCGCTTCCTCGCGGCGGTCGGTCGGGGGGCGGAAGCCGAATCCCACCTGGCCGAGGCGCGGCGGATCGCGCAGCGCGAGCTGCCGGCCGACAGTCCCGAGCTGGCACGCTATCGCTCGCTGGACAATGCGCGCTGAGCTCGCCGCCGACCTCGGCCGCAGTCCGGCCTATCGCGCCGGATCGTAGGGCTCGGGCGCGACCGCGGGCGCCCGGCCCGTCATGCGGTCGACCACCAGGCAGGCCGAACCGCAGGCCATGGTCCAGCCCATGGGTCCGTGGCCGGCATTGAGGTGCAGGCCCTCGATCGAGGTCGGCCCGAGCAGCGGCCGGCCATCGGGCGTGACCGGGCGCAACCCGGCCCAGAGCCGGCCGGCCGCCGGTGTCAGCCGCTCGGCCAGGGCGGGCAGCAGGCGTCGCGCTCCGGCCAGCAGCACGTCCATGCGCGCCGGCGGAATGGCCCGCCGGTGGCCCGCGAAATCGGCCAGGCCGGCAACGCGCAGTTGGCGCTCGCCGAGCCTGAGCGTGACGAAGCGATGCGCCGTGTCGAGCAACGGCAGGGTGGGCAGCGCCGAGAAATCGTCGAATTCGAAGCTCGCCGAGTAGCCGCGCACCGGCCTGATCGGCACGCGCAGGCCGAGCGGCCCGAGCAACCGCGCGGTCTCGGGGCCGGCGGCGACCACGCAGGCGTCGGCCGGAATCGTCTCCTGCCCGATTTCGACCGCCCGCACGCGGCCGCCGTCGCAGACGATCCGGCGCACGGCCTGTCCCAGGCGCAGCCGGGCACCGAGCCGCCCGGCCTGTTCGGCCGCGCAACGGGCGAAGCCGGCCGCGTCACCCGATTCATGCTCCGGGTAGAACAGCCCGCCGGCCAGCCGATCGGCCACCGGGGCCAGGGCGGGCTCACGGTCGACGACCCCCCGCGCATCGAGCATTTCGACCTCGCCACGGTCCCCGATCAGCGCCCGGCGCAGGCTCAGGGCCCGTTCCAGCGCTTCGCGCCGGCCGTAGAGCTGCATCGAGCCGCTGGTCGTGCGCGCGTAGTCGAACGCGTACCGACTGCGCCACTCGCGCAGGCGTTCGAGCGAGTAGAGGCCCAGGCGGATGTTGGCGCGCGCGTTCGCCGTGAAGCGGCTGCGACGGGCGTTGGCGAGAAAGCGCAGCCCCCACGGACCGAGTTCCGGCAGCGCGCGCAGGGGCAGATGCCAGGGCGCGTCGTCGCGGCCGAAGAACCCCGCCAGGCTGCGGGCGAGGTCCGGGCTGTTCCAGGGCTCGGCATGCAGCGGCGTCACGCCGCCGCCGTTGGCGTGGCTGGTGTCCTCGGCGATGCCCTGGCGCCCCTCGATCAGGATCACTTCGATATCCCGTTCGGCCAGCGCCAGGGCCGTGGTGGCGCCCACCACGCCGCCGCCGATCACGATCACCCGCACGCCCCGTCCTCCGTATCGGCTTCGGCCAGGATCTTGCCGGGATTGAACAGGCCCTCGGGGTCGAGCGCCGACTTCAGCCGGCGCATCAACTCGAGGCGGACGGCATCGGTCCGGCCGGCGAGCTCCGCGGCCCGCAGCTGGCCGATGCCGTGCTCGGCGGCGATCGACCCGCGGTAGCGCTGGACCGCGTCGAACACGATCCGGTTGCAGTCGGGCTCGAGCGCCCGGAAGTCGTCGGCCGCCATGCCCTCGGGCTGGCTGAGATTGAAGTGCAGGTTGCCGTCGCCGACGTGACCGAACACGCACGGGCGGATGCCGGGCACGCGCCGCTCGAGCGCCGAACAGGTCTCCGCGACGAAGCCGGGGATGGCCGCCACGGGGACGGAAATATCGTGCTTCAGGCTCACGCCGCCGCGCTTCTGGGCCGGCGGAATCGACTCGCGCAGGCGCCAGAGACTCTGCGCCTGCGTGTCGTTGCCGGCCACCACCGCATCGGCGGCCACGCCCTCTTCGCCGGCCGATTCGATCGCCCGGGCGCAGGCGCCGCGAAGCCAGTCGCCGGCCACCGCCGTGTCGGCCTGGAGCAGCAAATACCAGGGATGGGGCCGCACGAGCGGGTCATGGGCATCGGGCAGCTCCTCCAGCACGAAGTCGAGGGCCAGCCGCGGCATCAGTTCGAGCGCCGAAACCGTCTCACCGAGCTGCCGCCGGATCAGGCGCAGCAGCGTCAGCGTCGCCGCCAGGTCGCGCACGCCGATGAAGGCGGTCATGCTCTGGCGCGGAGAGGACACCAGGTCCAGGGAAGCGGCCGTGACGATGCCCAGGGTGCCTTCCGACCCGATGAAGAGCTGGTTGAGGTCGTAACCGCTGTTGTCCTTGCGCAGGGCGGTCAGGCCGTCGAGCACCCGCCCGTCGGCGAGCACCACTTCGAGCCCCAGCACCTGGCGCCGCATGTTGCCGTAGCGAACGGTCAGGTGGCCGCCGGCATTGGTGGCGATGATCCCGCCGACGGTCGCCGTGCCCTCCGAGGCGAGACTCATGGGAAGCAGCAGGCCCGCGCTCTCCGCCGCGAACTGGGCGGTCGCCAGCGGGCAGCCCGCCTCGACCACCATGCTCGCGCCCTCGGCGTCGAGGCTGCGGACCTCGCGCATGCGCTCGAGGCTGAGCACGACTTCCCGCCCCGGCCGGCGAACGCTCTGCCCCCCGACCAGGCCGGTGTTTCCACCCTGCGGCACGATCGGCACGCCGTGCTCGCGACAGAGCATCACCACCGCGGCGACTTCCTGCGTGCTGGCGGGGCGCAGCACCGCCAGCGGCAGCTCGCGGTAGCGCCCTCGGGGCTCGCCGGCATAGCGCTGCAGGTCCTCACGGTCGACCACGAGACCCGGTCGTCCGATCAGGCGCCCGAGCCGGTCGATCAGTCCTGCGGTGTCGGCGGTCCTCATATGGGGACATTATCCCAGTCTTCGATCGACTCCGGTTGGATGCGGGGACAAACCCGCCCGGCCCGGTCGCGAAGCGCGACCACGGCGGCCGTGCCGCGCTAACATGGCGATCGACGATGCCACGGCGTAGAACCGACATGCGACGACCGATCCTGATAGCGCTCGCCATGCTGGCCCCGGCCTGCACCTTCGACCTCCGCCCGGGCGATGGCGACCGCCAGGTCGGCACCACGGCCGCCGAGCCGGAACCGATCACCGCCGTCGCCGGCCGACTGTTCTATCCCGAGCGCGTAGCGCTGCCTTCCGGCGCGGTGCTGGAATTGCAGGTCGAGCGATTCCATGCGGACGGCCGACGGACCCTGGCGAATTTTCGCCGCTCGCTCGACGGCGATCAGGTTCCCTTGCCCGTCGCGCTGTCCTTCGAACGCTCTGCCGAAGCCGGCGCGCTCGATGAGCTTCGCGGTCGAATACGCCACGAGGGCGCCCTGATTCGCGACACCGGCCCCGTCCTGCTCGACCCGGGCAGCGACCGCATCGATCTCGGCCGCGTGCAACTCCACCCGGTGGATTCCGGCGATCTCGGCGTGAGCTGGCAGTGCGGAGAGCGCGTGCTGCGCTTCGTCTCGCAGGGGGCCGGTGCGTCGCTGCTGGCGGGGGATAGGCGCATCGAGCTCGAACAGGTGCCCGCCGCGTCGGGCGTTCGCTACGAGGCGCCCGGCGACGCTGCCGTGTGGGTGCACGAGAAGGGCGGCGACTTCCTGTTTTCGCTCGACGGCGAAGCGCTTCGGGACTGCCGCCCCCTGGCCGACGCCGTGCTGCCGCTGGAGGCGCGCGGCAACGAGCCCGGCTGGCTCCTTCGGCTGGGCAGCAACTCGGCCGCGCTCGACTACGACTACGGCGAGGCCTCGATGACGCTGCCGCTGATCGACACCGAGTCGCGCGGACGCCATCTCCACTTCCGGGCGGCCGGTGGCCGGCAGGCCCTTGTCGCCGTGCTGACCGCGGAAATCTGCAACGACGACGCCACGGGGATGCCGCATCCCTGGCGGGTCGGCGTGCAGGTCCCGGGCCGGCGATTCGACGGCTGCGGCGGGCGCCCGCGAGACCTGCTCACCGGCGCCGAATGGGTCGTCGAGCGCCTCGGCGAGGCTGCGCTCGATCGGCTCGGCCACGAGATCACGCTGCAGTTCGACCCGGATGGGCGGCTCGGCGGCCGGTCGGCCTGCAACCGCTTCACGGCCGGATACCGGCTGAGCGGCGAAGGCCTGAGCATCGAGCGCCCGGCCGCCACCAAGATGGCCTGCCCCGACGCGGTCATGGCCCTGGAGCGTCGCTTCTTCGACCTCCTGGCCGGCACCCGCCGCTTCGAGATCGGGGCTGGGGGCGAACTGGTACTGGTCGCCGGCGACGAACGGCTCGTGGCCCGCCGCGCGGCCCCGGACTGACATCGATCGCCGGGCGGCCGCTCACCCGTCGCGTGATAGGCTTTCGGCTTTCCAGAGCCGACCCGGACCCGCGCATGCCGAGTCCCGCCCCGTGAACCCCTGGCGCGTTTCGCTCATCCTGGCCGCCGCCTGTCTCGCCCCGACGACCGCGGCAATCGTCGGCCTCGATCATTTCGCGAGCGCCGAGTTCCGGATCAACACGCAGGTCTACGGCGACCAGCGCGTTCCCCTGCTCGCCAGCCAGCCGGACGGCGAAGTGCTCGTGGTCTGGCAAACACCCGGGCCGCCCGGCAAGAGCTGGGACGTCGTCGCCCGCCGCATCGACGCCGACGGCGTGCTGCAGGCGCCGGAGCTCCAGGTCAACGGCTACGGCGTCGGACGGCAGGACGGCCAGCACGCCGCCGCGCTGGCCACGGGCGGTTGGGTCGTCGTCTGGAGCGGCGAGTCGCGCGGCAGCGGCGTCCCCGGCATCCAGGCGCGCCGCCTCGATGCGGCGTCCGATCCGATCGGTTCCGACCTCGAGGTCGGCGGTCAGTTCGGCGAGCTGAATCTCCTGCCGCGCGTGGTCCCGGCCGCGGACGGCGGCTTCCTGGTGGCCTGGGAAGGACGCGGCATCTTCGACGACACCATGAGCATCCACGGCCAGGCCTTCGACGCCAGCGGCAACCTGGACGGCCCGCTGCTGCGCGTCAGCCGTCTCGAGAACACCCAGCAGCGCCGGGTCGACCTCGCCCGAAGCGGGTCGGGTCGCACCTTCTTCGCCTGGCAGAGCAGCGAACGCGACGGCGACGGCTGGGGTATCTACGGCCGCTGTCTGGGCGAAGACGGCAGCGACAGCGGCGATTTCGGGATCAACCAGTCGACGACCGGTTCCCAGACCCAACCGCGCGTGGCCGCGCTCGCCGACGGCGGTTTCGCCGTGGTCTGGCAGGACGACCGCGGCCGCAGCACCTTCGAGTACCGGCGCGTCATGCTGCGGCACTTCGATGCCCAGTGTCAGCCCGCAGGGGACGAGACGCAGGTCAACCAGTTCGACCAGGGCATCCAGGACCTGCCCGCCATTTCGGCCGGGCCCGACGGCGTCCAGGTCGTGGTCTGGCAGAGCCTGCCGGACGATTTCGACCAGCAGGGGATTTTCGCGCGCCGCATCGGCGGCGACGGCAATTTCCACGGCGACGAACGGCGCCTCAGCATCGAACGGGAGGCTTACCAGGACTTTCCCGACGTCGAAATGCGGCCCGGCGGCGGCTTTCTGGCGGTGTGGGAATCGGCCGGCCAGGAGCTGTCCGGTTTCGGCATCTTCGGGCGCCTTTTCGACGGACCCTCGGCCGCCGTCCTGGAAACCGTCTCGGGCGACAGCCAGTCCGCTTCCCTCGGCGAGGCCTTCGCCGAACGCCTGGTCGTTCGCCTGCGCGACCAATGGGGGGTCGCCCTGGCCGGCCAGCCGGTGCGCTTCGACTCGTCGCCGTCCGGTCCGGGAATCGTGTTCGCCGACGGCGCGTCGTCGCGCATGGTCACCACCGACGGACAGGGCCTGGCCGCCGTCGACGCCTTCGCCAACGACCAGGCCGGCGCGCACGAAGTCGGGGTCGAGGTGCCGGGCCGGCCGGTCCGGACCATCCTGCGGCTGAGCAACCTCGGCGATCCACCCGTCGAGCCGCCCGTCGAGCCGCCCGTCGAGCCGCCCGTCGAGCCGCCGGCCACACCCCGGCCGGTGCCGCTGGGCGACCGGCTCGGCTGGCTGCTGATGGCCGCTGGCCTGCTGCTGTTGGGAAGGCGCACGCTGCGCGGTCGGCCGAGGCGCGGCGTCGCCGGTCGGCGTCAGGGGCTGTAGGGCGTTTCGTCGTCTCCATCAGGACGCGCCCGGCCCGCCTCCCCCGAACGCCGGAGGGCCAGCCGGGTGCAGGGCGGCCCGAAGATCTCGAAGACCACGGTCGCGGCGATGATGATCGACAACAGGTAGCCGTCGATGTCGGGAAATCGCTGTTCGATGATCAGGGCCAGGCCCAGCGCGATGCCCGCCTGCGGCAGAAGCGCCGGCCCGAGCCAGCGGCGGAGCGTGGCGTCGCCGCCGGCCAGGGCCACCCCCAGCACGCCCCCGGCGATCTTGCCGACCACGCGCAGCAGCACGTAGGCCACGCCCAGCGCACCCACCCCCAGCAGCACGTCGACGTGCAGCGACGCGCCGGCCAGGACGAAGAACAGCAGCAGGAACGGCCACTCGATGTGCTCGATCTCGTGAAAGGCCCGCTCGTGGTGGCGCGCGACGTTGGTCATCACCGCACCGAGGGTGATGGCGGCGAGGATGAAGCTGAGATTCCACAGTGTTGCCAGTCCAGCGGTGAGCAGCACGATGCCGAGCGCCTCGAGCAGGGTCGGCTCCCCGGGGCGGATGCGCTGCGTCAACCATCCGGCCACCAGGCCGAGGACGCCGCCGAGCAACACGGCCCCGCCCACCTCGCGCAGGGCGTGGAACAGGAAGCCGTTGCCCTCCCCCATGCCGGTCATCACCGCCACGGCGGCCGCCGCAAGACTGAAGATCAGCAGCGCCCAGGCGTCGTCGAAGGCCACGACGCCCAGCAGGGTGTCGGTCAGCGGGCCGGCCGCTCGTTCCTCGCGCACGACGTCGAAGGTGGCCGCCGGCGCCGTGGCACAAGCGACGCCACCCAGGAGCAGGGCGACCGCCGGCTCGATGCCCAGCAGGACCAGCCCCAGGGTGGTCACCGCGGCGGTCAGGATCGCCTGGACCAGCGAGGTGATCAGGGCCACGCGGCCCCAGGCGCGCATCCGTTCGGGCGAGAACTTC
>JAAAPE010000115.1 GCA_009908385.1 Gammaproteobacteria bacterium
GTGAACAGGTAGGATCTCATGACGCAGGTTTATCTCTTGATCGGGATAGAAAGATACGTATGGTACAGCAGGTGGCTCGGGGATGCATCAGTGGTCTGTGCGTCTGTGCGTCTGTGCGTCTGTGCGTCTGTGCGTCTGTGCGTCCGTGTGTCCGTGTGTCCGTGTGTCCGTGGTCCCTGACCACTGACCACTGACCACTGACCACTGACTACTGACCACTGACTACTGACCACTGACTACTGACCACTGACTACTGACCACCGACTCCCCGCCCCCGTATGATGGACCCACACAAACCGCCGAGGCCCCGCCCTGAGCCCGGAAACCGTCATTCTGCTCTTGTTCCACGCCGTGCTGGCACCGGCCACGGCGGTTCACGCGCTGCTTTTCAAGCGCGAGCCGCGCGGCGCCTTCGGCTGGATCGCGGTGTGCGTGGTCGCACCGGTCGCCGGGCCGGTGCTGTACCTGTTCTTCGGCGTCAACCGGACGCGGTCCCGGGCGCAGCGGTTTTCGATGCCGCCCTTGCGCTCGGGCGAGCGGGGAAGCGCGATCACCGACCTCCACCCGCTGCCCGACGACCTGCCGCCGACCTTCGGAGAGCTGGCCCGCAGCGGCCGCGCACTGAGCCGGCACGCCCTGGTCGGCGGCAACGGCGTGGACGTGCTGTTCAACGGCGAGCAGGCCTATCCGGCCATGCTCGAGGCCATCGAGCGTGCCCGCGAGCGGATCTGCCTGACCACCTACATCCTCGACAGCGATCGAAGCGGCCGGGCCTTCTGCGAGGCCCTCGCCCGGGCCGCCGGGCGCGGCGTGGACGTGCGCGTGCTCATCGACGGCGTAGGCGAGTGGTATTCACGGCCGCGGGCAAGCCGGCGCCTGCGCCGGGCCGGGGTACGGATCGCCCGCTTCCTTCCGCCGCGGCTGATTCCACCCTCCCTGTCG
This sequence comes from Gammaproteobacteria bacterium, assembly GCA_009908385.1. Classification (GTDB taxonomy): domain Bacteria; phylum Pseudomonadota; class Gammaproteobacteria; order Xanthomonadales; family Wenzhouxiangellaceae; genus Wenzhouxiangella. The sequence continues at coordinate 943 of JAAAPE010000115.1, forward strand.
ATCAACCTGCGCAACCACCACAAGATCCTGACCGTCGACGACCGGGTCGGCTTTACCGGCGGCATGAACATCAGCGACCGCCACTGCGTCGACGATCCCGGCCGGGCACAGCCGACCGCCGATGTGCATTTCCGGCTCTCCGGGCCGGTGGTCGGCCAGCTCTGCCAGGAATTCCACCGCACCTGGGAATTCGCCACCGGCGAGGTCGCCGGCTACCGGCCGAGCGCCACTCGCGGGGACGGCGTGGTGATCTGCCGGACGCTGACCGACGGTCCGGACGAGGATCTCGACCGCATGACCATGCTGCTTTCGGCCGCAATCGCCAGCGCCAATGACTCGATCCGCGTCATGACACCCTACTTCCTGCCGCCGCGCGAACTCATCGGCGCACTGCAGGCCGCGGCCGTGCGCGGCATCGACGTGCACGTCGTCCTGCCCGAGGCGAGCAACCTGCGCTTCGTCGACTGGGCCACCCGCAACATGCTCTGGGAAATGCTGTTCCGCGGCGTTCGCGTGAGCTATCAGCCGGCGCCCTTCAACCACGGCAAGCTGTTCGTCGTCGACGATTTCTACAGCCTCGTGGGTTCGGCCAACTGGGACCCGCGCAGCCTGCGGCTCAATTTCGAGCTGCAGGTCGAAGCCTACGACGCCGGGCTGGCCCATCAGCTGACCGAGCGCATCGAGCAGGCGGCCGCCGCCGGTCGCGCGGTGTCCCTCGAGGAGGTGGACTGCCGGTCGTTCGCGGCCCGACTGCGCGACGCCGCCTGCTGGCTGTTCAGTCCTTATCTTTAGAGAACGTTACGCGGCTAGGCCGGCGCCGCGCGCTCCGAAGCCCACCCCCGCAGCGCCTCGATGTCTTCCCGGCGCAGCACCGACAGGGGGCGTGTTCGCGCGAGCTCGGCCTTGAGGTGGTCGATTCCGAGCGGTTGGCCCTCGGCATGCGCCACGTACAGCGCACTGACGACCACGTGTTCGAGCTCCGCGCCGGAAAACCCTTCGCTGGCCGCGGCCAGTTCGTCGAGGGGAAAGAGCTGGGGCTTGAGTTCGCGCCGCGCCAGGTGGATGGACAGCACCTCCCGGCGCGTCGCGGCATCCGGCAGGTCGACGAAAAACACCTCGTCGAAGCGGCCCTTGCGCATCAGTTCGGGCGGCAGCGCGCTGATGTCGTTGGCGGTGGCGGCCACGAACACGCGAGATCGATGCTCGGCCAGCCAGGTCAGGAAGGTCCCGAGCATGCGCTTGGACGTCCCCCCGTCGCTGTCGGAGCTGGCCAGGCCCTTCTCGATCTCGTCGATCCACATCACGCAGGGTGCGAGCTGCTCGGCGGCTCGCAGCGATTCGCGCAGGTTGCGCTCGCTCTCGCCGTGATAGCGATTGAACAGCGCGCCGAAGTCCAGGTGCAGCAGCGGCACCCCGAATAGTCCGGCCGCGGCTCGCGCGGCGAGCGACTTGCCGCAGCCCTGGACACCCAGTAGCAGCATGCCGCGCGGGGGCTCCAGTCCGGGCGGCGGTTCGGCCGAGGCGAAGACCCCGGAGCGCAAGTCGAGCCAGCGCTTGAGATTGGGCATGCCCGCCACGTCGCCGAAGCGGGCCGTTTCCAGCTCGAAGTTGAGCAGGCCGTCGGGGTCGAGCAGCTCGAACTTGGCCTGCATCAGCGACTGCAGATCCCCGTCGTCGAGCACGCCGTCGTCGTGGATGGCGTTGCGGGCCAGGCGGCGTGCATCCTTCATGGTCAGTCCGGCGAGATTGTTGATCAGGCGCTCGAGCGTCTTCTCGCAGATCCTCGCGCCGGCGCCGCGGTGCCGCCCACCCCAGCGGGCAGCTTCATCGCGAACCATCGCCTCGAGCGCGTCGGCGCCCGGGGGGTGGAGCTCGAATCGGCGCGCCATCCGGGCCAGCTCCGGCGGCAGCTCGAGCTCGGTGCTGACCATGACGAGGGTGGCCCCCCGGCGCTCGGCGCCGGCCCGGGCGATTTCCCGAAGCGTCCTTACGACCACCGGGTCGTCGAGATAGGGGTGGAAATCCATCAGCAGAACGATCGGTGCGTCTTCGCGCTGTCCCAGGTGGACCAGTGCCGTCGATGGGTCCCTGAGCGAGGCCGCCAGCGGGCGGTCGCGGTCGACCCAGTAGAGGCCGCGCGAGGCACTCCACCGCAGCAGCGGCCGGTGCAGCGAGCGCTGCAGCTCGCGAAACAGGTTGGCCGCGTGCGGCTCGTCGTGACTCTCGATGACGAGCAGCGAGGCGCCGCCCCGGATCAGCGCGGCCAGCTCGGAGAGCTCGGCCGGGTTGACCGGTGCCGCGGCGAAAGCTGGGTGCATGTCGGATTTCCGGGCAAGACCGTGGTGGATTGTGCCCGAATCGGCGAGGCACTTCACGCACCTCCGGCAGCGCGGTGATGCCCCCCGCACACGGGGTTTTGGTAATATTCGCGGTCTTATGCGTTACGTCATCTCCCTGGCCCTCGTCATGGCCGCGCTCTGGTTGGGCTTGTCGGGCCTGTTCAAGCCCGTGCTCCTGGCGCTCGGCGTCGTATCCATCGTCCTGACAGCCTGGCTGTCGTGGCGCATGGACGTCATCGGCGTGGAGCACAATCCGGGCCTGTTTTCCTGGCGGCTGCCCATCTACTGGGCCTGGCTGGTCTGGCAGATCGTGCTCTCGAACATCGACGTCGCCCGGGCCGTGTTCAATCCGCGCGGGCACATCCGCCAGAGAGTCCTTCGGGTGCCGGCCAGGCAGTCGCGCGAGCTCACGCGGGTGACCTACGCCAACTCGATCACGCTCACGCCGGGCACCGTCAGCCTGCGCCTGGAAGGCAACGAAATCCTGGTCCACGCTCTGACGAAAGCCGGCGCGGACGGCGTGCTTTCGGGCGAAATGGGCGACCGTGTCTGCTGGCTGGAGGGCCAATCGAAGTGATCTACACCCTGGCAGCGCTCACCATGCTGGCGACCATGGCCCTGGCCCTCGCACGCGCCCTGCTCGGCCCGACGGTGTGGGACCGCATCGTGGCCGTCAACGTCTTCGGCACCAAGACCGTGCTGCTGGTCGCACTCATCAGCTTCGTGATGGGTCACGAGCTGTTCATCGACATCGCCCTGGCCTACGCCCTGATCAATTTCATCGCCATCATTGCGGTGCTCAAGCTGGTGAACGTTCAGCATTCCCTCGAGCGGGAGGAAGAGCCATGATCGTCGATATCCTGAGCTGGATCCTGCTGCTCGGCGGCGGGCTGGTCGGCATTCTCGGCGGCGTGGGTCTGCTGCGCTTCCCCGACTTCTATTCCCGGCTGCACGCGGCGGGCATGACCGACACGCTGTGCGCCCTGATGATCATCGCCGGGCTGATCCTGCAGGCCGGCTTCTCGCTGCTGTCGATCAAGCTGGCGCTGATCCTGCTGTTCCTGCTGTTCACCTCGCCGACGGCCTCGCATGCGCTGGCGCGCGCCGGCCTGACCGACGGACTCAAGCCCGAAGGAGAGCAGTCATCGAACAACTGATCGATCTCACGCTGCTGGCCTTCCTGGCGATCGTGGCGATTGCCGTGCTGCGGATGCGCGACCTGTTCGCGGCGGTCATGCTATTCGCGATCTACTCGCTGGTGTCGGCCTCGCTGTTCGCCGTGCTCGATGCGGGGGACGTGGCGCTGACCGAAGCGGCGGTGGGTGCCGGCATTTCCACCATCCTCATGCTGGTCGCCCTGTCGCTGGCGCCCCGCCACGAGGATCAGGGCCGCGGCCGCAACCTGACCGCCCTGGTGGTGGTCCTGGTGACCGGGGCCAGCCTCGTCTACGCGACCTGGGACCTGCCGCCCTTCGGCGCGGCCGACAATCCGATCCACCAGCACGTGGCGCCCTATTACCTTCAGGAATCCTACGACGATATCGGCATTCCGAACGTGGTCGCCTCGATCCTGGCCAGCTACCGTTCCATCGATACCCTCGGCGAGGTCTACGTGATCTTCACCGCCGGCATCGGGGTCATGATGCTGCTCGGCGCCACCCGCAGACGCCGGCGTCAGCCCGTCGAGGAACCCATCGAAGGGGAAGAGACGGAATGAAGACCAACGGCATCCTGCGCGTCGTCACGCGGTTCTTGATCCCGCTGATCATGCTCTTCGCGCTCTACATCCAGTTCCACGGCGAGTACTCGCCCGGCGGCGGTTTTCAGGCCGGCGTCATCTTCGCGGCTGCCTGGATCCTGTTCGCGCTGGTGTTCGGACTCGACGAGGCGCTGGCCGTCATTCCCGCCAAGGCCCAGAAGGTGCTGGCCAGCGTGGGTGTCATGCTCTATTCGTTCATCGGCGTGCTCGGCGTGGTGCTGGGCGGCCGTTTCCTCGACTTCAACCCGCTGATTCCCGGATCGCCCCAGGGCGCGCAGCAGGCCGGCATCATTCTCGTCGAGCTGGGCGTGGGCATCACCGTGGCCGCAGTGGTCATGATCGTCTACACCCTGTTCGCCGACAGGCTGCGGGTCGTCGCGGACCTGACGCGGGAGGAGATCGACTGATGGACTGGCTGGGCCACATCAACTACTGGGTCGTGATTTTCCTGATGATGACCGGCTTCTACACCGTGATCGCGCGCGGCAACATGGTCAAGATCATCATCGGGCTCAACATCTTCCAGACCTCGGCGTTCATCCTGTTCATTTCGGCGGGCAAGATCATCGGCGCTTCCTCACCCGTGCTCGAAAAGGGTGTCGACCTCTACTCCAATCCCCTGCCGCACGTGCTCATCCTGACGGCCATCGTCGTCGGCGTTGCGACCACCGCCGTGGGCCTGGCCCTGGCGGTGCGCGTGCGTGAGAACTACGGCAGCATCCAGGACGACCGGCTCACCGAAGAAGAGGAAGCGGAGCCCGGGTTATGAGCATTCTCGAGTGGATGCCGTTCAGCGTGCTGCTGCCGCTGCTCGCCGCACCGGTCTGTGCCCTGCTGCCCGGCCGCGTCCTGCCCTGGCTGCTGGCCATGATCAGCGTGACCGCTTCGGCCGTGATCATGGCCTTCGTGCTGCCCGAAGCGGTGCAGGCGCCGATGCGCTACTTCTTCGGCGACTGGCCGCCGCCGATCGGCATCGAGTACCGCGTGGACGCGGTCAACGGCTTCATCGGCCTGCTGATCGCCTTGATGGGCACGGTGATACTGCCCTGGGGCCGGGTCAGCGTGAATCGCGAGGTACCGCAGCGCCAGGGGCTGTTCTACGCCCTGTTCCTGCTCTCCTTCGCCGGCTTGATGGGCATCACGCTGACGGGCGACGCCTTCAACGTCTTCGTGTTCCTCGAGATTTCCTCGCTGTCGACCTACGTGCTCGTCGCCCAGGGCCGCAGCCGCGCCGCGCCCCTGTCGGCATTCCGCTACCTGGTGATGGGCACCCTGGGCGCGACCTTCTACCTGATCGGTATCGGGCTGATCTACATCATGACCGGCACGCTCAACATGGTCGACCTGGCCGAGCGCCTGCCGGCCGTGGCCGACAGCGGTGCCGTGCAGGCGGCCTTCGGCTTCATCATCGTGGGCATCGGACTCAAGCTGGCGCTGTTCCCGCTGCACCGCTGGCTGCCCGGCGCCTACGCCAATGCCCCCTCGGCGGTCACCGTCTTCCTGGCCTCCACGGCGACCAAGGTGGCCATCTACGTGCTGCTGCGCCTGGTGTTCACCGTCTTCGGCCTGGAATTCGTCCGGCAGATGCCCTTTGCCGAAGTGTTCTTCGTGCTCGGCGTCATCGGCATCCTGTTCGCCTCGCTCTGGGCCGTCGAACAGGACAACGCCAAGCGCCTGCTGGCCTACTCCAGCGTGGCGCAGGTCGGCTACATGGCGCTGGCCATCAGCTTCGTCTCGGTGGCCGGCATCAGCGCGGGCCTGGTCCACATGTTCAACCATGCGCTCATGAAAGCGGCACTGTTCATGTGCGTGTGCACCGTGATCTACCAGGTCGGCTCGCCGAGCATTTCGGCCTTCAACGGCCTCGGCCGCAAGATGCCGCTGACCATGCTGGCCTTCGTGCTGGCGGGCCTGAGCCTCATCGGCGTGCCGCTGACGGTGGGCTTCATCAGCAAGTGGCTGCTCATCGAGGCGGCGATGGACCAGGGCAACTGGTTCGCCGTGGTGGTGGTCCTTATCGGCTCGCTACTGGCGGTGCTCTACATCGGCAAGATCGCCGAGGCGGCGTGGCTCAAACCGACTCCCGAGGGCCACGAAACGATTCGCGAGGCACGACCTGCCCTGCTGCTGCCGATGTGGCTTCTCGTCGCGGCCAACTTCTACTTCGGCATCGACACGCGGCTGACCGCTGACGTTGCCCGGCGCGGCGCCGAAATGCTCCTGGGAGTGTCGCCATGAGCCCGGCCATGCTGATCGTCGCCCTGATCGTCACGCCGTTGATCGGCGCGCTTGCCGTCGGCCTGCTGGGCCGCTGGCCGAACCTGCGCGAGACGGCCACACTGGTGACGGCCGCCACGCTCTTCGGGCTGGCCACGCAGCTCATCGGGCCGGTGGTGAACCGCTTCGACGTGGCCCTGGAGGTCATCGAGATTCTGCCCGGCCTGGCCATCAGCTTCCGGGTCGAACCGCTCGGCCTGATCTTCGCGCTGCTCGCCAGCCTGCTTTGGTTCGTCACCTCGGTGTACGCCATCGGCTACATGCGCGGCGCAAAAGAGCCCCGTCACACCTCCTTCTACGTCTTCTTCGCCATCGCCATCAGCGGCGCAATGGGCGTGGCCACCGCCGGCAACCTGCTGACCCTGTTCATCTTCTACGAAATGCTCACCATCAGCACCTGGCCGCTGGTGACGCACAAGCAGAACGACGCCGCGCGCGCCGGCGGTCGGACCTATCTCGGCGTCCTGCTCTTCACCTCGATCGGCCTGCTGCTGCCGGCGATCATCTGGACATGGGTGGCAGCCGGCACCACCGATTTCACGCCGGGCGGCATCCTGTTCGGAACGCTCGGCCCGACCGAGGCGGCGATCCTGCTGACCCTGTTCGTGCTCGGCATCGGCAAGGCGGCCGTCATGCCCATGCACCGCTGGCTCCCGGCAGCAATGGTCGCGCCCACGCCGGTCTCGGCCCTGCTGCACGCCGTAGCCGTCGTCAAGGCCGGCGTGTTCACGATCACCAAGGTCGTCATCTACATCTTCGGCCTGGACTTCCTGGCCAACGTGCCGCTGGAACAGTGGCTCGTTTACCTCGCCGGCTTCACCGTCGTCGCGGCCTCGATCGTCGCGCTCAAGCAGGTCGAGCTCAAGCGTATGCTGGCCTATTCGACCATCAGCCAGCTCAGCTACATCGTGCTCGCAGCGCTCGTGCTGGCGCCCTTCGCCGAGATCGGCGCGGCCGTGCACATCGTGGCCCACGCCTTCGGCAAGATCACGCTGTTCTTCTGTGCCGGGGCGATCTACGTTGCCTCCAAGAAGACGCGGCTCGACGAGATTCGTGGCATTGGCCGGCGGATGCCCTGGACCATGGTGGCGTTCACCATCGGTGCGGTGTCCATGATCGGCGTACCGCCCACGGCCGGCTTCGTCTCCAAGTGGTACATCATCGCCGGCGCCTTCCAGGTCGACAACTACTTCACCCTGGTGGTCCTCATGCTCTCGACCGGGCTGAACGCGGCCTATTTCCTGCCGATCGTCTTCCGCGCTTTCTTCCGGGAAGAGGACGTGAAGCCGAAGATCGACCACGGCGAAGCACCCTGGCCGATGGTCGCGGCCCTGACCTTCACCGCCGCCCTGGTCATCCTGTTCTTCGCCTTCAACGGACCGATCGTGGACATCGAATCGCGCATCCTGGAGGTGGGCAGATGAGCCAGACGCCACTTCCGAAGCATCCCGAAAAGCAGCCCGATCACGACCACTGGCTGGTCCGGCCGAAGACCATCCGCCTGCTGTGGTGGATCTTCGGCGCCATCCTGGCGCTGACCGTACTGGCGCAGATCGTCGTGCACATGCACGCCTATTTCACCGTCGACGGCTGGTTCGGCTTCTATGCCATCTACGGCTTCCTGACCTGCGTGGCCATGGTCGTGGGCGCCAAGCTGCTCGGCTTCCTGCTCAAGCGCCCGGACGATTACTATTTCCGCGAAACCGAACTGGCGCCCAGCCAGTTGACCGACAAGGTCCGGACCGAGGAGGGCGGCAAGGATGTTTGAGTTCATCTTGCCCCCAGCCATCCTGATGATCGCCGGCGCGGTTCTGATCGGCGTGGCGCGGCCGGCCCTGCGGCCCTTGATTGCCCTGGCCACGCCGCTGGTCACGCTCTACGCGATCTGGCAGGTGCCCGACGGCGTGCAGCTGACCGCCACCTTCCTGGATTACGAGGTGCAGTTCGTCGAAGGCAGCGACCTCCGGCGCCTGTTCGCCACGGTCTTCGCCATCATGGGCTTCGGCGGCGCGCTGTTCGCCTTCCGGCAGTCGAAATGGTGGGAGCTCTCCGCGGCCCTGATTTACGCCGCCGGCGCAATCGGCGTCAGTTTCGCCGGCGACCTGATCGTGATGTTCCTGTTCTGGGAACTGATGGCCCTGTTCTCGACCGTGGTGGTCTGGTGCGGGGGAACCGAGCGAGCCCGCGCGGCCGGCATCCGCTACGCCATCATCCACCTGGTCGGCGGCATCGTTCTCAAGATCGGCATCGAGGGCCTGATCATCCACACCGGCTCGCCCGAGATCCGGGCGCTGACGCTCGGCACCTTCGATACCTGGATGATCTTCATCGGCGTGCTGATCAATGCCGCGGCCCCGCCGATCAGCGTCTGGCTGGCCGACGCCTATCCCGAATCGAGTCCCATGGGCGGCGTGTTCCTGTCGGCATTCACGACCAAGACCGCGGTGCTGGCCCTGATCCTGCTGTTCCCGGGCACGGAACTGCTGGTCTGGCTCGGCCTGATCATGATCTTCTACGGCATCATCTGGGCGCTGCTGGAGAACGACATGCGGCGCATCCTCAGTTACTCGATCGTCAACCAGGTCGGGTTCATGGTCGTCGGTATCGGCATCGGCACGGAGCTCGCGCTCAACGGCGCGGCCGCGCACGCCTTCGCGCACATCATCTACAAGGGATTGCTGTTCATGAGCGCCGGTGCGGTGCTCTATCAGACCGGCGTGCGCAAGTGCTCCAACCTGGGCGGGCTGTTCCGAACCATGCCGCTGACCACCGTATGCGGCACCATCGGGGCGCTGGCGATCTCGGCCTTCCCCTGGACCTCTGGCTTCATCTCGAAGTCGATGATTTCCTCGGGCGCGGCCTACGAGCACATGGCGCTGGTCTGGTACCTGCTGGTTGCCGCCTCGGCGGGCGTGTTCCTGCACGCCGGCATCAAGTTCCCGTGGTTCGTTTTCTTCCAGAAGGACTCGGGGCTGAGGCCGCCTGAAGCGCCCTGGAACATGCGCGCCGCCATGGTCTTCTTCTCGATCATCTGCATCGGGCTGGGCGTCTTCCCCGGCCTGCTGTACGCGCTGCTGCCCTACCCGGTCGACTACGTGCCCTACACGGCCGACCACGTGCTCAGCCAACTGCAGCTGCTGCTGTTCGCCGGCCTGGCCTTCTTCGTGATGCTGCCGATGATGAAGCGCACGCTCACCATCACGCTCGACTTCGATTACTTCTACCGGCGGATGATTCCCAAGATCGCCGGCTTCGTCGACCGCTCCCTGGCCAGCGCCAGGGATCGCACGGTCGAGGCCC
>JAAAPE010000144.1 GCA_009908385.1 Gammaproteobacteria bacterium
GGAAGATGCGCGCGTTGCGCTCGTAGTAGCGCGCGTTGAGCAGCGCGCCGGGCTGCTCCTGCGCGTCGCCGTAGCGCATCAGGCCGTAGTAGAGGTCGCGATGGTTGCGCTCGATCAGCGAGGGTCGATTGGTCCAGTAGAGCACCTGCCCGATGCTGTTGGCGGCATGCATGCGCCCCATCGTGTCGACCAGGGCGGCTGCGCGCCGGTGAAAGGATTCGAGGTCGCGGGCGAGACCGTTCGCCTCGGCCCAGGCGTCGACGGCGCCGAACGGAAAGTAGTTGACGTTCTCGTCCTGCTCGTCGATGCCGTAGACCCGCTCGTGACCGAGCCGATGCGCCAGCCGGTAGCCGATCTGTTCGCGCTCGTTGGGCACTTCCTCGAGAACGGACGGCTCGAACTCGTCGTAGGCCGCCAGCGTGAGATCGTCGCGCTTCGAGACCGCTTCGACGGCGATGCGGTCGGGCGCGAAGGCAGCCAGCGCGTCGGCGATGGCCTCGAGTTCCTTCTGACGGGCCGCGGCGGTGACATCGTCGACCTCGACGTTGTGGAGATCCTGCCCCGGACTTGCCAGGTGGTAGGTGCCGAGCACCATGACCTGCACATCGCGGGCATGTACCAGCGCGGGCGCCATGAAGGCAGCAAGAAGAATGGCGGGAAAGAACGCATTCGATCGTTGCACGATCGCCTCCATCGGATACGAGCCTTGCGCCTGGCATTGTGACGCCCGGCCGGGCACCGTTGCATGTGCCGATGGTCCCGGTCGGGTCGATGCCGGACCAAGGCCCGGCTTCAGGCGTCATCGCTCGCCCAGGGCGTGGCGGCCGACCCCGAAAGGACGCCGCCCTCAGCGAGCGAGGGTGGTGCGCTGAACCGCCTGCCAATTGGCCAGCCCGGGATCTTGGGAGACCGGCTTCCGAGGGCCGAATCAACTTGCTGTCGTTGCCGTCCGCTCAGGAAGGAAATACGCGGAAGGTCACGAACAGATAGGCTGCATACGCTATCAGGAACACGCCCCCTTCGACCTGGCTCAAGCGCCGGCCGGTCCAGAGCATGAACAGCACCGCGATGCTGCAGCCCAGCAGCACCCACTGGTCGAAGACGACCATCCTGTGCGGAAAAGGCAGCGTCTGCAGAAGCGACGAGACGCCGAGTATGCCGAGCAGGTTGAACAGGTTGCTGCCCAGGATATTGCCGACGGCCACGTCCACCTGGCGCCGGATGACGGCCAGTAGCGACACGGCCAGTTCGGGCAGGGACGTGCCCACCGCCACCAGGGTCAGGCCGATGACGGCCTCCGATACACCGAGATCACGCGCCAGCGCGACCGCACCGATCAGCAGAACGCGCGAACCGGCGATGAGCAACATCAGGCCGCCGAGGATGGTGGCAATGATGTAGCCAGTGGAATGCCGGGCGCTGCCCGGGACGGCGTCGGGATCGACCTCGCGAACGCCCTCGGCCTCCAGGCGTTTTTCCGTGAGGTAGGCCCAGACAAGGTAAAGTCCCAGGCCGACCAGCAACACGAGGCCGTCCACGCGACCCACGCCGGCGCCCCAGGCCAGCAGCATGAACAGGACGGTGACCGCCACGCCGGACACCGCGTCCCGTGACAGTCCGAGCGGGGTGACCGGCAGCGGGCGCACGACGGCGCACAGGCCCAGGATGAGCAGGATGTTACCGATGTTGCTGCCCACCACGTTGCCCAGCGCGATACCGGGCTGGTCGATCAGCGCGGCCTCCACGCTCACCACGAGCTCGGGCGTGGAGGTGCCGAAGCCAACCACCACCAGGCCGGTCAGCAGGGTGCTGATCTGCAGGCGACGCGCGAATCCGAGCGCACCGCTGATCAGGACTTCCCCGCCGACGGTCAGAAGCGCGATTCCGGCCAGGACCAGCAAGATGTCGAACCACATCAGAAAATCTCCGGTTTCAGTTGAAAAAAGGGGGCGCCGAAAGCGACCGCAGGAAGTGCCCGACCACGCGCGGCTCCAGAACGACCAGGAAGACCACGCCCCAAAGTCCGCCCCAGAGGTGCGCGCCGTGGTTGATGCGGCTGCGGGGGTTGCGCATGGCGTAGACCGAATAGGCTACGTAGGCGGCTGCGAACAGGATCGCCGGCACGGGCAAGACGAAAACCAGCAGCATCGCCCAGGGGTCGAGGAGGATGTAGGCGAACAGCACGGCCGACACCGCGCCGGAGGCACCCAGGCTGCGGTAGTGGGGATCGCGCCGGTGACGGAAGTGGCTGGGCAGCATGGCCACCACGATCGCCGCGAGGTAGAACAGCAGGAAACCGATCGGTCCGATTCTCCCCGCCAGCGCGGGCTCCATGATCCGGCCGAAGAAGTAGAGCGTGATCATGTTGAAGGCCAGGTGCGTGCCGTCGGCGTGCACGAAGCCGTGAGAGAGCAGGCGCCACCACTCGCCGCGGGCGACCGCGGGCGGCCAGTAGACCAGGCGATCGAGCCAGTCGGGACGCTGCCACGCCAGCATCGAGACGACAACGGTGACCGCGATCAGTGCCAGCGTGATCAATCGGGCGCTCTCCCATCTCCAACGCCATTGAGTGTAACCCGCGGCGCGGCGCGTCGCCTTGAACCCCGTGGCCGATCAGGGCTATTCTCCCCAGGCTGATACGGATCGAAAGAACTGCCGTTAAGGAACTGCCATCAAGAAGCAGCCAGGAGGGAGCGCTTCAATGAACCAGCCAGAATCGACCGAGCAGGCCCCGGCCACTCGGACCACCATCGAGTTTCGCGGCGGCAAGGCGCTGAGCGCCCTGCCCATCCTGTTCTTCATCGTCTGGGCCATCTTCCAGTCCGGCCTGCTGGGCATCAGCGCCACCGGCGGCCTGATCGTGGGCATGCTGGTCGGCCTGATCCTGGGCATGCTCTTCGTCAAGGGCGACTGGAAGGGCTACGCGGACACGGTCTTCGAGGGCATGGCCCAGCCGGTGGCGGTGACCGCCATCGTGGCCTGGCTGTGGGCCGGCATGTTCGCCGGCACGCTGCAGGTCGGCGCCTTCGTCGACGGCCTGGGCTGGCTGGCCGTGGCCGCCGGCATCGGCCCGCTACTCTTCCCGGCCATCACCTTCCTGCTGGCCGCCCTGCTGGCGACCGGCATCGGCACCGGCTACGGCACCGTCATCGCCTTCGTGGCGCTGTTCTTCCCGGCCGGCGTGGCGCTCGGCGCCGACCCGATCCTGATGTTCGGCGCGATCCTGTCGGGGGCGGTCTTCGGCGACAACCTCGCGCCCGTGTCCGACACCACCATCGTCAGCGCGGTCACGCAGGATTCGGACGTCGGCGGCGTGGTCGCCAGCCGCTTCAAGTACGCCATCATCGCCGCGGTCCTGTCATTGATCGCCTACCTGGTGGCCAGCGCCATGTTCAGCGGCAGCACCATCGCCCCGGAAGTCGCCGAAGCCTTCCGCGAACGGACCAATCCGGCCGGCCTGCTGCACCTGGTGTCGATGGGCGTGGTGATCTTCACGGCCATCGCGGGCCGGCACATCATCGAGGCGATTTCCTGGGGCCTGATCGCGGCCATCCTGATCAATCTGATCTTCGGCCTGGCACCGGGCACCGACATGCTGGTGTTCAACGTGGCCGAAGGCGGCTGGGCGGCCGAAACCTTCGGCGGCTGGCCGCTGGTCGAGGTCGTCGCGGCCGGCAACGCCGGCGTGGGCGGCAGCCTCCACGACGGTGCGCTGGGCTTCGCCGAACTGGCCGTGCTGATCCTGCTGGTCATCGCCGGGGCGCAGATCATGATGCGCGGCGGCGCCTTCCACGCACTCGAGGACTGGCTGCTGCGCACCGTGGCGAAGACGGTTCGCTCCGCGGAGGTCGTGATGGTGACCGTGACCGCCTCGATCAATGCGGCGATCACCATCAACACCGCCGCGCAGATCGCGGTCGCACCCTACATCGCCACCATCGGCAAGCGCTTCAACATCAACGGCTACCGGCGGGCCAACATCCTCGACGCCAACACCTCGGCGCTGGGCTACATCTTTCCCTGGGCCGGCGGCGTGCTGGTCGGCTACACGCAGATGGTGGCCCTGGTCGAACAGTACGACTGGTTCACCAGCGACATGGTGGTCGCCCCGATCCAGGCCTGGCCCTGGGTCTTCCACGGCTGGCTGCTGGTGATCGTCTTCCTGGTCTCGGCCTGGACCGGCTTCGGCCGCGAGTACACCACCGACCGCCTGAGCAACCGGAGCAACGAATCATGAGCAAGGGACTGTTTGCCAACTGGCGATTCCGCACCGCGTACCCGTCGTTCGAGCCCGGACAGGAGCTCGAGGTCTACCTGACCGGCTTCGACGAAGCCAGCGGCAAGGGCGAGGCCCGCATCGGCGACACCATTCTCGAAGTCGAGGGCGTCGGCGGCGGCCAGGTCGATTCGCTGGTCGTGATCCGGGTCGAGTCCTTCGACAAGCCCTCGCATCGCGGCGCGGCGCGCGCCGCGGACTGATCGAGAGGCCGCCGCCGCTCGAGACGGGGCCTCAGGGCTGTTCGCGGGCGATCCGCTCGTGAATCTCGCCCAGCTGCATCAGCGCCGATGATGGCTCAGCCCAGGCGCTTCAGCAGGGCGGCCAGGAAAGGCAGGGCCCGCGGGTAATCGCGCGCGTCGAGCACGAATTCCTGGCCGCGCGACGCCGACTCGAGGCGAAGGCGTCCACCCGCAACGGACCAGCGCGCCGGCTTGCGGTGGTAGGAGAGCGCCCGCCTGTCCTCGCCGGGCCGCAGCCAGGCCGGCAGGCGCCAGAGACTCGGACCCGCAGCCCGCGGATCGGTGAGCTGCAGCAGGGGGTGATAACGGGCGAAGACGCCACTACCAGGCAGCGTACCGGCCCCGGGCTCTGGCAGCGCGAGCCGCCGGCGGGCCAGGTAGAGCACGTTGTCCGGCCCCGCATTGTGGTGGAAGTGGGGATGATCCCCGATCCGCCGGCGGATCGGGGGCGGGCAATCCGCGACCGCGACGACCCGCTCGACCTGCATCCAGCCCCACACGACATGGATGCGGGGCGCGTCGCGGTCGAAGCTGTATCGCCCGCGTCGATAGCGGACGCGCTGGAAAACGCCGAAGAAGACGAACAGGTCGCCGGGCCCGACGCCTTCGTTGCGGAGATGGCCCTGGGCGGCCGCTTCCTGGCCGAAGACCCCTCGCCAGCCGCTCGGACGCGGCCGGTCGGCGGCGACCAGGTCGGGATCGAGATGGGCGCGCGAACTGCGCCGGATGCGGCCTCCGGTCAGATTGGAAACCAGGGCGCCGATTTCGCGCGCTTCGCCACCGATCTCGCCGTAGCGCAGCGGCGAGCGCGGATCGGGAATCGGCAGCGACACCAGTCGCCCGTCCGGAAGGATCGGACTGGGCACGCCGCCGGCGCTGGAATCGAAGCCCTTGCGGCTGAGCACGATCTTCATGGCCTGGACTTGCCCCGAAGAACACGCCATTGCCGGCCCGGCCGGACCGATGCTAGATTGACGGGCGTGTTGGACACCGGAGCAATTCTAATGGCAGGAGCACGCCTTCTGATCGGGGGGTGGATACTGATGGTCACCGTCGGCGCGCCGGCCGCAACGGCCGACAGGACGCTGCCCGAATGCGAGCAGGCGGAGCGAGAGGTCCGCATCGTCTCGCGTCAGGAACCCTACTACCCGCATTCGGCGCGGATGTTCTGCCTGACCGGCGAGGTCCGCGCTGCGTTCGTGATCGACGCGCAGGGCCGCACGAAGGACATCCGGGTGCTGGAAAGCGACCCTGAAGGCGTCTTCGACCGCGCCGCCGTCGAGTCGATCGAGGCATGGCGCTTCATTCCGGCGTGCCGGGACGGCGAGATGGCCGAACGCGAGGCCGTCCAGACGATCGAGTTCCGTCTGCCCGAGGAATCGAGGCAGGCCTGTTCGGAAACGGTCGGACAACTCGACGAGGAAACGACCGAACTGATCGGCGAGATCGGCGCTCGCTACGCCCTGATGGCGGAATTCTGGCAGACCGGCGGTTCCTGGTCCGAGGTACAGTCGGTGATCGAGGCGCCGTTCGGCGAGTTCAGCGGCGACCTGGCCCGCGTGGCGGAATTCCACCGCCGGACGCTGGCCGTCATCGCCGAGAGCTGGGGCGGACGGCGGACCGACCGGCTATTCGAAGACGCCGTCGTCGCCCTGATGGCCGGCTCGCTGGCTCAAGACCCGCAGCTGGACGATGCCCGCGACGCGTTCGAGCGAGTCCGCGCCGCCTTCGACCGGCAGATGGCGGAATCCCGGAACGCCCATCGGGAACTGGCAACGGCCTACCGGCAGCTCGAACACGACACGCAGCTCGACGCGGACACCCTGGCACTCCTGGTCAAGCCTTTCACCGGCGACCCGGAAGCGCCGTTCGACGAGGTGGCCCGCCCGGGCAGGCGATCGATCGAGAACCTGGAGCGAATCCTGGTGTTCCTCGAATCGACGCGCGGGGATTGGCGCGTGGCCGACGGCCGGATCCGCTTCGAAGACGAAGAAGACGCGGCCACCTCGCAGGCGCTGTGGGACGAGTTCCTGGAACACCGCCACGAAGTCGAATCGCAGGCGGTCAACAGCATGCGCAGCTTCCGGGACTACGCCGGGGACTGACGCCTGGCGCAGAGGTCCTGGGGTCGATGACGGTGCCAGTCGGCTGTTCGATTGCGCCATAATGAGGCGCCAGTCACTCGCAGCGAGAAACGTCCCTCATGAGCAACGCCTACCAGGCGTCGGATATCGAAGTCCTCCAGGGCCTGGAGCCGGTTCGACGCCGGCCCGGCATGTACACCGACACGACCCGCCCCAACCATCTCGTGGCCGAGGTGGTCGATAACGCCGTAGACGAGGCCCTGGCCGGCCACGCGAAACACATCGAGGTGGTGCTGCACGAGGACGGCTCGGTCGAAGTGACCGACGACGGGCGCGGCATGCCCGTGGACCCGCACCCCGAACACAAGCTACCCGGCGTGGAACTGATCCTCACGCGCCTGCACGCCGGCGGCAAGTTCTCGGGCAAGAATTACAAGTTTTCAGGCGGCCTGCACGGTGTCGGCGTATCGGTGGTCAACGCCCTGTCGAAGAAGCTGGTCTGCCGCATCAAGCGCAACGGGGAAGAGCACGAGATCGCCTTCGCCGGCGGCGAGACGAAGACACCGTTGACGGTGACCGACTCGGTGGGCAAGCGCAATACCGGCACCGTGGTGCACTTCTGGCCCGACCCGCAGTACTTCGATTCGCCCAACATTTCGCGCCCGCGGCTGAAGCACCTGCTCAAGGCCAAGGCTATTCTCTGCCCCGGCCTGACGGTCAAGCTCGACGACCGCGCCATCTCCGAAACCGAGACCTGGCAGTTCGAGGACGGCCTGACCGACTACCTGACCGAGAGCCTGGAAGGCCTCGACCGAGTGCCCGAAAAGCCTTTTACAGGGGAATTCTCGGGCGCCGACCAGGAAGCCGAGTGGGCCCTGACCTGGGTGCCCGAGGGCGAGCTCGCGCAGGAGTCCTACGTCAACCTGATTCCCACGCCCGCCGGCGGCACGCACACCAACGGCTTGCGTACCGGCCTGATCGAGGCCCTGCGCGAATTCTGCGAGATCCGCAGCCTGCTGCCCCGCGGCGTCAAACTGGCGCCCGAAGACATCTGGGAGCGGCTGAGCTTCCTGCTCTCGATCAAGCTCGATGACCCGCAGTTCTCCGGCCAGACCAAGGAGCGGCTGTCCTCGCGCTCGGCCGCCAGCTTCGTGTCGGGCGTGGTCAAGGACGCCTTTGCGCTGTGGCTGAACAAGCACGTCGCCGATGGCGAGGTGATCGCGAAACTCGCCATCGACAATGCGCTCAAGCGCCAGAAGGCGCGCAAGAAGGTCGCCCGCCGCAAGATCACCGCCGGCCCCGCCCTGCCCGGAAAGCTCGCCGACTGCGCTTCGACCGATCTCGAGGAGACCGAGCTGTTCCTCGTGGAGGGCGACTCGGCCGGCGGCAGCGCCAAGCAGGCACGCAACCGCGAATACCAGGCGATCATGCCGCTCAGGGGCAAGATCCTCAACACCTGGGAGACCGATCCGGCCCAGGTGCTGCAGTCGCAGGAAGTTCACGACCTCGCCATCGCCATCGGCGTGGACCCGAGCTCGGACGACTTGTCGAAGCTCCGCTACGGCAAGGTCATCATCCTCGCCGATGCCGACTCCGACGGCCTGCACATCGCCACGCTGCTCGCGGCACTGTTTCTCAAGCACTTCCGCCCGCTGGTCGACGCCGGACGCGTGTTCGTCGCCATGCCGCCGCTGTTTCGCATCGACGTGGGCAAACAGACGCACTACGCCCTCGACCACGAAGAGCGCCAGGGCATCTTCGCCCTCATCGAGGCCGAGAAGCTCAAGGGCAAGGTCACCGAGACGCGCTTCAAGGGCCTGGGCGAGATGAGCCCGCTGCAGCTACGCGAGACCACCATCGACCCGGACACCCGCCGCCTGCTGCAGCTGACCGTTGACGACCCGGCCGGCACCGACGCCATCATGGATATGCTGCTGGGCAAGAAACGCGCCTCCGACCGCCGCGCCTGGCTGGAAGAGAAAGGCAACC
The DNA here is from genome assembly GCA_009908385.1 of Gammaproteobacteria bacterium. Lineage (GTDB taxonomy): Bacteria > Pseudomonadota > Gammaproteobacteria > Xanthomonadales > Wenzhouxiangellaceae > Wenzhouxiangella. Next base: position 8,592 of record JAAAPE010000144.1, read on the forward strand.
TGGCCGACATCGAAGTCTAGGGCGCGCCGCTGACGGGCGGACGACTGGCCGCTTTCCGCGGGGGGTGTATGCTTCGAAGTGATCGAGGAGGGCGATTCGCGTTGCCCGGTTCTTCCAAGCGGGCGGAGAGAAACGATGCTCAGAGATCTGATTCAGGCCTACCCCGAACTGGCTGCCGTGACCGTCGTCATCCTGGGCATCGCGCTCGGCAAGCTGGCCGCGGTCATGACGCGCCGCCTGCTCTCGATCACCGATCGGGTCGCGGCCCGCTACGGCGGCCGCGAGGGCAAGGGCGTCTCACCGGTCTTCCAACGGGGGCTGCCGGTATTCGCGTTCGTTCTCGTGCTGTCCCTGTCGATCATCGTCGCCGTGAGGCTGCTCGACATCGACCAGGTCAGCGGCTGGCTGGATGCCGTGCTGGCCTATGTGCCGCGTTTCATCGTCGGCTTGCTCATCATCGCCGCAGGTACCGTGCTGGGCACCGTTGCACGCCACGTCTGCGCCCGACTGATGGCGCGCGGCGACGCCAATTCGCTGCTGCCCCGTCTCGCCCAGTTCGGTGTCGTCCTCGTGGGCTTCGTCACCGGCCTGCAACAGATCGGCATCGATATTTCGTTCATCACACAGCTTTCGCTGATCGTTCTCGCGTCGTTGCTGGGCGGATTGTCGCTCGCCTTCGCGCTCGGCGCGCGGCAGTACGTGGCCAACCTGATGGGCCAATCGGAACTGGCGCGATACGCCACCGGTGTGCGGCTGCGCATCGACGACGACGAGGGCGAGGTGGTCGAGATTCATCGGACCGGCCTGACCCTGGCCACCCGGGAGGGGCTCGTCTCGATCCCCGCCGCGCGCCTGACCAGCGGCCGGGTCGTACAGCTGACCGAGAAGCCGGACGGGGAATGACGGCATGAATGCAAGCAACCCGCTCACGATCGCTTACGCCCGGAAATTTCCGGCGGAAGTCGCCGCCCACCTGGCCCGCGTTGGCGTCGAGGAAACCGGGCGGGCCATCGCCGGCCTGCCCGATGCCGTGGCCGCCGGCGTCGTCGCCCGCCTGCCGCACGGCGTCGGCATGCGCATCCTGTCCGGACTGGACGACGCGCGCATCGCCGCCTGGCTCGAAGAGGCCGGACTCAATGACGCGCTCGCCATCCTTCTTCACGTCGATGCCGGCCACCGCATCCGTGTCCTCGATGCCTTGTCCAACCGGCGCGTTCGCCGCACGCTGCGGCGGCTCGTGGTCTTTCCGGCCGATACGGTGGGTGCCTCCCTCGACCCGGCCGCGATACGCCTGGATGCGAATCTTCCGCTGAAGGAGGCCGTGGCACTGTTGCGCAGCGACGAGCTGGAGTCGGAGCAGGTCATCTGGCTGGTCGACGGCGAGGGCGTCTACCTCGGCCGCCTCGACCTCGGCCGAGCCCTGATGGCTCGATCGGATCGCTCGCGCCTGAAGAAATTCCGGGTCGAAATCCGGCCCCTGCGCGGCGAGACGACGCTGGTCAGCGCACGCGACCACGGCGAATGGCTCGAACACGCGGAGTTGCCGGTCGTCGACGAACTCGGTCACCTGCTCGGCTCGATTTGCCGCGCCCGCCTGATGGAAGCGCTGAAATCCGTGCATCCGTCCGATCCGGGGCTGGCCGACGGCGTCAGCGAACTGGTTCGCCAGTATTTCCGCATCATGGGCATCTGCATCGGCGACCTGTTCGGAAACGGGAGGGCTCAGCGATGAACGTTGCACTCGAAACCGAGTTCCTCAGACGGCACCCCGTCGCCGCGGCCGAGGAACTCGAGAACCTGCCGGACGAAAGCCTCGAGTCGGCGGTCACCGGCCTGGACCCGGCCGCCCTGGCTGTGGCCATGGAGTATCTCGGTCCGGCCAAGGCGCTGGCGGTGTTCGAGAACCTGCCGGTCGAGTCCCGCCTCGAAGTCCTCGAGCGCGCCGCCCCCAAGCTGGCGGTCACGATCCTGACGCAGTTGAGCACCGAGGAGCGAGAGCGATACCTTGCCGCCCTCACGCCGACCAGCCGGAAGGACCTGGAACGCCAGCTCTCTTTTCCCGACGATTCGGCCGGACGGCTGATGGATCGCTCCTTCGTGTCGGTCCGGACCACCACGAGCGTCGGCAAGGCACTCGCTCGATTGCAGGAATCGAAGATTCGCGACCTCCGGTCGCTCTTCGTGGTCACGGCCGACGCGCGCCTGGCCGGCTTCGTCGATATCCAGGATCTGGCCCTCGCCGATCCGGACGAACCGGTGCGTGAGCACCTGCAGGCGGCCGGCGAAACGGTGACCACCCAGACCAGTCGCGAAGAGATGGTCGACCTGCTCGAACGATCACGGCGGGACTCGGTGCCGGTCGTCGATACCGACGGCCGGCTGGCCGGCGTGGTGCGCTATCGCAATCTTTTCCGGGCCATCGAGGACGTGGCCACCGCCGACATGCAGAAGATGGTAGGCGCCAGCCCCGAAGAGCGCGCCCTGTCGCTGCCGGGCTTCGCCATCAAGCGCCGCCTGCCCTGGCTGCACATCAACCTGCTGACCGCCTTTCTCGCAGCCGCGGTCGTGGGCCTGTTCGAAAACCTGATCGCCCAGTTCACGGCCCTCGCGGTTCTGCTTCCGGTCGTTGCCGGACAGTCGGGTAACGCCGGCGCACAGGCCCTGGCGGTGACCATGCGAGGCCTGGCGCTGCGCGAGGTGGGCATCCGCCAGTGGCGCTCGGTGTTGAGCAAGGAAATCATGGTCGGCCTGATCAACGGCCTGGCGCTGGCCGTGACCTGCGGCGTGGCCGTTTTCGTCTGGAGCCAGAGCCTGGGCCTTGCGCTGGTGATCGCTGTGGCGATGGTCATGTCCATGCTTGCCGCCGGCATCTCCGGGGCGCTGGTTCCCATGATCCTGACCCGCCTCGGCCAGGATCCTGCAACGGCATCGTCGATCATCCTGACCACCATCACCGACGTGGCCGGCTTCTTTTCGTTTCTGGGTACCGCGATGCTGCTCGCTTTCATGCTCTGATGCCGTCACTCGGCCGAACGACGCCCGCCAGCGGGCCTCGACCCTGCTCCGGCAGTGTTGACGAACTCCTGACGAAGATTCTGATCCAATCCAGATATGAAAACGTCGATGTGCAACCCTTCTCGCAGACGCCTGCTGGGGCTGGCGGCCGGATCGCTGCCGCTGCTCTGGCTCGGTGCGCTGCCCACTCGCAGTCTTGCAGGAGAGCCCATGGCTTCCTACCCGATGTCGTTCGAACCGCTCGAACTGTCCGACGCGCGCTGGCGTGAAATCCTCAGCGCGGACGCCTATCGCGTGCTGCGGCGCGAGGCCACCGAACGCGCCGGCACCAGTCCCCTCAACGACGAGAAGCGCGCGGGAGTGTTCATCTGCGCCGGGTGCGCGCTGCCGCTGTTCTCGAGCGAACACAAGTACGAGTCCGGCACCGGATGGCCGAGCTTCTACCAGCCGATCCACCCCGAACACGTCGGCACCAGGAAGGACTTCCGCCTGATCTGGCCGCGCACGGAATACCACTGCGCGCGATGCGGCGGCCATCAGGGCCACGTCTTCGACGACGGTCCTGAGCCGACCGGCAAGCGCTGGTGCAACAACGGTGTGGCGCTCGATTTCGTGCCCGAGGGCGAAGCACTGCCCGAACTGAGGACATCATGAGGCCGGCCCTGTTGCGAATTCCCGGAATCGCGCTGGCGATTGCGCTGCTGTTCGTCGGCCTGCCGGCCCCGGCGCAGGACGACAGCCTCGCGCGCGCCACCTTCGCCGGCGGCTGCTTCTGGTGCATGGAACCCCCGTACGACGAGGTCGAAGGCGTGATCGAGACGATTTCCGGATTCAGCGGCGGCCACGTGGTCGATCCGTCCTACCGCCAGGTGGTTCAGGGCGGTACCGGCCATATCGAGGTCGTACAGGTCGTCTACGATCCCCACAAGGTCAGCTACGAGCAGCTTCTCGACATCTACTGGCCCAACGTGGACCCCTTCGACGGCGGCGGCCAGTTCTGCGACCGCGGCGAGAGCTACCGGCCGGCGATCTTCGTGCACGACGCGCGGCAGGAACGCTTGGCGCGGGAAAGCCTGCAATCCGTGGCCGAGCGCTTCGAGCAGCCCGTCGCCGTGACGATCGAGGATTTCGAGGCCTTCTACCCGGCCGAGGACTACCACCAGAACTACTACCAGGAAAACTCGATTCGCTACAAGTACTACCGCTGGCGCTGCGGCCGCGACGAACGACTCGAAGAGGTCTGGGGCGAGCAAGCCGGCGGCTGACCCGGCCGGTGGCGGGAAACCGTGACTTTCGCCACAACAAAACTCCTTCCGCTTGGGGCATCATGGCCGGCGAAACCCCTTTCCCCACCCCGACAGAACGGAGAACGCTCCATGCAGCCACTTGCGCTCCACGGCAGACGACTGCTTGCCACCCTGCTCCTGATCCTGCCCGTGCTGGCCGCCGCCCAGCCCGAGGGCATCGAACAGGTGACCAGCGTCGAAGGCATCACCGAGTACCGGCTCGACAACGGCATGAAGGTCCTCCTGATGCCCGACGCCAGCCGTCCGACGACCACCATCAACATCACCTACTTCGTCGGCTCCAAGCACGAGAGCTACGGCGAAACGGGCATGGCCCACCTGCTCGAGCACATGCTGTTCTACGGCACGCCCGACCACCAGGACATCAAGGCCGAAATCTCCGAGCGCGGCGGACGCGCCAACGGCACCACCTGGTACGACCGCACCAACTACTTCCAGACCCTGCCGGCCGGCGAGGAGAACCTCGAGTGGGCCATCCGCATGGAGGCCGACCGCATGGTCAACTCGCTGATCGACGGCGAGGATCTGGAGTCGGAGATGACGGTCGTGCGCAACGAATTCGAGATCGGCGAGACCAACCCGATCGGCGTGCTGATGCAGCGCGTCATGTCGACCGCCTACCTGTGGCACGGCTACGGGCGCTCCACGATCGGCGCGCGCTCCGATATCGAGAACGTGCCGGTCGAGCGCCTGCAGGACTTCTACCGCCGCTACTACCAGCCCGACAACGCCATACTCATCCTCTCGGGCAACTTCGAGCCCGAGCAGGCCCTGGCGCTGATCGACGAGGAATTCGGCGCCATTCCCGCGCCCGAGCGCACCGGCGACATGAAGCTGTGGCCGACCTACACGCGCGAACCCACCCAGGACGGCGAGCGCAGCGTGACGGTTCGCCGGTCGGGTACGTTCCAGGCCGTCATGGCCGCCTGGCACATCCCCGCAGCCTCGCATCCCGACAACACCGCGATGCAGGTCCTCGCGCACGTGCTGGGCGAATCCCCGTCGGGCCGCCTGCACCAGGCCCTCGTGACCGAGGAGCTGGCCAGCCAGGTCGGCGCGTTCTCGATGTCGCTGGGCGAGCCGTCGGTGATGCTGACCTTCGCCCAGGTCGACCAGGACGACGAGCTCGCCACGGCCCGGGCAACCCTGCTCGATACGGTCGATGCCCTCGAGGAAAACCCGCCGACGCAGGAAGAGGTCACGCGGGCGATCAACGCGCTCAAGCGCAACGTCGAAGTCACCCTCAACGACTCCAACCGCGTCGGCATCCAGCTGAGCGAGTGGGCCGCCGCCGGCGACTGGCGCCTGCTGTTGCTGTTCCGCGACCAGCTCGACGAGGTCACGGTCGACGACGTGGTGCGCGTGGCCGATCGCTACCTGACGCGCGACAACCGCACCGTGGGGCAGTTCATCCCCGACGACGATCCCGACCGCGCTGAAATCCCCGACGCCCCGGATCCCGAGGAAGTCCTCGCCGGCTACGAGGGTCGCGAGGCCCGGAGCCAGGGCGAGGCCTTCAACCCGACGGCCGAGAACATCGAACAGCGGCTGATCCGCTTCGAACTGCCCAACGGCGCGCAGGTCGCCCTGCTGCCCAAGCAGACCCGCGGCGATCGCGTCCACGGCCAGATCACCATGCGCATGGGAACCCTCGACTCCCTGACCGGGCTCGGCAACGTTCCCTCCACGACCGGCGGCATGCTCATGCGTGGTTCGGAAAACTTCGATCGCCAGGCCATACGCGACCGCGTCAGCGAGCTCCAGTCGACGCTTTCGATCAGCGGCGGTAACCTGGTCTCGGCGCGCATGGAAAGCACCAACGACCAGCTCGTCGAGCTGCTCGAGCTGGCCGCCGACGTGATGCGCAACCCGACCTTCGACGCGTCGGAACTCGACGAACTGAAGCGCCAGCAGCTGACCGGCCTCGACCAGGCGCGCGACAACCCGATGTCGGTGGCCTCGCGCATGATCGGCCGGCACACCAACCAGTACGAGCCCGAGCATCCCGAATACACGCCGAGCTGGAAGGAGGCCGAAGCCCGCATCGAGGCCATCGAACGCGATCAGCTGGTCGACTTCCACGAGCGCTTCTACGGTTTCGGGCCGGGCACCACCATCAGTTTCGTCGGCGACTTCGATCCCGATGCGCTGAGAGCCGCCCTGGAAGACCTGTTCGGTGACTGGGAGCCCGAGATCGGCTTCCAACGCTGGGAGCGGCCCTACACCGAGGTCGAGTCCGAGGCGCTGGTCGCCCAGCTCGACGACAAGGCGAATGCCGGGCTGATCGGCACGCACAGCATCCAGATGAGCGACAGCCATCCCGACTATCCGGCCGTTTCCCTGGCCGGCCACCTGCTCGGCGGCGGCTTCCTGAGCTCGCGCCTGGCCGACCGGATTCGCGACGAGGAAGGCCTGAGCTACGGCGTCGGCGGCGGTTTCAACGCCCACAGCATCGACGAGGTCGGCTCCTTCTTCGTCTTCGCGATGTACGCGCCGGAGAATCGCGAACGGCTGGTGGACGTTCTGTTCGAGGAGCTCAACGACGCCGTCGATAACGGTTTCGACGCGGAAGAAGTGGCCGAGGGCCGACGCGGCTACCTGCAGCAGCTCGAGCTGGCGCGCAGCGACGACAGCCAGCTCACCGGCACGCTCAACAGCAACCTCTATCTCGACCGCGACATGCACTACCAGACCGAATTCGAGCGCAAGGTCGGCGAGCTGACCGCCGAGGACGTCTCGGCGGCCGTTCGCGAACACCTCGATCCGGAGCGGCTCAGTTACGCCGTCGCCGGCGACTTCGAGGAAGCCTCCGACGCGACCGAAGGCGACGAGTAAGACCGAAACCCGGCGGCGCCCTCCCGCGGGCGTCGCCGGGGTATCATGCGCGGCATGCTGCGCCGCACGATCCTTCCCAGGCTCGTCTACGCCGTCTACCGCGCCTGGAGCGCCACCTGGCGGCTGAGACGCCACGAACCCCCTGCCTTCACCGAGCGCCTCGAGCGCGGCGAGCCCTTCATCGTGGCCATGTGGCACGGGGACGAACTCGGCCTGGTGTGTTTCGGACCGAGCTACCACCTCGCCACCATGGCCTCGTGGAGCAAGGACGGGGAGTTGATGAACTACGTCCTGCGCAAGTTCGGTTTCGAAACGGCGCGCGGCTCATCGAGCCGCGGCGGCTCACGAGCGCTGCGCGGCCTGATGCGCCTGGCGCGCAAGGGCTGGTCGCCGGTCATCGCCGTCGACGGGCCGCGCGGACCGGTTCACAAGGCCAAGCCCGGGGTGCTCGAGCTGGCGCGCATCACCGGCCTGCCCGTATTTCCCTGCGCCATGGCCTGCAGCCGCCATATCCCCCTGCACCGCTCCTGGGACCTGACCGACCTGCCCACGCCCTTCGCCCGGGTGCTCATCTACTGGGGCGATCCGATTGCCGTCGCGCGCGAGAACGATTCGCGCTCCGCGGAGATGACGCAGCGGCTCGAGGACGGCATCAACCGCTGCCGGCGCGAAGCACGCGAAATGCTGTCGGGGCCGGGCTGATGCGGGGGCGCGTCGCCGGCGGGCGCAGGCGGGGCTAGGCGCATGGGGCGCCTGTTCCTGGAATCGCAATGGCGCCTGCTGCGCCTGGGCGCCCGGGCGATCCGGCCGCCCGCCGACGGCCTGGCCCGGCGCTCTCCACGACGTATCCTGCTCATGCTCGGGGTGATACCCGGGCTGTTCCTGCTCAATCTCTACCACTGGATGGGCCTGGCCCTCGACGAGATCTTCTTCCGCGGCTATCGAAAGGTGCGAGTCGAGAAGCCCCTGTTCGTGGTCGGGGTGCCGAGAAGCGGCACGACCTTCCTGCACGGCGTGCTGGCCGAGGACGAACGGACCACCACCTTCGGCACCTGGGAGTGCTTCTTCGCGCTGTCGGTGACCTGGCGCCGCCTCTGGCTCGGCTTCGGCCGCATCGACGCGGCCGTGGGCCGGCCGCTCGGCCGCCTGTTGGACGCGCTGGTCCGGCGCCTGGCCGGCGGCTTCGAAGACACCCACCCGGTCCGCCTCGACCAGCCGGAGGAGGACTTCTTCTGCCTGCTGCCGCCGATGACCTGCTTCGTCCTGGTGGTGCTGTTTCCCGACAGCCCCGACCTGTGGCGCATGGCGAGGCTCGACAGCGACGACGACGCGGGCTTCCGACGCCGGCAGCTCGACTACTACCACCGCGCCGTTCAGCGCCATCTCTACGTCCACGGCACGCGTCGGCGCTTCCTGTCGAAGAACGCGTCATTCGCGGGCATGCTCGGCAGCCTGTCGACCGTCTTCCCGGACGGGCGCTTCATCGTCTGCCTGCGCGAGCCCGAGCGGGCGCTGTCCTCGCAGCTGAGTACGCTCGAGGACTCGCTGCGCCTGTTCGCCAGCGACGCCGCGCCGCAGGCCTTCAACGAACGCTTCGCCGAGCTGTTCGCCTTCTATTTACGCAACCTCCTCGATCAGGCCGATCGACTGCCGACCGACCGGATCGCGCTGCTGAACAACACCGAGATCCGCGCCCACCTCGAGCCGGCCGTCCGGCAGACGCTGGCCCGGCTCGGAATCGAGCCGGCGCCGGGCTTCGCCGAACGCCTGCGCGAGCGTTCGCGCGAATCGCGACGGCACCGGTCACCGCACCGTCATCGTATCAGCGACGCCGACCTCGACCCGGCGTGGCTCGCCGGCCGTTTTGCCGATATCCTTGCCCGTCATGACTTCGCCCAGGACCGCTTCGCCTCCCGTGACTGACCCCGCCGGCGCCGAACGCCTGCGCGTGCTGATCTGCTGCGACGCGGCCATCGAACGCAACGGGGTCGGCTCCTACTACGGGGACCTGATCGAACAGATCGGCGATGCCGTCGAAGCGGTCGAACTGCTCGCGCCCGGACACGGCCCCCCCGCCCTGGTCGATTTCCCGCTGCCGGGGGACAGCACCCAGCGAGCGGCCCTGCCGGCCGGCTGGCGGCTGGCCCGCGTCTTCGACCGGCTGCGGCCGCAGGTCGCCATCATCGCCACGCCCGGTCCCTACGGCATGACCGGTGCGCGGCTCGCCCGGCGCCGGGGCATTCCCTTCATCTACGGCTTCCACACGCACTTCGAGGCGCTCAGCGCGCTCTACTGGAACCGGCTGATGACCGCGGTGGCCACGCGCTACCTCGAATCGCGAAACCGCAAGCTGTTCGAGCGCGCCGCCCTGACCCTGGCGCATTCAGACAGCATGGTCGAACTGGCCCGCGAGCTGGGCGCCCGCCGGGCGGCCCTGGCCGCCACCCTGCTACCGTCGCGCTTCGACCGGCCGCCGGAGCCGCGCGAGGGGCCGGTCCGCAGGATCCTGTTCGTCGGCCGGCTGGCCGCCGAGAAACGCATCGACCGGCTGCTCGACGCGGCGGGCAAGCGGCCGGCCCTGTCCTTCAGCTTTGCCGGGCACGGGCCGCTGAGCGAGACCGTGGCGGCGGCCGCCCGCGAACACGACAACGTCCACCATCTCGGCTGGGTCCAGCGCGAGACCATACCGGCCCTGCTGGCCGATCACGACGCGCTCGTCCTCCCCTCGGACGTGGAGTCCTTCGGCACGGTCGCGCTCGAGGCGATTGCCTGCGCCCGGCCGGCCCTGGTCTCCAGGCACTGCGGCATCGGCGAATGGCCGCAGCTCGATCCGGTCCTCTATCGCTTCGACCCCGACGAGCCCGACGCCCTGGTCGCTGCGCTGGACGCGCTCGTCGACACGCCGGAAACGGAGCGGCGCCGGCGCGCGGACGCCGGTGTGGCCGCCTACGCCGCCATCCGGGACGAGGGACGGCAAGCCTGGCTTCGGACCCTGCTGGAGGTCGCCGGTGCGTCCTGACCTGTCGATCCACGATGTCATGCCCGAAACGCTCGACCGGGTCGACGAGCAGCTGGCCCTGATCGATCGCCACTGTCCCGGCCCGGTGACGCTGCTGGTCGTGCCGGGTCGGCCCTGGTCCGACAACGACCTCGGCCGCCTGCGCGACTGGGTCGGGCGCGGCCACCGCCTGGCCGGCCACGGCTGGAATCACCGGGCTCGGTGCATCCGGGGAATCAGGCACCGGCTGCACAGCCTGCTGGTCTCGCGCGACTGCGCCGAGCACCTCGCCCTCGACCGGTCCGACATCATCGCGCTGATGAGCCGCAACCGCCGCTGGTTCGAGGAACACGACCTGCCCGCTCCGGCGCTCTACGTGCCGCCGGCCTGGGCCCTGGGCCCGGTCCGCACGGCGGATTTGCGGCCGACCGGCTTTACGCGGGTGGAGACCATGAGCGGCTACCTGGATGTCGCCAGCGGAACGTTCCGCCGCAGCGCCCTGGTCGGTTTCGAGGCCGCCAGCGCCTGGCAGGTGCCCGTACTCAAGGCGTCGAACGCGCTCAATCGCCTGCTCGCACGGCGCTGGCCGCTGCGCGTCGCGCTGCATCCCGACGACCACAGGCTGCCGCTGGCCGGGGACCTCGAGGCGACGCTGAAACGCTGCGGCCCCTGACATCCGATCGGGTACACTCTCGCCCCATGAAAATCGCAAGCTGGAACGTCAACTCGCTCAAGGTGCGCCTGCCGCAGGTGCTCGACTGGATGGAACACCAGCGCCCGGACGTGCTCGGGCTGCAGGAAACGAAACTCACCGACGACAAGTTTCCCGTCGAGGCCATCCGCGAGGCGGGATATCACGTAGCCTTCGCCGGGCAGCCGACCTACAACGGCGTGGCGCTGATCGCGCGCGAGGAACCACTCGACGTCGTCACCGAGATTCCGGACTTTCCCGACGAACAGCGCCGCGTGATCGCCGGCACCGTCGGCAACGTGCGCGTGATCAACCTCTACGTGGTCAACGGCAAGGAAGTCGGCTCCGACAAGTACGACTACAAGCTTCGCTGGCTCGAAGCCGTGCACGAATGGATCGCCGACGAACTCATGCACCACGACAAGCTCGTGGTCATGGGCGACTTCAACATCGCCCCCGACGACCGCGACGTCCACGACCCCGAGGCCTGGCACGAGAAGATCCTCTGCTCCACGCCCGAGCGCGAAGCCCTGAAGAAGATGCTCGACCTGGGGCTGCACGACAGTTTCCGGCTGTTCGAGCAGCCGGAAGCGACGTTCTCATGGTGGGATTACCGCGCAGCGGCCTTCCGCCGCGGCCTGGGCCTGCGCATCGACCTCGTGCTGTGTTCCGACGCGCTCAAACTGGCATGCGCCACCAGCTTCGTCGACAAGGAACCGCGCAAGAACGAGCGACCCAGCGACCACGCGCCGGCGGTCGCCGAGTTCAAGATCTGACGCGGGGTTGGTTATTTCGTTTTTTGGTTTTTTGGTTTTTTGGTTTTTTGGTTCGGCATCTGCCTGGCGTGGCGGGGCGGCTGCGCCGCGGGGCCTATGACGTTTTCGGCACCTGGCACCCGGCACTGTAGTCCCGGACGGAGCGCAGCATAGATCCGGGACCTTCTTGGCGGTGGCAGGGCGCCGGGCTTTTCTCAGCCGTAGCTCACGGGGTTGGCGACACCGGGCGCTGTGCAGCCCTCGACAAGTCAAAGGCGTTCCGGCCGGCCTGCTTCGCAGGCTCTTGCGCCGGGTAACTTTTTTCCTGCGCGAAAAAAGTAACCAAAAAACGCGCTTAAAAGACGCCGGTCAGCGTCTCAGAATTCGGGCTGTGTGGGGGCTCCAGAACTCCGATTACGACGTTGTTCGAGCCCGGCTGGATTCGCCGGGACTTCGGCAGAGGCCGGTAGTGGCCCTGGTCGGGACCTTGGACTTTCGGAGGACACGAAACCGCGCGCTTCGCGCGCGCAAGCGTCTGGGTGGGCAAAGCCCCTCAGCCGAGAGATCGTGGCTCCGCCAGCCGAAGCCGGGGTCATCGAGGTCGTGCCGTCCTCGTTCGGTTTACGCCAAGGTCTCGCTAGTGCCAACCGAGAATCAGACCGGTTTCGAGCAGCGCCGCAGCCGGGATTCTGGAGCCCCACCGATTCCAACTCCTGCGGCGCATCCGGCATCTTTCAAGAGCCCTTTTGCTTACTTTTTGGTCATTGAAAAAAGTAAGTCGCCGCAAGACCCCGCGAAGCGGGCCCGGGCGAAATCGCAGTTGACTTGTCGAGGTTCCCACTGCGACCGGCGTCGCGAATCCTCGATCCACGGCAGGAAGCAACAACCCGGCGCCCTGCCATTCTGCAAGAAGGTCCCGGATCTCCGCTTCGCTCCGTCCGGGACTACGGTTCAGTAAGGGCAGCAGGACGCGCGGCGATTCGGCGACAAGGTCCCGGATCTGCGCTGCGCTCCGTCCGGGACTACAGTGCCGGGTGCCAGGTGCCGAAAACGTCATAGGCCCCGCGGCGCAGCCGCCCCGCAACGCCAACCGGATGCCGAACCAAAAAACGAAGGAACGAAAAAAACCAAACCCGCGTCAACCCAGAATCGCCTGGGCCCCGCCTTCCAGGTTGTAGACCTGCGTGTAGCCCTGCTTGCGGTAGTGCTCGGCGTACTGCATCGAGGTCTGGCCGACATTGCACACGAACACCAGCGGCTGGTTGGGGTCGCCATCCTTGAGCTCGGCCATCAGGTCGGCGTCGAGCGGACGGGCGAAATCCAGGGGCTTTTCGGCGCGGTCGGCCTCGCCGCGGGTGTCGATGACCAGCAGGCCCTCGCCCGAATTGATGCGCTCCTGCAGCTCGGCGGGGGTGATCTGCTTGACCGGCGCGGGCGCACCCGGCAAGTCGAGCTTCAGGCCTTCGCCCTGCACGGTCTCGACCCAGTCGATCGTCGCGCCGCGCGCCCGCTGGGCGCTGGCCAGGTCCATGAGCACGGTGATGCCGTTCGACTCGGTCTCGATCTCGCTGCCCTCCTTCGGTCCGACCTGGAACTGGGCTTCCCAGCCCCCGTCGATGGCGAAATGCAGGTGATTGCCGGGATACGCGTCGAGGAACTCGCGAATCTTCTCGGCCGCCTTGTCGGTAATGGTCATTTCCGGGGGCGTACGGTCCGGCTTTTCCAGGCCGAAGAGCTCGTGCAGCTCACCGCTGTTGAACATCTCACCGATGATGTCGTTGCCGCCGACGAGTTCGCCGTCGATATAGAGTTGGGGAATGGTCGGCCAGTCGCCGTAGACCTTGATGCCCTCGCGGATGGTCTCGTCCTCGAGCACGTTGTAACTGGCGTAGTCGCCGGCGAGCAACTGGTCGAGGATGCCCGCGGTCTTCGCGGAGAAGCCGCATTGCGGCATCTTCGGCGTGCCCTTCATGTAGAGCACGAAGCGGTGCGAGGCAATCTGCGATTCGATCTTTTCACGTACAGCGGGGTCGAGGCTCATGATTCTGCCCTGGTCTGATGCGTTGAGTGGCAATTCCTGATAGTTGGGCTGGCAGGGGGCACAATCAAGCGTTGGCGCGCACTCGAAGACTGCCAACGGCCGCGCTGGGCGTTTTCACACGACCTGGCTTAAAGTCCTCGAAAGACTGTCCGTGGAGACCCTGCCATGGCGATGGCGTTCCACCCTGACCATTCCTGCCTGATCGGCGAGCTCCACAGCCGCCCCCATTTCGCCTTCGGGACGCCCGCCATCCTGACCCACCTGGCGATTCTTCCAGCGCGGAACGAAGCGGGCTTGAAACCGCGGGTCGAAGCCCTGTGCCAACAATTCGGGCAGGAGGGGCCGAACGACGACCGCCACCACTCGGCCCGGCTCGGCGCGCTGGTCATGCGCTGGGAACGCCATACGGAGTTCGAGTCGATCGCCGTGATTCGCCCGGGCGCGTCGCCCGGCAACGACGGCTGCCCGCTCGAGGAACTCCCGGACGGCTGGCTCGATTCGCTCAGCGGCCGAATCGTTTCGGGCGCCAGGATCACCGTCCACCCCCCGGACGCCACGCCCCTGAAGCCCCGGGCCGGGCAGAATCCCGTCGTGGGCGGCCTGCTGCTCGCCGGGGCCGCCGAACTGTGTACCGACCTGCGCGCCGACGAGCGCGGATTCGTCCACTTTCACCTCGGACTGCGGGAATCCGTATCCGCCGAGCGGACCGGTCGCCTGGTCCAGCGCCTGATCGAGGTGGAGACCTATCGCATGATGGCCCTGCTCGGCCTGCCCACCGCCCGCGGGCTGGGCCCGAATCTCGACGGCCTGGAGAATCGCCTGGTCGACCTGGTCGGGCGCCTCGGGCGAACCGAGGATCTGACCCGCGAACAGGCGCTGCTCGACGAACTGTTCGACATCGCCCAGTCTTCCGAGGAACTGCTTTCGGCGCACGCCTTCCGGTTTTCGGCCACGGCCGCTTACGGCCGGCTCGTGGGCGACCGGCTCGAGGAACTGGATGAACGGCCGACGCCGGGCCGTCAGGCGCTCAGTGAGTTCCTCTCCCGGCGGTTCGAACCGGCGTTGCGAACCTGCCAGGCCATCCGCGACCGGCAGGAAGACCTCAGCCGCCGGATCTCGCGCACCGCCGACCTGGCGCGGACGCGCGTCGACGTGGCCCTGCAGAAGCAGAACCGGAGCCTGCTGTCGAGCATGGCCCGGCGCGCAAGGATGCAACTGAGACTGCAGCAGACGGTCGAAGGTCTGTCGGTCATGGCGATCGGCTATTACTCGATCGGTATCCTGGCCTACCTTCTGGGCGGCTGGATCCCCTCCGATGCGCTCAAACTGGCGCTATCGGCGCTGGCACCCGTGGTACTGATCACCATCTGGTGGCTGCTGAGACGCTGGCGACGCCGCCTGGATCGCGACACCCCGGGCGGTGAATCGCCGGGTTCGTGACGGCGGACCGGTTTTTCGCCCCTCGCTCACGCAAGCTCGGGCGGAAGGCGGTATGCTTTAGAGTTCGCTAAACATACGCCTACGTACGCCCCGCACTGGCAGACGGGGCCGGAGAGCTGATTGAAGACCCTCCATCATCCTGATTTCGAAAAGGACTCCTGCGGCTTCGGGTTGATCGCCCGGCTGGACGACGAAGCCACGCACGACACGGTCGCCGACGCCGTGCAGGCGCTGGTGCGCCTGACCCACCGGGGCGCGGTCGCGCCCGACGGCAAGACCGGCGACGGCTGCGGCCTGCTGCTGAAACTTCCCGAGGCGTTCCTGCGGGCCGCGGCCGCACAGAGCGACATCGAAGCCGGCGACCGCTTCGCCGTGGGCTCGGTGTTCCTGCACGAGCACGACGAGCGGGCCGCCGACCAGAAGTCGGCTCTGGACGACGAGCTGCGGGCCCGCAGCCTCGACGTGGCCGGCTGGCGCCGCGTACCGGTCGACCCCGAAGCCTGCGGCGAATCGGCGCGCGCCACGCTGCCGCGCATCGAGCAGGTCTTCGTCAACGCCCCCGACGGCATGGACGCGGACGAGTTCGAAAGACGCCTGTTCCTGGCGCGCCGCCGCTGCGAACAATCGCGGGGCGACAAGCCCGACTACATCGCCAGCCTCTCGGGCCGGACGATCAGCTACAAGGGCATGGTGATGCCCGAGTACCTGGCGCGCTTCTACCCCGACCTGGCCGACGAGCGCATGAAGACCTCGGTGGCCGTGTTCCACCAGCGTTTCTCGACCAACACCCTGCCGAAGTGGTCGCTGGCCCAGCCGTTCCGAATGCTGGCTCACAACGGCGAAATCAACACCATCCGGGGCAACCGCAACTGGACGCGCGCCCGACGCAAGCTGCTGGCCTCGCCGCTGCTCGGAGAACTCGATGAGATCGACCCGCCGGTGGGCATGCAGGGCTCCGATTCGAGCTCGCTCGACAACATGCTCGAACTGCTCGTCGCCGGCGGGATGGACCTGCCGCAGGCCGTGCGCATCCTGGTGCCGCCGGCCTGGCAGACCGACGACAACCTCGACGCGGACCTGCGCGCCTTCCACGAATTCTTCGCCTTCCACCAGGAAGGCTGGGACGGCCCGGCCGGCCTGGTGATGTGCGACGGCCGCTACGCGGTGTGCGCCCTCGACCGCAACGGTCTGCGCCCGGCGCGCTGGACGAAGACCACCGACGGCCGCCTGATCGTCGCCTCGGAAACCGGCGTCGTCGACGTGCCGGTCGAGCGGGTGGCCGCGCGCGGCCGGCTGGGGCCGGGCCAGATCCTGGTCGCCGACCTCGACAGCGGCGAGCTGCTCGACCATCGCGGCGTCGACGAGAAGCTCAAGAACCTCCACCCGTGGCAGGACTGGCTCAAATCAGGCGTCAAGTATCTCGACTCGGAGCTGATCGACGTGCACATGGCCGCCGAGCCCTTCGACGCCGACACCCTGGCCAGCTACCAGAAGATGTTCAACCTCTCGCGCGAAGAGCGCCGCGAGGTCGTCGCGGTACTGGCCAATACCCAGGCCGAGGCGATCGGTTCGATGGGCGACGACACCCCGATGCCGGTGCTCTCGACCAAGGTGCGCTCCCTGTTCGACTGCTTCCGCCAACAGTTCGCGCAGGTGACCAACCCGCCGATCGACTCGCTGCGCGAGAAGATCGTGATGTCCCTCGAGACCGGCATCGGCCGCAAGGGCAACGTGTTCGAACCCGGCCCCGACCTGGCCGACCGCGTGGTGCTCAACTCGCCGGTCCTGTCGCAGCGCAAGCTCAGGCAACTGATCAACACGCCCCAGTTCGGGCTGCCGTCGGAGTTCATCGACCTCAACGTGCCGGCCGACCATCCGCTCGACGAGGCGCTTGCCGACCTGTGCCGCCAGGCCGAACAGGCGGTCGAGAACGGCGCGCTGATCCTGCTGATCTCCGACCGTTATCTCAAGCGCGACCACCTGCCCGTGCACGCCCTGCTGGCAACGGGCGCGATACACCATCACCTGCTCGAGACCGGCCATCGACCGCTGTGCAACCTGATCGTCGAGACCGCCACGGCGCGCGACCCGCACCACTTCGCCTGCCTGATCGGCTTCGGCGCGACGGCCGTCTATCCCTACCTCGTCTACCAGACCCTGCAGGCGATGGCGAACGCCGGCGAATTCGACAACCCGCGCAATGAAGCCCTGGAGCTGGGCCGCGCCTATCGCCGGGGCATTCGCAAGGGGCTCTACAAGATCCTCTCCAAGATGGGGATTTCGACCGTCGGCTCCTACCGCGGCGCGCAGCTGTTCGAGATCGTCGGCCTAGCCGACGACGTCGTCGACCGATGCTTCCCAGGCGCCATCAGCCGGGTGCAGGGCGCGACGCTCGGCGACCTGCACGACGACCAGCGAAAGCTCTCCCGCTGGGCCTGGGAGACGCGGGTGCCGATCGAGCACGGCGGGCTCTACCGCTACGTCGACCACGGCGAATACCACGCCTGGAATCCCGACGTCGTGGTCGCGCTGCACCGGGCCGCCCAGAACACCGACCGCGCGGCCTGGGACGAATTCACGCGACTGGTGGACGGCCGCGAGCCGGCCACGCTGCGCGACCTGTTGAAGCTGACCAGCCCCGACGATCCGATCGAGCTCGATGACGTCGAGCCGCTCGAGACCATCGTCAAGCGCTTCGACTCGGCCGGCATGAGCCTGGGCGCGCTCTCGCCCGAGGCCCACGAGGCCCTGGCCATCGCCATGAACCGGCTCGGCGCGCGGTCCAATTCGGGCGAGGGCGGGGAAGACCCGGCCCGCTACGGCACCGAGAAGATGTCGAAGATCAAGCAGATCGCCTCGGGCCGCTTCGGCGTCACGCCGGAATACCTGATCAACGCCGAGGTCATCCAGATCAAGATCGCGCAGGGCGCCAAGCCCGGCGAAGGCGGCCAGCTGCCCGGCCACAAGGTCGACAAGCTGATTGCCCGCCTGCGCTTCGCCAGCCCCGGCGTGGGCCTAATCTCGCCGCCGCCGCACCACGACATCTATTCGATCGAGGACCTCGCGCAGCTGATCTTCGACCTCAAGCAGGTCAACCCGAAGGCCCTGGTCTCGGTCAAGCTCGTTTCGGAACCGGGCATCGGCACGGTGGCGGCCGGCGTGGTCAAGGCCTACGCCGACCTGATCACCGTCTCCGGCTACGACGGCGGCACGGGCGCGAGCCCGCTGACCTCGGTCAAGTACGCCGGCGCACCCTGGGAATTGGGCCTGTCGGAGGTCCGCCAGGTGCTCATGGCCAACGGCCTGCGCGGCCAGGTGCGCATCCAGGCCGACGGCGGTCTCAAGACCGGGCTGGACGTGGTCAAGGCCGCGATCCTGGGCGCCGAGAGCTTCGGCTTCGGCACAGCGCCGATGATCGCCCTGGGCTGCAAGTACCTGCGCATCTGCCACCTCAACAACTGCGCCACCGGCGTGGCCACCCAGAACGAGACGCTGCGCAGGAAGACCTTCATCGGCCTGCCGGAAATGGTCATGAACTACTTCCGCTTCGTCGCCGAAGACGTGCGCAGCATCCTGGCCGAGCTGGGCGTCAGGCGGCTGGAGGACCTCATCGGCCGGACCGAGTATCTCGAGCGCATCGAGGGGCTCACCGACCGGCAGAAGCGCCTCGACCTCTCGCCGATCCTGGCCGAAACCGGCCTGGAAACCGGCGCCGACCGCTTCTGCGTGGCCGAGCGCAATCCGCCGCACGACAAGGGCGAGCTCGCCCTGCGCATCGAGGACGACACCGCCTCGGCCGTCGAGAACCAGTCCGGCGGGCGTTTCGAATACACGATCCGCAACAGCGACCGCTCGATCGGCGCCCGCCTGTCCGGGGCCATCGCGCGCGTCCACGGCAACCAGGGCATGGCCGATGCGCCCATCGCCCTGGACTTCACCGGCACCGCCGGCCAGAGCTTCGGCGCCTTCAACGCCGGCGGCCTCGAGCTGACCCTCACCGGCGAGGCCAACGACTACGTGGGCAAGGGCATGACCGGCGGCCGCATCGTGCTGCGCGTGCCCTCGGGCATCCGCTACACCGCCTGCGAGACGCCGATCATGGGCAACACCTGCCTCTACGGCGCCACCGGCGGGGAGCTCTTCGCCGAGGGCCAGGCGGGCGAGCGCTTCGGGGTTCGCAACTCCGGCTGCGTGGCGGTCATCGAGGGCGCCGGCGACCACTGCTGCGAGTACATGACCGGCGGCGTGGTCGTCGTGCTCGGCAAGACCGGCATCAACTTCGGTGCGGGCATGACCGGCGGGTTTGCCTACGTGCTCGACCTCGACCGCGGATTCGTCGACCGCTACAACCACGAGCTGATCGACATTCACCACATCGCGCCGGAGAACATGGAGAACCACGTTCATCACCTGCGCGACCTGATCACCCGCCACCAGGAACTCACCGGCAGCCGTCACGCCGCCGAAGTACTCGACGACTTCCGCCGCATGCTGCCCAAGTTCTGGCTGGTCAAGCCCAAGGCGGCCGATCTCGACGACCTGATCGCCTCGCTGAGGAACGCCGCGTGATACACTTTACGTGTACACAAGGATGGCCGACATGAGCGCAACCAATATTCGGGACGTCCGCAAGAACCTCTCGGCGCTGCTCGAACAGGTCGAAAGGGGCGAGGAAGTGATCATCAGCCGAAGAGGCAAGCCAGTGGCGCGCCTGGTCAACGTTCACGACACCGAAAACGTGCGTTTTCCCTCGCGCGCCGACTTGCGCGCAGCACTGCCGGCGGCCAGCAAGCCGGCCGGCGAGCTGTTGCGCGACTTGCGCGACGAAGAGCGTTTCTGAGGCGGTGCTGTATTTCGATACCAGCGCAGTGCTTCCCTACTACCGGGCCGAACGGGCGAGCGAAGAGGTCGAGCGGCTTCTGCGCGCCCAGGCGCAGCCGGTGTGGATCAGCGACCTGGTGCAGGTCGAGTTCGCCTCGGCGCTGTCGCGCTGGGTGCGCACCGGCGAGCTCGAGGAGCCGCAAGCGCATCGCATCGAAGCAGCCTTTCACGAGGACCGCCGTGCCGGGCGCTTCGTCACCACCGCCATCGGCCAGGGGGAGTTCCGCCAGGCCAGGGAATGGCTGGGCAGCTTCAAGACAGCGCTGCGAACCCTCGACGCCCTGCACCTGGCCTGCGCGCACCTGCAGGGCCACTGCCTCGTCACCCTCAACCGCGTGATGATGAAGGCAGCCGAGTTCTGGGGCCTGGAGACCCTGGCGCCCGGCTCGGACAATCGGACCGAACGCTAACAACGGAAGAGCATGGACAAACCAAGTAACCTGCATTTCCTCGAAAGCCCGCGCACCGACCCCGAAGAGGTGCCGATCCCCATTCGCGTGCGCGAATGGCGCGAGATCTACGGGCAGTACGAGGAAGAAGGCGCCGCCGATCAGTCGGCGCGCTGCATCAACTGCGGCATTCCCTACTGCGAGTGGAAATGCCCGGTGCACAACTACATTCCCGACTGGCTGCGCCTGGTCCGCCAGGGCCGCCTGTTCGAGGCCGCCGACCTGTGCCACCAGACCAACGCCCTGCCCGAGATGTGCGGGCGCATCTGCCCGCAGGATCGCCTGTGCGAGGGCGCCTGCACGCTCAACGACGGCCTCGGCGCGGTCACCATCGGTTCGGTCGAGAAGTACATCACCGACGAAGCGATCGAGCAGGGCTGGCGGCCGGACCTCTCCGACGTGCAGCCCACCGGCAAGCGCGTGGCCATCATCGGCGCGGGCCCGGCCGGCCTGGGCTGCGCCGACCGCCTGGCCCGGCACGGCGTCGAAGCGCACGTGTACGACAAGTACCCGCGCATCGGGGGCTTGCTGACCTACGGCATTCCGCCCTTCAAGCTCGAAAAGGAAGTGGTCGAAAAGCGGCGCGAGATCATGGAAGGGATGGGCATCCGCTTCCACCTGGGCGCGGAAGTGGGCAAGGACGTGCAGCTCGACGACCTGCTCGCCGATCACGACGCGGTCTTCCTCGGAATGGGCACCTACAAGTACGTCGACGGCCGCCTGGACAACCAGGACCTGCCCGGCGTGATCGCCTCGCTGCCCTACCTGATCGGCAATGTCGGCAACGTGCTCGAAGAGCCGATGGCCGGCTTCGACTACGTCAACCTGAAGGATAAGCGGGTGGTCGTGCTCGGCGGCGGCGACACCGCCATGGACTGCGTGCGCACCGCCATCCGGCAGGGGGCGAGCGAAGTCACCTGTGCCTACCGCCGTGACGAGGAGAATATGCCCGGTAGCCGCCGGGAAGTGAAGAACGCCAAGGACGAAGGCGTGAACTTCCTGTTCAACCGCCAGCCCGTCGCCATCGTCGGCGACGACAAGGTCGCGGGCGTCAAGCTGGTCGAAACGCAGCTCGGCGATCCCGACAAGGCCGGCCGCCGCCGCCCCGAGCCGGTGCCCGGCAGCGAACAGGTGCTCGAAGCCGACACCGTCATCATCGCCTTCGGCTTCCGCCCCAACCCGCCGGAGTGGTTGACGGCCGCGGGCGTGAACACGCACGAGGACGGCCGCCTGGTCGTCGCCGGCGACGGCCGCGGTGAATACCAGACCTCCCACGACCGGATCTACGCCGGTGGCGACATGGTCCGCGGCGCCGACCTGGTCGTCACCGCCGTCTACGAAGGCCGCGAGGCCGCGCACTGCATCCTCGCCGACCTCGGCGTCGAAGCGCCGACGGCGCAGCACGAAACGGCCGCCGCGGCCGGATAGGAACCTGCGAACGGCTTGCGACGTTCCGACCGTCCGCCGCGTCCGGTAGATACACTCCATGCCGTTCGAGAGGGAACCGACGATGCTGCGACTGATTCCGGCCGTGCTGGCCGCCGCCCTGTCATTGCAGTTCGCCCGGGCCGCCGACCTGCCCGAAACACCGGCCGGCCAGCGCCTCGGCGAACTGATCGGGCTCATCGAGCAGGCCACGCCCCGGGCCGTGGCGGACTACATCGATGAGCACTACACCGAAGCCTACGCCGCGCGCCTTCCGCTGGCCGCAAGAATCGACAGTTTCATGGACTGGAAGGCCCGGGGCGGCATGGCGCTGCTGGAAATACGGCGCTCGGAAGCCCACGGGATCGAGACGGTCACGCGACAGCCGCTGTCGGATGAACGCTGGCTGTTTTCGGTCAGCGTCGAAGCCGAAGCGCCGCACCGCATCGAGGCGATTCGTGTGGGCCGCGCGCCCCTGCCGGTCCTCGAGGCGCCCGCGGACGACGAAGCGACGGCGCGGGCATTCATCGACTACGTCGCCGGGCTGGCCGGGCACGGCCTGTTCTCGGGCGCGGTGCTGATCGGGCGCGACGGGGAGGTGCTCGGCAAGGGCGCCTGGGGGCTGGCCAACCGCGATTTCGATACCCGGAACACGCCCGACACGCGTTTCAATCTGGGCTCGATGAACAAGACCTGGACGGCCGTGGCGATCGGCCAGCTGGTCGAGGCCGGCAAGCTCGCCTTCGACGACCCGGTTTCGAAATACATCGACTACCCCGACGCCGAATCCGCGCGCAGAATCCGGATCGAACACCTGCTGACCCACACCTCGGGCCTGGGCAACTACTTCACCGACGAATTCGACGCGACCGCACGCAAGAACCTGCGCAGCATCGACGACTTCCTCGCCCTGTCCCGCGACCAGGCGCTGGCGTTCGAACCCGGCGAGGACTGGCGCTACTCCAACACCGGCATGATGCTGGCCGGCAAGATCATCGAGCTGGCCAGCGGCCAGGACTACGACAGCTATGTCGCCGAGCACATCTTCGCGCCGGCCGGCATGACGCGCTCGGGCTGCTTCGAGCTCGACACGGTCAACGACAATCTCGCGGTGGGCTACGTCGAGGACTGGTCCGTCGACGGGATGACGATCAGGAACAACCTGTTCGAACACGTGGTCAAGGGCGGACCGGCCGGCGGCTGCTACAGCACGGTCGAGGACCTGTTCCGATTCGCCCGGGCGCTCGAGACGGGCGAACTGGTGGGTCCCGCCATGGCCGAAACCCTCACCACGGGCAAGCCCGAGCTCAACTCGGCGCACTACGGATTCGGATTTCAGGTCCAGCACGGGGGCGCCCTGTACGGCCACGGCGGCGGCTTCCCGGGCATCAGCGCCAATCTCGACATCGCCGCCGAGCCCGATGGCTGGGTCGTGGTGGTGCTCGCCAACGACGACAGCGCGCGCGCACCGGTCGTGAAGGCGCGCCAGCTCCTCGGCCTGGCCGAGGCTCCTTAGCCGAGAGCTTCCCTGCCGGCGCGCGGACGCACGCCGGCGCGAATCCCCAATCCCGAAGGTCGGCCCGCCTGCTCGATCGGGCGGATCGCGCCGGCTCGAAGCCGGTTCCGCGATCGTGCACGAGAGCACGCTTTCCCCTTGCGCATCTAAATACGAATCGTTATTATTTGCATATGCGCGATCAGCAGCACAAAACCGCCGCGCGCCGACGCCCGGGGGACTCGACCGTCGAACGGACCATTCCGGTCCGGCAACTGCTGGGCGGAGCGGGCTCCGTGCAGCTCGAGCACGGCGGCGACGTCTACCGGCTGCGGATCACGCGCAACGGCAAGCTGATTCTGACCAAGTAATCCCGGGCCAGCCAACCGCGGACGCGGCCAGCCAACCCGAATGAGAATCCAGGAGTAAGACATGACCTGTTCCATTCGCCGGCTGACCGCGTTCATGCTGCTGCCGGCCAGCCTGACGGCGGTGGCCGACACCGACACCGCCAAGCTCGACAAGATGACCGTCAGCGCGGCGAAAAGCGACCGGCCCGTGACCGAGATCGCCGCGCCCGTGACCGTCATCGACGACGAGGAAATCGCACGCACGCTCACCGAGTCGATCCGCGACATGGTCCGCTACATTCCCGGCGTGACCGTGCCCTTCCAGGGCCAGCGTTTCGGCCTGGCGGGGTTCCAGATTCGCGGCCTCGGCGGCAACCGCGTGCAGGTGAGCGTCGACGGCGTGCGCATTCCCGACGGCTTCGCCATCGGCGACTTCACCAACGCCTCGCGCAACTTCATCGATACCGACTCGCTCAAGCAGGTCGAAATCCTGCGCGGCCCGGCCTCTTCGCTGTTCGGTTCCAGCGCGCTGGCCGGCGTCGTCGCCCTGACCACGAAGGACCCCGCGGACTGGCTGGCCGATACCGGCGGCGACTTCACCGTCAGAACGCGCGCCGGTTACTACACGGCCGACGAGGGCTGGGTCGCCTCGGGCACCCTGGCCGGTCGCGGCGAACGTCTGTCCGGATCGATCCAGTGGGTCGAGCGCAGCGGTCACGAACTCGACAACCAGGGCGAAGTCGGCGGCACCGGTCCGACGCGCACCCAACCCAACCCGCACGAATACGACGGGCGCAACGTCCTGGCCAAGCTGCTGCTCGACGAGGGCAGCGACAAGAAGTGGCGCCTGACCCTGGAACAGAACGAGACCGACAGCGAGACGAACGTCCTCAACCTGGTGCGCACGCAGGATTTCACCGCGATGTTCGGCTTCCCCTACATTGTCGATACCACCGCCCTGAGCGGCGACGACAGCACCCGTCGCCAGCGTTTCAGCCTGGACTACGAGGCAGCGGCACCGGGCTGGGCCGACCACTTTTCCTGGAAGGTCTACTACCAGAACGCCGTCACCGAACAGGAGACTTTCGAACGCCGCACGACGATCATCACCGGGCAGCCCTCCCCGGTCGAGCGCCTGCGGCGCGCCGAGTTCGAGCAGGACATCCTGGGCACCGAGGCCATCGCCCGCTGGCGCTTCGGCACCGGCAACTTCGAGCACGATCTCGTCGGCGGCTTCGAAATCTACGAAACACGGACCGAGCAGATTCGTGACGGCTTCGAGATCGACCTGACCGATGGTTCCACCAGCCCCACGGTCGGCCCCGATACCTTCCCCGTGCGCGACTTTCCCAATAGTACGACCCTGGAAGCCGGGCTCTACCTGGAGGACCGGATCGCCTTCGGCGAACGCTTCAGGCTGATCCCGGGGGTTCGCGTCGACTACTACGACCTCGACCCGCAACTGGATTCGATCTTCATCGAGGACAATCCCGGCTTTACGCCGGCGTCGGTCGACGAAACCAGCGTGACGCCGCGGCTGGGCGCCATCTACGCGCTGACCGGGGAACTCGACCTGTTCGCCCAGTACGCCCGCGGCTTCCGGTCGCCGCCGTACAACGACGTCAACGTCGGCTTCACCAACCTGCAGTTCGGCTACACCGCGATTCCCAACCCGGACCTCGAGCCCGAGGAATCGCGCGGCTGGGAGCTGGGGCTTCGCAGTCGCAGCGACTGGGGGCAGTTCACCCTGACCGCCTATCGCAACGACTACGACGACTTCATCGAGAGCTTCGTCAGCCTCGGCGTGAATCCCGAGACCGGCCTGCTGGTGTTCCAGTCGCAGAACCTGACCGACGTGCGCATCCAGGGGGTCGAGGCCTCGGGCACGCTCAACCTGGGCAGCCTGGCGCCGGCGCTCGACGACTGGCAGCTGCGCGCGGCCGCCGCCTGGTCGGAAGGCGACGACCTGTCCGCCGACGTGCCGCTCAACAGCATCGAGCCGGCGACCGGCGTGATCGGCCTGCGCTGGCTGCCCACCAACCTGCCGGTGGACCTTGAGCTGGTCGCCACGGCCGTCGAAGGCAAGGACGACGTCGCCAGCCCGGGCAATTTCCAGGCGCCCGGCTACCTCACGCTCGACCTACTCGCCGGCTGGGAGATCGAGCCGGGCACGCAGCTCCGGCTCGGCCTGTTCAACCTGACCGACCGCAAGTACTGGGCCTGGTCGAGCGTGCGCGGCCGCACAGCCGACGACCCCGGCCTGGACCGCTACACCCAGCCCGGCTTCAACGCAGGCGCAAGCCTGACCTGGCAATTCTGAATACACTGGCAAGGACAATCGGTTTACCCTGCGCCCCGAACCCATCCGTCTGCCTGACTCTCCTCACCCGTTCGGGGCGCAGTCTTTCTTTATCCACGAGGCGCTTGACCATGAGACATTGCATTTCGATCATTCTCGGCGCGGCCCTGCTGGCCCTGGCCGGCACGGCCCTCTCCTACGACGAGGAAGAAGCACCCGAAGGCGTGGACTACGTCTTCTCCTGGCCCTTCATCGACACCTCCGACATGGCGCCCCGCGGCGGCACGACCACGGGCCCCGAGCCCGAAGCGGTCGCCGAGCCGACCGAGGCCTGGCGATCGCTGCGGGCCGAGGGCCTGGACAAGGTCGAACGCGACCGGCGCGCCATCCTCGCCATGGCCGGTGCCTACCGCGCCAGCTTCGACTTTCTCGAGACCGTCGGATTCTCGGCCGGATTCGAACCGGCCAAGCCCTACCGCTCCTGGGGCACCGAGTACGTCTACGTCGTGGCCGACGAGCCGGACTTCATCAGCCTGCAACACATCCTGGTGATGGTGATCGAACAGGAAGACGGCAGCCTGAGCGAGCCCTTCGTGACCAAGCACTGGCGCCAGGACTGGCGCTACGAGGATACCGACCTGCACGAACACGTCGGCCACGGCATCTGGCAGCGCACGACGCTCAGCGAGGCGCAGGCCGAAGGGCGGTGGACGCAGGCCGTCTTCCAGGTGGACGATTCGCCGCGCTACGAGTCCCACGGCGAATGGGTCCACTACCCGACGCACTCGGCCTGGCAGGGCAGCGAAACCCGCCGGCCCCTGCCGCGCCGCGAGTTCAGCGTCCGCGACGACTACGACGTCCTCGTCGGCAGCAACCGCCACACGATCCTGCCGACCGGCTGGACCCACGAGCAGGACAATCTCAAGGCGGTTATCACCGAAGGCGGAGATCTCGATCCCGAACGGCCTTTCGTGGCGCGCGAGACCGGCGTCAACCGCTACCAGCGCATCACCGGCTTCGATTTCAGCCCCGGTGACGAGTACTGGGAAGCCACCGCCGACTTCTGGGCCCTGGTTCGGGACGCCTGGGCGGAACGATTCGAAGCCCACGATCGCATCCGCTTCGAAGCCCGCGTCGACGGCGACTCGATGATGATGACCCTGTTCGGCATGGCCGGTGACATCGCCGAGGGCGAGCCCTTCGATCCCGAGCAGTCGCGGCAGGAGATCGAAGCCCTGTTCGAGCGCCACGTCGAGCCCTGAGAAACGCACGGCGCCGCCGGGTTCCCGGATCCGGCGGCGTTCGTAAGCACGGGCGGCGACGCGCTCAACCGTCGCCGCCTCCCGTGTCCTCCTCCTCGTCCTCGCTTGCACCACCCGCTGCATCGTTATCGAGCAGCGGATCCTCGACCCGGTCACCGGGCGCGTCGACCGGAATCGGCTCGTCCTCCCAGGCGTCGGCGTCCGGATTGTCGTCGAGGTAGTGCCGCAGCCGCTGCTGGCGCGATCGCCGGTTCTCGAACTGGATCTCGAGCGTGAAGGTCAGCCGCCAGTCGCTTCGCCGCTCGCCGGTGTCGAAATCCTTCGGCCAGGCGTGCTGGGGCTCGATTTCCCAGTACAGCCAGTGACGCAGGAACTGTCTGCGGTAGCGCAGCGCGACGAAATACTCCCGCGTCTCCCAGCGCGGTTCGGTATAACCCCAGGCACCCACCTCGGCGCGCACGGCGCTGCGCAGGTCGAGCTGCCTGAACGACACCAGCCCGGTGCGCCAGTCGATACCGTCGGATTCCTCCGACCAGGTGCCGCGCGCGCTCCAGCGCAACAGGCGGTCGCGATCGGGCAGCCACTCCCAGTCGAGCCGCGTGGTCAGGCCGAAGCCCTCGTCGCGTTCCCAGAAGGCGGACTGGGTGAACCGGCCCAGACTGCGGTCGGTCAGTCCCCGGACGTAGCGGTAGCGGCCGCGCACCCGCGGGTTGAGCGAACCGCTGCTGACGCGAATCGTGCCGTCGACATCGAAACGGCTTCGCGCGTGTTCGCTGGCGATGAAGCGCAGGCCAAGGCGGGTGCGGTTGTCGGGGTCGTCGAAGGCGTCGGTGGCGGGATAATCGCCTTCGAGATCCTCGTCGCGCGCGACCAGCAGCCGGACGCGCTCGGACAGCCGCGGCAGGATGACATTGGCGCGCACCGAGGCGCGGTAGTTCCAGCCCTCGGTTTCGTCCCAGCGGATGGCGTTGCGAAGCCGAACGAAGCTGCCGACCGGGTTTTCCTCGAGCGTCCTCGGATCGCCGAAGAAGCCGTCGAACCAGGCGGCCGGTTCGCACAGGCGCTGACTCAGGTAGGAGTGGGTCAGGTCCAGCCAGCTTTGGGGCCGCCCCTGCTCGTCGCGGCAGGACATCTCCATCAGCCGCTGCTGGCGCTGCTGGCGTTCGATGCGCCGCTGCTCCTCCTGTGCCTCGTTCTTTGCCTCGTCGGATTCGCTTTGCGACGATTCATCCCGCTCGGCCTGCTCTGGCTGGTCGGCGGGCCGGGAGGCGTGCGCGGCCTGCCCGGCCAGCAGCGCCAGTCCCAGGCCGAAAAGGGCCCACCGGAACCGATTCATGACACAATTCCCGTCTTGAGACGACCCATTGATCGCACACGCCGTCGAAGCCATCGCATGCATCGCATCATACGACAAGACAAGCCCGTCAGACAGGGACCGCAAGGACCGCTGGAGGCATGAGCGATTCGGCCCCGAACCGCCGCCCTTACGACGATCTCGGACCCGAAGTCGTGCTGGATGCCGTCGAGGCGCTCGGACTGCGCACCGACGGCCGTCTGCTGGCGCTCAACAGCTTCGAGAACCGCGTCTGGCAGGTCGGGCGCGAGGACGGCGAGCCGGTTGTGGTCAAGTTCTACCGGCCGGCGCGCTGGAGCGACGAGGCGATCGAGGAGGAGCACGCCTTCTCGAAAGAGCTGGCCGACACCGGCTTGTCGGTGGTCGCTCCCCTGTCGATCGAG
>JAAAPE010000128.1 GCA_009908385.1 Gammaproteobacteria bacterium
GATCTACGTCACCAGCTTCGGCGACGCCCAGGGCGCCTACGAACTGACCATCTACCGCTGATCAACCGCCAGGCCGTCCGGCGCCCGTCTTCGGCGCCGGATGGCCTGCGAATCACTCCACCCGGATCGGCCTGCGCGCGATGGCCTCGCCGGTGGCGTTGAGCAGGTAGCGCACTTCGTAGTCCCCGGGGTTTTCCGGAACGTCCACCGTGGCGGACGTGCCCCCGCCCACCCTCGAGTAGTCGCCGTCCTCGCCGGGCGGTGCATCGACCGGCACGATGGTGATCTTGTCGCGCGGATGCACGGTGCCGGTCCAGCTCACTTCGACGCGCGAGTCCGCCGCGACGCTGTCGGGCGCGGTGATGGTCACGTCCGGCGCCGTCAGTTCGATCGGCGCCCGGGCAATGGCCTCGCCGCTGACGTTGAGCAGGTAGCGAATCTCGTAGGCCCCCGGCGTTCCGGGCGCATCGAGCGTATGCGAGTTGCCGCCGCCGACGCGGGCGTAGTCACCGTCCTCGCCGGGAGGCGCATCGGCCGGCACGATGGTGATCTTGTCGCGCGGGTGGATGGTCTCGGTCCATTCCACGGTCACCCGGCTGCCGGCCACCGCTGATTCGGGCCCGGAAACGCCGGTCTCCGCCGCGGTGACCGTCAGCGGCGCCGAGGCGAGCGTGCTGTCGTCCTTGCTGAGGATGTAGCGGACTTCGTAGTCGCCGGGCTCGGCCGGCACGGGCAGGCTCGCTTCGTTGCCCCCGCCCACGCGCTCGTAGTCGCCGTAGGCACCCTCGGCCGCGCCGGCCTCGACAATGGTGACGTAGTCGCGAGGATGAATGACGCTGGTCCAGGACACCGAGACCGTGCTGCCGGCCACCGCCGATTCGGGCCCGGAAACGCCGGTCTCCGCCGCGGTCACCGTCAGCGGCGCCGAGGCGAGCGTGCTGTCGTCCTTGCTGAGCACATAGCGGATTTCGTAGTCACCGGGATCGGCCGGCACCGGCAGGCTCGCCTCGTTGCCGCCGCCCACGCGCTCGTAATCGCCGTAGGCGCCCTCGGCCGCGCCGACCTCGACGATGGTCACGTAGTCGCGGGGGTGGATGGCGTTGGTCCAGGACACCGAAACGATGCTGCCGCCAACCGCCGATTCGGGCGCCGAGACGCTGGTTTCGGCAGCCTCGATCCGAAGCGGGGCGGAGGCGACGGCCTGCCCGCTCTCCTGGAGCAAGTAGCGCACCTCGTATTCGCCGGCTTCGCCAGGCGCCTGCAGCGTCCCCGATGCGCCGTCGCCGACGCGGATGTAGTCGCCGTAGGCATCGGCGGGCGCGTCGGCCTGGACGACGGTGACGTAATCGCGCGGATGCACCGTATCGGTCCACTCGACGGTGAAGTTGGTGCCCGCGGTCACCGATTCGGGCGCGCTGACGCTGACCGTCTTCTCCACGGCCTCGATCGGCGCACGCGCCACGACACGGTCGTTGGCGACCAGCAGGTAGCGCACTTCGTAGTTTCCGGGTTCGGACGGCGCCTGCAGCGTGTCCGAAGCCTTGTCCTCGACGCGGAAATAGTCCTCGTAGGCGTTCTCCGGCGCGTCGACGGGCACGATGGTGATGTAGTCGCGCGGGTGCACCGCGCCGGTCCACTCCACGCTGAAAGTCGACCCGGCGGCCGCGGTTTCCGGCGCGCTGACGGTCACTTCCGGTTCGGTCAGCTCGATCGGTGCGGTCGCCACCGCCTGCCCCGTTGCGCTGGCGACGTAGCGCACCTCGTAGTCGCCGGCATCGCCCGGCGCCAGCAGGACGGCGCTGGCGCGATCTTCGACCCGCTCGTAGTCGTTGCGGGCGTCCGCTTCGGCCCCGGCGGCCACGATCGTGACCAGGTCCCGCTCATGGATCTCGTCGCCCTGCCAGCTCACTTCCACGTTCGAGCCGGCCACCGCCGATTCGGGCGCGGTGATGGTGACCTCCGGCTCGGGCACTTCCTCGGTGGCCGCTTCGCTGGCCTGCTCGAGCGCGGCCTGCAGGCCGGCGGCGTCGCGCGCGGCGAAGAAGCGCCCGCCGGTGTTCTCGGCGATGCAGGCCAGCTGCGCCTGGTCGGCGTCGCCGACGTCGAAACCGATGACGTGGGCGGTGAAATTGATGCCGGCCTCGCTGAGTTCACTCGCCACCGCGCAGGGATCGGCGTTGCAGGTCTCGATACCGTCGGAAATCAGGATCACGTTGGCCGGCGCATCGAGATACTTCAGTTCTTCCGCGGCATGGCGCACCGCGGCGGTCAGCGGCGTCTTGCCCTTGGGCGAGATCGACTCGATGCGCGCCAGCAGGGCCTCGCGGTCGACCGGACCGACCGGCACGACCGTCTCGATGTCGTTGCAGTCGCCCTCGCGCCGGTGACCGTAGGCGACCAGGCCCAGCGGTTCGGACTCGTCCCAGTCGCGCACGAGGTCGCCCAGGACCCGCCGCGCGATGGTGACCTTCGCCTCGCCCTCGATCTGCCCCCACATCGAGTTCGAAGCGTCGTAGACGATGACGGTATCCGCGCTGGCGACGGATACCAGCCCGGCCATTGCGAACAGCCCGGCCAGCCAGCCGGAGTGGCGTACCGATGAAGCCATGAAAGGGTTCCTCCCGGTGATGAATCGAAGACCAAGGTGCCGTTGCCTGATCTTACGAGACTTCTCCCCGGAATCGGACAGTCGGACCGGGACCGGGGACGCCAGGGGCGGTTCCGGGGGCTTAAACGCCGCCGGCCGAGGCGCCGCCCCCGGCCGACGCGGTCGCGGAACTGGCGGCGGTCGCGCCGGCAATGATCGGGATGATCGCGCCAGCGGACTCGTGCCGGCGCTGGAACTCTCGATACCAGGCGACCACGTCGGCCGTCTCCCGGTCCACCCCGGACTCATCGTCGCCCTCGAAGCGGTCGCGCCAGGCCGGCTCGCAGTCCAGGGCGACGGCGTAGGGCAACAGCTTCACGAAATGCGCCGCGTCGGTCACCGGCGTGTTCGCTTCCTCGAAGTAGCGCTTCAGGCCGGCGATCTGGCCCTTGGCGGTGGTCCCGGCGCGCGTCGGTGCCTTGAACAGCTCGAAGTAGATCAACGGCGCGACGACGCCGGCAAGCAGGCCGGTGATGCCGAGGCCGACGGCCCAGGGGTCGGGCGTGAGCGCATCGCGCGCCTGCACGATCAGCGCCACGATCGAGACGGCCGTCAGCATCAGGCCCAGGGCGATGCCCCAGTTGCGGTGGAAGGCGTTGACGATGAAGTGCCGGCCGCGATGCTCCTCGCCGAGCTTCTTCTTGAGGGCCTCGGCAGCGTGCGAGGCGCGCTCGTCGCCTGCCCCGAGCTCGACGGCGTCATGGCCGTCGAACAGCGAATCGAGCAGCGCGCGCTCGCCCGGCGAGAGCGACGAGGACGAGGTCCGCCGCCGCTCGAGCCGCAGGGTTTCTTCGTCTTCGTCGATACTCAGGGCGATAACCTGCTTGACCCGCAAGGATACGAGCGCGGCGACGAAAGCCGTCTCGTCGAATCCCATGCGATCGACGAAACGCGTCGATGCCGGAGACAGGCCGTCGGGCGGCGTCTGGCGCAGGGAGATCATGCCGGGATCTGGATCGCGGCCGACGGCACGCCAGGCGCCGTGCAGGAAGCCGAGCAGGACCAGGACACCGGCCACCAGCAGCGCCCGCCAGGGCCAGTCGCTGCCCCATTGTCTGAGCGCCTGCGGCTGGAGCGTCGAAGCCGCCACGCGCAGCTCGACCGGGCCCGCGGGCGCATCGGCGGCGTCGCCGTGGAGCGGCCCGCGAAACGTCCGCGTCCAGGTGTTGCCGTCCACCGTGCCGACTTGGGGCAACTCGGGCCGCGCGGCGTTTTCCGGCCAGGCGATGCGCAGGCTGGCGTCGCGCCAGGCCAGCTCGAACTGCGCGACGATCGGGTCCCATCGCAGCCGGGCCGTTCCGGATGATTCCAGCCACCACGGCGACCCGGCGCGGTAGCGCAGCGTGAAACGGTGCGTCCGGTGGGTGGGGAGCGGCTCGGCGGACGCCACGATGACCGCGCCGTCGTCGAATTCCGGGGTAATGGGTTCGCCGTCCAGGCTGGCGGCGAAGTCCGACAGCGGACCGACGTCTTCCGGCGGCTCGAAGAACAGGCCGCGCCGAATCTCGTCGCCGTGCGGGTGCACGTCGATGACGTGGCGAATCGACAGCCCGCCGCCCTCTTCGATGTCGAGCATGGTGTCGAAGGACTCGATGAACTCCGGCCCCGTGTCGTGTCCCCGCGCCGGCGTGACCGCCAGGACGGCGAGAAGGACCAGGCTGGTGACGGCGATCAGCTTGCTGTCTTTCATCGGATATCCCTCCACGTCGGATTCTACGGATCAGGCGCCGCTCAGGAAGCGGCGGCGAAGCTCATGGCCAGCCAGGTCAGCCCGGCGCCCAGGCCGGCGCCGACGGCCGCGGCGGCGGCGAGCAGCGGGGCGACGGGACGCTTGCTGCCGTGCGAGCGCGACGTGGCCTCCTCGGCCAGGAGGCGATCGCGTTCGATCTCGAACACCGCGCACAGCGCGCTGACGCTTTCGTTGGAGGCCACGCCGTGCTTTTCGATGCGCTGGATGGTGCGCAGGCTGCATCCGGCGGCGTCGGCCAGGTGCTGCTGGGTCCAGCCGCGCTGCTGGCGTTCGCGCCGGACGGTTTCGGCACTGATCTCCATGTCAGCCCCCCGCCAGCAGATCGACCAGGAAGGCGGCCCCGGCGCCGGCCAGCATGCCGACCAGGAAAAACGGAGCGATCTGCCACGCGGCTCGCCAGAGGCTGAAGCGGCCGGTCTCGGGATTCAGGCCGAGCTTGTTCTGCTGCACGCGGTCGCTGTCGATCAGTTCACCGTTGCGGTAGAGCTCGATTTCCATCTGGCCACGCAGCATCGAGACGACCCGGAATTCGATCTCGTAACGGATACCGGCGTGCTCGAAGCGGTGTCGGGTGCGAAAACGCAGGCTTCGCTTGCGCGAGACCACGCGGTCTTCGATGCGCACCTCCTCGAGACCGGACCAGGCCGATCCCCAGAAGGTGATCGTGATGTCGTCGACGTCGAAGAACGCGCGGATGCCCTTGCGCAGGCCCGATTCCATGCGTTCGCTGTCGTTTTGCATACCGCCCTCTTTGCTGCGGCCGGTTTCATGTCGGTTCATGGCTTGCCTCGTCTCGGTTTGCGTTCGAGGCCCATTGAACCGTCTGCGAAGCCGCCGTGCGACGACAGAAACCCGCCATGACGCAATGCTAGCATGCGACGTGAATGCGACAGTCGACGCATTCACGTCTGGATTCAGTCACTTGGAAGCAGCTCGGGGAATCCGGCCGGGCCGCGGGTTTCGCGCTTACCCCCGGGGCCGAAGCGCCCCGTCGGCGGCTACTGATCGGCCGAGTCGGTGCGGCAGAGCGTCAGCGAGACGATGTCCAGGCAGTCGCCTTGCAGCTCGACCGGGTAGTGCCGCCACGGCGGCTGGCGCTCGACGGCCCGATAGCCGCCCGAGGTCATTCGAACCAGCACCAGGCCCGGCAGGTCGCTGGCCGGCCCCAGCGCCGTGCCGCGGTAGTTGCCGTCGTCCTGCCACAGCACCGTGGCCAGGCGCGTGCCGAAGTCCGATTCGATGCGCACATAGGACCCGACGGTCCCGTAGTCGGCGAAGCGGCTTTCGGGCGCAATCGGCAGGCTGCCGGCCAGCTCGATACGGGCGTCTTCCGGGAAGCGGTCGAACAGCTCCCTCAGGCGCCGACTGCGCTCGGCCACGTCCTCGTCCGTGAAGCCGTCGAGCACCCGCTCCTCGCCGGCGGCGATGCGCGAGAGAATCGTGCGGGTCTTTTCGTCGAAGCCGTCCAGTCGATCGCCCTGCCCGTCCGGCACCTGGTTGAGCGCCCGCAGCAGGCGCGAGCCCGTCGCCTCGGCGAGCAGCCGCGGACCGTCCGGTCGCAGCGACAGGCGCCCGGCCTCACCCGACCACTCGCCGGCCAGTCGCTTGGCGGGATCCGAATTCCCGTCCTCCTCCAGGTCCGGCGGCAGCGGAAAATCGGCGTCCACCAGCGCGGCGAGCAGCATCGGCCGAAGGTCCGCGGCGGGCACCGTGGCGGTATTGCCCTGGATGTAGAGATAGAAATCGCGCTCGGGGAACCACAGGAAATCGGCCGAGAAGATGCCGTTGCCGCCGTTGTGGGCAACGAGGCGGCCCAGCGGGCTGTCGCTGACCGCCCAGCCGTAGGCGTAGAAGGAATCGCCGCCGCCCTCGTCCACGTAGCCTTCCGTCCAGCGCGCCACCGCGTCTTCGTCCAGCGGACCCTTTCCACGAAGCAGCGCGACGAAGCGGCGCATGTCCTCGACCGTGGTGTGCAGGCCGCCGTTGGCCCGCAGGTGCCAGCCCGGGCCGTCCGACCGCCAGCCGCGGCCGCGCACCTCGCCCCAGAGCGAACCGCCCCGATAGCCGAGCGCGCGCTGGTCCGCGTCCCAGTCGGACAGCAGGTAGCCGGTGGCGTCCATGCCCAGGGGTTCGAACAGCCGCTCGCGCAGGAAGGCCTCGTAGCCCTGCCCGCTGATGCGTTCGATCAGGATGCCCAGCAGGGAATAACCGACGTTCGAGTAGGCATAGCCGCTGCCCGGCTCGAATTCCAGCTCGGCGGCCAGCGCCCGCTCGACGAAGTCCCCGGCCCCGATCGCCTCGTTGTCAGGCCCGATACCGCCCGGGAACCCCGCCGAGTGCGTCAGCAGCTGGTGCAGGGTGATCTCGCGCTTGTCCGCCGGCACGTCCTCGAAATGGTCCGCCAGGGTCTCGTCCAGCGACAGCTTGCCCTCGCCTTCCAGCAGCAGGATGGCGGCGGCCGTCACCGGCTTGGTGATCGAGCCCATGGTCTGCACCGTGTCGGTGCGATAGCGCCGGCCGGCCTCACGGTCGGCCAGGCCGTAGGCCTTCTGCAGCGCCGGCCCGTCAACGAACCCGGCGGCGACCGCGCCCGAAAAGCCCTGGGCTTCCAGGCCCGTAAGCAGGGCATCGAGCCGATCGAGATCGACCGCCCTTTGGGTGGATTCAGTTTCCTCGGCGAGGGTGAAAGCAGGCAGGCAAAACCCCGCCAGCAGGATCAGGACGATCGCTCTCATGATTCGCACTTCCGGTTGGGTCCCTCTTGCAGGACGCCCGGGGGCGGCGAAACGTCGCAGCGGATTTCCAACAACCGTGCGGTGGGCGGGGATCAGGGCCCGAACATGTCCGCGCATGAGTCGCTCGATTTCATGGAGCTGACCTTCCCACACAAGTCGACCTTGCACGCGGTCGAACACGGTACGAGAGAAGAACAGTGCCCGGCTTGGGGAGGCTTGACCGGGCCGGCAAAGCACCCGCCAACCCTCTTGTAGACTCCAGGCAGGACGGCCCTTGAAAGTTCGGGTGAATGCTCAAGGCTTCAACGAAGCCGCGCAGCGAATCCAAGTCGGACAACCGCAGGGAGGAAACTAAAACGACTTGTGCGGTGCCGGATCGCGGGTTACCAATCGGGTTGGCTCCTGAGCCACTAGCTGGAGGTGCGGAAGAACTTTCCTATGTCTTCGTATTCGCGAATTCTTGAGGGCCCCTGCAGACTGATACACACGGATACCAGAGCGCCCATCACAGGCACTATCCAGATAAGCCCGATCTCGGCTGCCTTTTCGTAGGCGAGCCTTTGACCGTCTCTAAAAACGTGACTGGTGGCCGCAATGTTCAGAGCAATAATCGCGATGGCCAATAGATACAGGAACATCTTTATCTCCTCTGGTGGATTCCGAGCCACACCGCCCATTCTACGAAACGGGAGCCAAAAAGGCACATGACGGCGTGCGGCTTACCCGCGCAGGGCAGCGAAGCGGTAGCACCAGATAAGCAAACGTAACGTTTGAGCTACGCGGCGCGGCGTTGGCCGCGTCCGGTGGAGGTCCGAAGGGCCGGAACGTACTTGAGCGATTTGTCATGCGGCGCTTACCTGGATGACTTCGCTGTATGAATGGGGCTCTGGGATAGGGTCTCCATCCTCACGCATTCCGTCCAGGTGGAACTCAATGGCCTCGCGGATTAGCTGCAACGCCTCTTGACGGGTCTCTCCGACCGCCACGCAGCCTGGAAGGTCGGGAACATAAGCACCCCAGCTGTCAGAGCCCTCTTCGAGAATGACTACATACTGCATAATTCCACCTAATTTCTTGAGTCCAGCTTGCTTCAGGGCGTTGTTGAGCGTTTCCGGCGGCATATCTACATTAGGCTTCCCGGCAACGGTTACAGTTCCCAATTTTACAGGATGCTTGAATTGGCGGTGACTGCCCCGCTGGCAAGCCTGATACCAACCGTCCTCCTCAAGAAGCTTTATGCGCTCTCTCACCTTCATGGCGGTTATGACCTAGATCTCACAGACCGCATAACGAGTAATTAGGTGGTGGGAAGTTGTTGTAGTGACTAATCGTGCGCTTTGCACGTTTAGCATGGAACCGCGAGGACTGCGAAGACTCAACGGTCTGATTCTTGGGCGCCTCTTGCAGAAGAAGATTGCGTACTACATGGCGGTAGTGCCGTACAGCGACAGCACCGCAGGCCGGCTCACTGAAATTCATTCGGCAACTCCGACTCGATGTGAAAGGTCCCGGCTCGGGGGCCGGGACTACAGGGGGATATCGGGGCGTGGGGTGAGCGGGACGCCGGCTTGGGGCAGGTTGCCTGCGATGACTTTCCCGTTGCCGTACAGCCGGGGCCTACCGGATGGTGACCTGGTCCGCGTCGGTGACGTCGACGTGGGTCTGGTAGTAGTACTTGTCGGTCATTCGGCCGTTGGCGTAGAAGTAGATCGTGGTTCTTCGTGCGGTCCCGCGTACCAGGATGTCTTCGCCCCTTAGGCCGGCCGACGGGGGTTCTCGCAGCCGCTGCGCTAGCTGCGCCGCGGCTCGCGGGGAAAGCGCCACCGTCAGGTTTCTCTGGTCGCGGTAGTCCCGCTCGGAGTTGAGGTAGATTCGCCCGTTCTGCGTGCCCGTGGCCTGGACGGTCATGGCGAAGGTGCCGTCGACGCCGGCCGGGGCTGCCTCGGCGGCCGACATCACGGCCTGTTGCGGCGTGATCCATGACGGATCGCCGGGGTCCGCGCCCGGCTGCGGCTGGGTGCCGGCGCAGCCGGCCAGCACTGCGGCGACGAAAGTGGCGACGAGAAACTGCTTGTTCATACGGCGTTACCTTTTCTTGATCGAAGTTCAGGGCCGATCCGGGCATCCTGGCCGGGCATGCCGTGCCGACCCAAGTCACTCGGCAAGCAATGGACCGATGCCCGGGACTCGCTACGGAATCTTCGGCTTATCGCCGTCCATTTCCACCAGGCCCATTTCGTTGCCCGCTGGATCCTTGAACAAGCCGAGGACCACAACCCCTGGAACCTCGAACCGGGATGCGTCCACGCTTCCGCCGTGAGCCTGGATGGCCTCGAGCGCTGCCTCCACGTCCGGTACGCCAATGTAGAGGCGCTTCTCTGCGGGATCTTTCCGGACAGCCCCGGCCAGCGGCGAGACGACGCCGACCGCCACCTGGCCCTGCGGATCGAAAGACCAGTCGAAAGCGGCCGAGTAGAAGTCCTTGATCTTCTGATCATCCGGTCCGGCAATATCGAAAAACACGACAGGAGCCGCCATTAGGGGTACCTCGCTGAATCAATGCAAGAAGGAAGCGTCGCCCAAAATCGGCCTGAGCGCATCACGACGATTCTTTCTGGCCACGCCGCCATCATCTGGCCAGTTTCGAGGCGAGGATGTCGACGCCGCGGCGGATGTCGTCGGGCGGTGCGGCGGTGAAGCAGATTCTGACGTTGTGCTCGTAGGGGCCGAAGCTCGGGCCGGGGGCGACGAGGACGCCGGCTTCGGCGAGGTCGCCGAGGATGCCGTCGAGGCCCCGGTCGTCCAGGGCGTGGGATACGTCGGGGAACAGGAATGTGCTGCCTTTGGGGGCGGGCAGCCCCAGCGCTTCGGCGGCGTCGCGGCCGAGTTTCGCGTACTTCTCGCGGGCGTTGGCC
>JAAAPE010000030.1 GCA_009908385.1 Gammaproteobacteria bacterium
CTCGACCAGCTCGAACTGCGCCGGGTCGCGCGGAATCAGGCCGACGTCCCGGCACAGCGCGGGCGCGTCCTCGATCACCTCCAGCGCGCCGAAGGCCCGCGCCAGCGTCGGGTAGTCGCGGAAATCGTCGGGCGCGGACTCGGCCCAGCGGTCGACGTAGCCGTCCAGGCAGCGCACCGCCACCGACATGCCCATGCTCACCCCGGGGCCGCCGCCGAAGTCGGCCAGCGCCATCGCGCGGAAGAAGGTCTCGTCCTCTTTCTCGACGACGCGCGTGAGGCCCTCGATGATCGCCGGCAGGGCGGGATGGTTGGACTGCTCGTAGAGCAGGCTGAACGGCAGGCCGGCGATGATGTCGGCGAAGAACCATGTCTCGCCGTCGGGATAGCGTTCGCCTTGCGGCACTTCGACGCGAACCGGATCCTCGTTCATGTTGGCGATCGCGGCCCGGTAGCGGCGCTCGAGCCCCTCGTAGGCCTCGGCGCAATCGGGTTGTTCGTTGCAGGCCGCGAACAGGCGATCGAGGTTCTGCTCGTGCCAGTGTGGAATCCGCATCAGGTCGCGCAGGTCCAGCGGCACGATCGCATCGATCACGGCGGCGCGGATCCCCTCGGGGTCGACCTTCATGTAGGCCTGTCCGAGCACCGATCCGTAGGAAATGCCCCAGACGTTCCAGTCCTCGAGGCCCAGCGCCATTCTCAGCGCCTTGACGTCGCGCGCGTTCTCGAAGGTGTGGTAGCCGGTCACGTCGACCCCGCTGGCCCGCGCGCCCTCGATGCATACCCGCGCCTGTTCGAACATGGCGCGCTGGCTGTCGGCGTAGTTGTCGGCCTGGAAGTCGGCGCGGTTGCGGTCGGCGAAGAACGGGCAGAAATCGCCCGAATAGCCGATGCCGCGCTGCTCGAGGATGTAGAGGTCGCGGCCGTTGACCACGCTGTGGTCCTTGAGGCGTTCGACGTAGCCCTCGACCGCCACGCCGGGACCCCCGGTGAGATAGATCACGGGATCGTCTCGAACCTCGACCGCCTCACCGTCCTCGTCCTCGCCGCGGGCGTTGACGCGCACGAAGTGCAGCTCGATCGTGCGGCTGCCTTCCACTTCGCGGTTCTCGGGCACCTGGACGAGCCCGCACTCGATTTCGCCGGGCTCGTACTCGATGCGGCCGCGGAAGGGACAGACGACGGTGTCGTAGCCGGGCTGGCGCAGCCACTCGAATTCGCGCGGGGCCTCCGGCGCGTCGCCGGAGGCTTGCTCGACGGACGGCTCCTCGGCGGCCCGGGCGGTGATGGCCTCGTCGACGTCGGAAGGCGGGGCTTCGTCCTGGAGGGCGAAGGCGGTCGGCGCGGCCAGGCACGCGAGCAGGAGGATCAGTGGACGCATTCTCGTGTTCCCATGAATGAAATCGGCAGGCCATGAGAGTAGCGCAGTCGCATTCCGGCCGTCAGTGCCGATGGTCAGGGCCTATAATGGGCGGTAATGTGAATGATTTGCATTCGGCACGACAGACGGAACCCGCACCCATGAAACCACTGCTCCCGCTCCTGCTGACGCTCGGACTCGGCTTCGGCCCCGGCCAGGCCCTGGCCGAAGAAGAACCCGACATGATCGGCACCATGGGGCAGCTGCAGCTGTTCCTGCACAAGCTGAGCCTGTCGGTGGACGCTGGCAACATCGAGCTGGCCGACTTCTACGCGCACGAACTCGAGGAGGCCATCGAAGCCTCCGAGTCGATCGAGGCCTACCACGACATTCCGGTCGGCCGGCTGACCGGGTCGATCCTGACGCCGACTTTCGAGCAGTTCGAAAAGGCGCTCGACGGCGGCGAACCCGAGGCCGTCCGGTCGCGCCTGCGCGGCGTGATCTCCTCGTGCAACGGCTGCCACGAGGCCACCGGCTACGGCTTCATCCGGATCGCGCCCAGCGACGCCAACCCCTACATGCAGGATTTCCGGCCCCGGGACTGATCAGCCGGACCGGCGGTGAGCCGGTGGCCGCTGCAGTCCCTTTTCGACCCGGTCGTGCGGCTCGCGACCGGCGCGGCGTTCGATCAGCTCGAGCGCGAAATCCATGGCCGTGCCGGGCCCGTGCGAGGTGACGATGTGGCCGTCGACGACGAGCGCCTCGTCGACACGCTCGACCGTTTCGAAATCGTCCAGCGCGCCCGGGAAGGACGTCGCCCGGCGACGGTCACCTCGAATTCGGCGCGCCGGAACAGGTCGATCAGGGTGACCGCTTCCAGTTCCTCGCTGCCGTCTGCCATGGGAACCAGGACTCGGGTCATCTGCGATCCTCCGCGGCGGTCTTCGTCACAAAAGGTAACAGCTAACGTCCATGGTCTTGTGCGGCAGATCGCATTTCGACGTGACCAATGGGCTATTGGATGTCCACCGCGGGTCGTTTACTCTGCCGCGTGCGGTCGGCCAAAAACCGTGCTGTCACGTTTCTGTCGCACGACGTTAATGCGCCATGGCATACAGATGACGTTCCGGTCGATCCGGTTTGCCGCTTCAATGGCGACGCAATCCCAACCCAGGAGCACAGACGTTATGAAATCGAGAATTTCCCTTCTGCTGGCCGGCGCGGCCGCCGCGCTCTGCAGCGCCGCGGCGCTGGCCGCGGACAAGCCGGCGCCGCTGCCTTACATGGACGAGCTGCCCCCGCTGCTCGACCGGCAACTGTTCTTCGACGATCCCGAGATTTCCGGCGCACAGATCTCCCCCGACGGCGAGTTCGTCACCTTCATGCGGCCCTACGAGGGCGTGCGCAACATCTGGATCAAGGGCATCGACGAAGCCTTCGAGAACGCCCGGCCGCTGACCGACGACGACCGGCCCGTGCCGGGCTACTTCTGGAGCCGCGACGGTGAATACGTCCTGTACGTGCAGGACCGGGGCGGCGACGAGAACTACCACGTCTGGGCGGTCGACGCCGATGCCGAGCCCGCCGGGGGCGAGGGCGTGCCGCCGGCGCGCAACCTGACCGACATCGACGGCGTGCGCGCACAGATCTACGCCGTGCCCAAGGCCACGCCGGGCGAGATCATCGTCGGCCTCAACGACCGCGACCCGGCGCTGCAC
The DNA here is from genome assembly GCA_009908385.1 of Gammaproteobacteria bacterium. Classification (GTDB taxonomy): domain Bacteria; phylum Pseudomonadota; class Gammaproteobacteria; order Xanthomonadales; family Wenzhouxiangellaceae; genus Wenzhouxiangella. The sequence continues at coordinate 3,078 of JAAAPE010000030.1, forward strand.
GACGTCTACCGCGTCGACATCGAATCGGGCGAGCGCGAACTGGTGATCGAGAACGACCAGAACATCGCCGGCTGGGTCGTGGGCCTGGAAGGCGAGGTGCGACTGGCCGTTCGCCAGACCGAGGACGGCGGCACCGAAACCCTGCGCGTGAGCGACGGCGAAGTCGGCGAGACGCTCTACAGCTGCTCGTGGCGGGAAAGCTGCGGCCCGAACCGTTTCCACGCCGACAACGAGCGCGTCTGGTTCCAGTCCAACAAGGGCGAGGACAACGACCTCACCGGCCTGTACCTGATGGACGTCGAGACCGGTGAACTCGAGTTCGTCGAGCGCGACCCGGAAGAACAGGTCGACTTCGGGGGTGCCATCTACTCGAACGAGAGCGACGAGATGCTGGCCACCGTCTACGAGGGCGACCGCACGCGCATCTATCCGAAGGACGAAGCATTCGAGCAGGCACTCGACTTCCTGCGCGAACAGCTGCCCGAGGGCGAAATCAGCTTCCGCCCGCAGACCGCGAACGACGAACTCGTGCTGGTCGGCCTCTCGCGTGACGTCGATCCCGGCACCACCTACCTGTTCAACTGGGAAGACATGGAAGTCAGCGAACTCTATCGCTCGCGTCCCGACCTCCCGGTCGAGCACATGGCGAACATGGCCGCGATCCGCTACGAGGCGCGTGACGGCCTGGAGATTCCGGCCTACCTGACCACGCCCAAGGGCGTCGAGGACGAAGGCCTGGCCCTGGTGGCCCTGATCCACGGCGGTCCCTGGGCGCGTGACACCTGGGGCTACGACGGCCTGGCGCAGTTCCTTGCCAACCGCGGCTACGCCGTCCTGCAGCCCAACTTCCGCGGTTCGACCGGCTACGGCAAGGCTTTCCTCAACGCCGGCAACAACGAGTGGGGCGATGCCATGCAGGACGACATCACCGACGGCGTCAACCACCTCGTCGAGCAGGGCATGGTCGATCCTGAACGCGTGTGCATCATGGGCGGCTCCTACGGCGGCTACGCGACGCTGGCGGGCATGACCTTCACCCCGGAACTCTACGCCTGCGGCGTGGACATCGTCGGCCCGTCGAACCTGATCACCCTGCTCAACTCGATTCCCGCCTACTGGGGACCGATCCGCCGAATCTTCCTGCAGCGCATGGGCGATCCGAGCACCGAGGAAGGCCGTCAGCAGCTCGAGCGCCAGTCGCCGATCAATCACGTCGACAAGATCGCGCGCCCGCTGCTGGTCATCCAGGGTGCCAACGACCCTCGGGTCAAGCAGGCCGAGTCCGACCAGATCGTCGTCGCGATGCGCGAGGCCGGGCTGCCCGTCGAATACATCGTCGCCCCGGACGAAGGCCACGGCTTCCGCGGGCGGGAGAACCGCCTGGCGATGTTCGCGCGAACGGAGGAATTCCTCGCGACGCACCTCGGCGGCCGCCACCAGGAAGACATGGAAGAGGCGGTCGCCGAGCGCCTGGCGGCCATCACCGTCGACATCGACAGCGTCGAGCTGCCGGAGCTCGCCGACGAGCTCAACGCCGCGCGCACCCTGCCCCTGCCCACGGCCGATCCGAACGCCGTCGCCATGGGCCAGTTCGCCTTCCGCACCCAACTGAACCTGCAGGGCAACGAACTGGTGATGGAGTCGGAGCGCTCGGTCGCGCGCGAGCAGCTCGACGAGCGTGAAGTGATCGTCATCGAGTCGGATTCCAGTTCGCCCATGGGACAGGCCAGCGACCGCATCGTGGTCGAAGCCGATACCCTGCGGCCGATCAGCCGGAACCTGAGCCAGGGCCCGGCCACCATCGAGGTCGAATACGGCAGCCGCGCGGTCACCGGCAAGATCAGCGCCGGCCAGGACGTCCCGATCGACATCGAACTCGACGCACCGGTCTACGGCGGCGACGCCGCCCTCGAAGCCGTCGTCCTGGGCCTGCCACTGGAGACGGGCTATCGCACGCCGATCCGCTTCGCCGAGGTCGGCATGCAGCAGCGCGTTCGCTACTTCGACATCCGGGTGGCCGGTCGCGAAACGATCGAGGTACCCGCCGGCGAGTTCGAAGCCTGGCGCCTGGAACTCGAACCGCTCGACGGCGAAAGCGGTGCCATGACCATGTGGGTCTCGGTCGAGACGCCGCGCAAGATGCTGCGCGCCGAAGGCCGCCTGCCGCCGCAGGCCGGGGGTGCCGAGTACGTCACCGAACTGACGCGCATCGGAGCGGCCGGGGAGTAAGCGCCCTCACGGAACGCCGAGAATCGGGCCCGGCACTGCCGGGCCTTTTTTTTCGTTATTTCGTTGGTTGGTTCTTTGGTTCTTTGGTCTTTTTCGGTTCGGCATCCGCCGGGCGTTGCGGGGCGGCTGCGCCGCGAGGACTATGGGCCTCACTTCACCGTAGTCCCGGACGGAGCGCAGCGGAGATCCGGGACCTTGTTGCCGGATAGCACGGCGCCGGGCTTTTCTCAGCCGTAGCTCAGGGGGTTGGCGCCACCGGGCGCCGTGCGATCCTCGACAAGTCAAAAGCGTTCCGGCCGGCCTGCTTCGCAGGCTCTTGCGCCGGGTAACTTTTTTCCCGCGCGAAAAAAGTTACCAAAAAACGCGCTTAAAAGACGCCGGCTGGCGTCTCGGAAATCGCGCCGTGTGGGGGCTCCAGAACTCCGATTACGGCGTTGTTCTAGCCCGGCTGGATTCGCCGGGACTTCGGCACAAGCCGAAAGTGGCCCTGGTCTGGCGTCTGGGCTTTCGGATTACACGACACCGCGCGCTCCGCGCGCGCAGGCTTCCGGGTGGGCTAAGCCCCGCAGCTGGAAAGCCGTGGCTCCGCCAACCGAAACCGGGGTCATCGAGGTCGTGCCGTTCTCGTGCGGATTACGCCAGGGTCTTGCTAATACCACCGGAGAATCAGACCGGATCAGAACAACGTCGCAGTCGGGATTCTGGAGCCACCATCATCCCGACTCCTGCGAACCATCCGGCATCTTTTAAGAGCCCTTTTGCTTACTTTTTTGGTAATTGAAAAAAGTAAGTCGCCGCAAGACCCCGCGAAGCGGGCCCGGGCGAAATCGCAGTTGACTTGTCGAGGCTCGCACAGCGGCCGGTGACGCCTATCCCCAGAGCTACGGATGAGAAAACCCGGCGCCCTGCCATTCTGCGAGAAGGTCCCGGATCTACGCTTCGCTCCGTCCGGGACTACGGTTCAGTAAGCGCAGCAGGACACGCGGCGATTCGGCACCGTAGTCCCGGATTCGCGCTGCGCTCCGTCCGGGACTACGGTGCCGAGTGCAGAAAGCGCCACAGGGCCCGCGGCGCAGCCGCCCCGCAACGCCCGGCGGATGCCGAACCAAAAAACGAAAAAACGAAAAAACCACCCTCTATTCAAGCAACCCCGAAAACACATCCCTCGTCTTCCCGTCGAACAGGACGAACCGGAACAGCAGCTCCGAGGGCGCGTGTTCGCTCACCGTTTCGACGGCAATGCGCGCGGCTTCCTCGAGGGGGTAACCGAAGGCCCCGGCCGACAGGGCAGGGCAGCCGACGGACCGGATGTTCTCATTGGCGGCAGCGGCCAGGACGTTGCGATAGGCCGCAGCGAGCAGTTCGTCGGACGGCTGGTCGATGCCGTAGCGCGGGCCGAGGGCGTGGATGACCCAGCGGTTGGGCAGCTCGAAGCCTTCGGTGACCACCGCCTGGCCCGGTTCGATCGGGGCCAGGGGCTTGCAGGCTTCGGCCAGCTCGGGGCCGGCCGCCCGGTGCAGGGCGCCGGCCACGCCGCCGCCGGGCATCAGTTGCGCATTGGCCGCGTTGACCACGGCATCGAGCTCGGGCTGGTGGGCGATGTCGCCCTGGACGATTTCGATCGGCATGGCAGCTCCGCGACGTGTTGCTGAAGGAGACTCGGCCCGCAGCCGGACCAGCCGGCCGCGGGCCGATTCCCATCATGCCACGGCGCGCCTAGTCGCTGCTGCCGGTGGGCACGAACTCGGGATAGGCCTCCATGCCGCAGTCGACCCGATCGAGGCCGGCCGCCTCGTCCTCGGGGTGGACGCGCAGTCCCGTGACCGCCTTGAGGATGGCCCAGAACACCAGGCTGGCGATGAACACGAACCCGCCGATGGCGGCCAGCCCGGCGAGCTGTCCGCCGAGCGTCGCGCCGTCGTTGGTCCAGAGCACGATCAGCACGCCCCAGATGCCGCAGGTCCCGTGCACCGAAATGGCGCCGACGGGGTCGTCGAGGCGCAGCTTGTCGAGCAGCAGGATGGAACCCACCACGATGCCGCCGCCGACCGCACCGATCAGGGCGGCCTGCACGGGCGCCGGCGCAAGGGGCTCGGCGGTAATCGACACCAGGCCGGCCAGGGCGCCGTTAAGCGCCATGGTCAGGTCGGCCTTGCCGAAGGCCGCGCGCGCCACCAGCAGTGCCGTGACCAGGCCGGCGGCGGCGGCCGCGTTGGTGTTGACGAACACGCGCGCCACGTTGTTGGCCGACTCGACGCTGGACACCGCCAGTTCGGAGCCGCCGTTGAAGCCGAACCAGCCCATCCAGAGGATGAAGGTGCCGAGCGTGGCCAGGGGCAGGTTGGCGCCGGGAATCGCGCGCGCCCGGCCGTCGGGCCCGAAGCGGCCCGCGCGGGGGCCGAGCAGGATCACGCCGGCGAGCGCGGCCGCCGCCCCGGCCATGTGGACGATGCCCGAACCGGCGTAGTCGCTGTAGCCGAGCCCGTCGAGAAAACCGCCGCCCCAGCTCCAGTAGCCCTGGATCGGATAAATGACGCCGGTCAGGACGACCGCGAAGGCCAGGAAGCTCCAGAGCTTCATGCGTTCGGCGACCGCGCCGGAAACGATCGACATGGCCGTGGCCACGAACACCACCTGGAACATGAAATCCGACAGGCTCGAATAGTAGATCTCGCCGTCGGAGGCCAGCACGGATTCGACCGAGTTATCCGCCGCCGACAGCAGCCAGTCGATGCCGGGCCAGATGCTGTTGATGCCGTCGGCGGGGTACATGAGGTTGTAGCCGATGATCATGTACATCAGGCAGGCCACGGAGTAGAGCGCGACGTTCTTGGTCAGGATCTCGACCGTATTCTTGGCCCGCACCAGGCCGGCCTCGAGCATGGTGAAACCGGCGGCCATCCACATGACCAGGGCGGCGCAGACCAGGAAGTAGAAGGTATCGAGGGCGTAGCGTGTTTCGATGATTGCTTCCATTCTTGCAAGCCTCCTTTAGATGGCGTCCTGGTCGCGTTCGCCGGTGCGAATGCGGATGACCTGATCGAGCTCGGCGACAAAGATCTTGCCGTCGCCGATACGGCCGCTGCCGGCCGACTCCTGGATGGCCTCGATGACGGCTTCGAGCCGGTCGGCGTCGACGGCGATCTCGAGCTTGATCTTGGGCAGGAAGTCGACGTGGTACTCGGCGCCGCGGTAGAGCTCGGTGTGGCCCTTCTGGCGACCGAAGCCGCGCACCTCCGTGAGCGTCATGCCGGTAACGCCGACGGCGGCCAGCGCCGAGCGCACCGGGTCGAGCTTGAAGGGCTTGATGATGGCCGTGACCAGTTTCATGGCGAATCTCCCGTGATGGTTCCGATCCAACAGCGCAAGCGCCGTGCCATCATCACAAGCGATTGATTCTTGTGTCTTTTATGTCTGACGGCTGTTTCGGACTGCCCGGCATCTGGGCAGCCGCTGCTCAGAATCGATGCAGTCTCCAGGTCAACGGCCTGATCCGGCTGCGCGATAATGCGGCGGTAGTCGCCAGCGGCCACCGGCCACACCCATGCCCGAATTACCCGAAGTCGAAACCACGCGCCGCGGCCTCGCGCCCCTGGTGGAGGGCCGGCGCATCGCCGCGATCGCGATCCGCCAGCGCCAGCTGCGCTGGCCGGTGCCGCGGACCGTCGACGGCATCGCCGGGCAGGCGGTCACCGCGCTCGAGCGCCGCGCCAAGTGGCTCGTTTGGCGGCTCGAGTCGGGCTCGCTGCTCTGGCACCTGGGGATGTCGGGCTCGTTTCGCGGCTGGGAAGCGCCGCCCGAGCCCGGTCGGCACGACCACGTCGACCTGCAGATCGAGAACGGGCACCTGATCCGGTTCACCGACCCGCGGCGCTTCGGCGCGCTGCTCTGGGGCGGGGACGACCCGCTGTCGCACCCGCGCCTGGCCGGCCTCGGACCCGAGCCCCTGGGCGACGCGTTCGACGGTGAATGGCTGTGGCGCCTGAGCCGCGGCCGGCGCGCCTCGGTCAAGCTGTTCATCATGGATGCGAAGACCGTGGTAGGCGTGGGCAACATCTACGCCTCGGAGGCGCTGTTCGCCGCCGGCATCCATCCCCGCCGGCCGGCCGGTCGGATCAGCCGGACGCGTTACGACCTGCTGGCCGACACGATCCGGCGAACGCTTTCGGACGCGATCGAGGTCGGCGGCACGTCGCTGCGGGACTTCACCGTGGGCGACGGCACCCCCGGCTACTTCGGCCAGTCGCTGCAAGTCTACGGCAGGGCCGGCGCCGCCTGCCCGGGCTGCGGCCGGGCGATCCGGCGCGAGATCATCGGTCAGCGCAGCACTTTCTTCTGCCCCGACTGTCAACGCTAGGGGTTTTCACGCAATCTCGCCTCGACGCGCTCATGACATCATCGGGCACTTTCACCAATCCAGCGACCATGCGCCTCTTCACGTTACTCGTGCTGCTGACGCTTGCGCCGTGGGTGACGGCCGGGCCCGGACCCGTTCAGCGCCCGCACATCGAAGTCGAGCTCGTCAGCGAGAACACCCACGTGCAGCGCGGGGAACCTTTCCGCGTGGGCCTGCGCATGCTGCCCGACGAGCACTGGCATACCTACTGGAAGAATCCCGGCGATTCGGGCCTGAGCACGGAGATGGAGTGGACGCTACCCGAGGGCGCCAGCGCCTCGCCCATCCGGTGGC